>NZ_JADZBI010000033.1 GCF_020852195.1 Hyphomicrobium sp. | reverse complement strand
TCGATGGCGCTCTGGCTCAAGTACAAGAACTACAGCGCGGATCTCGACTTCACCGCCGGCGGCGTGTCCGGATCGGAGGACTTCGAAGACCTCCACATCTACGCCTTCGGCGGAGCGATCTTCTTCTAGGCTTCTCCCTAGAAGGCCCTGGGGGGTGATCGACATCACCCCCCTTTTTCTTTTCCAGCGCCGGACCGCAATCATTCCTGTCCATAAGGGACGGGAGCAGCGCGTCCGTGCGCGGGTCAGCTCTCGCAAAGAATGAGATGCACGCTCTTGGGCCCGTGCGCCGGCCGCACGATGATGCCGCCGACATCCGCGGTGCGCGACGGCCCGGCGACGATGTTGACGGTCCGCGGCCAGTCTCCGCCCTTTGAGCGCAAGCGTGCCCAGACGTCCTCGGGATAGGGCACGACGTCCTCCGTGCGCAGGACGATGACGTGGACGTCAGGAAGAAAATTCAACGTTGTCGGTGAAGCGGGATCCGACCGCAGGACCACGCTGCCGGTCTCGGCGATGCCCGCGATAGCCATGGTGACGCTTAGGTTCTCGGTGCGGCGTCCGGGGCCGAAATTGATGCTCCAGTCGCTCGGCCATCCGAGATGCTTGAGCGCAGGTGCGACGCTGATGTCGGGAACGGCGGTCTCAGGCAGGAGCGCCCGAACGGCTGGCACGAGCATTTGCAGCGAGGCGATGCGCTCGACCGAGAAGAGGTTGGCTTGCGTCTTGGCGACGAGTCGACTTACCGGATCATCGGTCAACTGCGGACGCGGCCCGATGGGGGGCCGTGCCATCCGCTCGCCGAGGGCCGCCAGCGTACCTTTCGAGCGGGGGCGATTGCCGAGTGCCGCCCTGATCCGCGTCAGCATGTGATCCCGTCGGCTTCCGCTCACGCTCGCTTCTTTCTCTTGGCCCATGCCGCATGGAACGTCGTCCCTTGCGGCGCCGGCATGTCACGCCCGGTGGTCCAGCCACCCGCGAGCGGCAGGCGCGTAAAGCTCCCGCGCGACCGTCCCGCAATTCCAAGTACCGTTATGCCGAGGCGCGTCAAGATGCGATAGAGCGCGGGTCGCGCGGCGAGCCAGGACCACAAGCTGATCCCCCACCGCGCCTTGCCCTTGATGAAGCCTTCCTCCCACTGGTCGTGGCGCAACCGCCGTAGGAGGTCGGGCAGTGGAATCTTCACGGGGCACACCTGCTGGCAGCGTCCGTTGAGCGTGCAGGCGTGGGGAAGCTCCTTGGCCTTCTCGTGGCCGGCGATCATCGGCGTCAGCACCGAGCCCATGGGGCCTGGATAGACCGAGCCGTAGGCATGTCCGCCGACCGACAGGTAGACCGGGCAATGGTTCATGCAGGCGCCGCAACGTATGCAGCGCAGCATGGGCCGGAAGGCCCCTGCCAGCATCTTGGTGCGCCCGTTGTCGACAAGGACGACATGATACTGCTCGGGACCGTCGAGGTCTCCCGGCCGCCGCGGTCCGGTCGACAGGGTGGTGTAGCTCGTCGTCTCGAGGCCGAGCGCGCTGCGCGCCAGCAGGCGCAGGAGGACGCTGGCGTCGTTGAGCGTCGGCACCAGCTTCTCAATGCCGGCGGTGACGATGTGCACGCGCGCGAGCGTGCAGGAAAGATCTCCGTTGCCCTCGTTGGTGACGATGATGTTCGACCCGGTCTCGGCGATGAGGAAGTTGGCCCCGGTGATGCCGACATCGGCCGCGAAATACTTGTCCCGCATGAGGGTGCGCACCTGGGCGATCAGCTCGGCGGCGTCGTGCGCGCGCTCGCTGAAGCCATACGCGCGGTGGTGCTCTTGGAACAGGTCGGCGATGTCCTCCGTGGTCTTGTGCACGGTCGGCATCACGATATGGCTCGGTGCCTCCTTGGCGAGCTGGACGATGTACTCGCCGGCGTCCGTCTCCAGGACCTCCAGGCCTTCGGCCTCCAGCGCCTCGTTGAGGCCGATCTCCTCTGAGACCATCGACTTTCCCTTGACGACGGTCTTGGCGCCGACGTCGGCGCAGATCTCGCGGATGATCAGGCGTGCCTCCTCGGCATCGGCCGCCCAGTGCACCTTTCCGCCGCGCTTCGTCACCTCCGCCTCGAAGCGCTCGAGATAGAAGTCGAGGTTGTCGAGCGTGTGATCCTTGATGGCGGCGCCCGCCTCCCGCATCGCCTCGAACTCGGGAAGTGCCGCGACGGCTCGCGCGCGGGCCGCAACGAAGCCGCTCTTCAGATTCGAGAACGACTTCTGCAGGCTTTCGTTGGTGATCGCCTTGGATGCACGCGCGTGGAAATCGAGCGTCTTGACCGCCATCAGGATTTCTCCCGCTCGCCGATGGCCGCCCCGTCGGCCATGCCGGCAAGCACTTCCGCCGTATGGAAGACGCGGACCGGCTTGCCGAGGCGCAACAGGCGTCCGGCGATGTTGAGAAGGCAGCCGAGATCGCCTCCCAGCAGCGTGTCGGCGCCCGTCATGTCGATGTTGCCGATCTTGTCCGACACCATCTTCACGGATACCTCCGGGTACTTGACGCAGAAGGTCCCGCCGAAGCCGCAGCAGGTTTCCGAATCCTGCATCTCCGTCAGCGTCAAACCCTCGACGTCGGACAGGAGACGGCGCGGCTGCTCCTTGATGCCGAGCGTGCGCAGGCCGGAGCAACTGTCATGGTACGTCGCCTTGCCCTCGAAGCGAACGTTCATCGGCGGAGCACCGATCACGTCGGTGAGGAACGACATGAGCTCGTAGCTGCGTTCCGCAAGCGCTTTCGCGCGTCCGCTCCACTCGGCGTCGTCCTTGAACATCTCCGGATAGTCCTTGCGGAGCGTCGCCATGCAGGAGCCGGACGGGCCGACGACGTAGTCGAAGCCGGCGAAGGCCTCGATGACCTGCCGGGCGATAGGGAGCGTCCCGGCGACGTCGCCGCTGTTGTAGGCCGGCTGGCCGCAGCAGATCTGCTGCGGCGGCACCTCGACGATGCAGCCCGCGTCCTCGAGCAGCTTGACCGCGGCGAAGCCGATGCTCGGTCGAAAGAGATCGACCAGGCACGTGACGAAGAGCCCGACACGCGGCCGCTTCCTCACCTCCGGCGGTGAAATATCGGCTTCGGTCATCGCCTATCGTCCCAACGGAATGAGCTACGGTACAAGCAGGTTGAAAGGCCAGTAGTAGGCTTGCGCGGTCACGAACAAGCCGACGAGCGTGGCAAGGGCGACGCTGTGGAAGAATACGAAGCGCAGGATCGTTCCCTCGTGACCGTACCATTTGGTGGCGGTCGAGGCGACGACGATGCTCTGTGCGTCGATCATTTTGCCCATGACGCCGCCCGAGCTGTTGGCGGCTGCCATGAGGGTGGGGTTGATGCCGAGCTGCTCGGCGCTGACCCGCTGCAGGCCGCCAAACAGCACGTTCGAGGCCGTATCCGAGCCGGTGAGCGCCACACCGAGCCAGCCGATCAGCGTGCCGAAGAAGGGGTAGAGCCAGCCGGTGTTGGCCAGGACGAGGCCGAGCGTGGCATCGGTGCCGGAGTAGCGCGTGACGAAGCCGATGGCGAGCATGGCGGCGATCGTCATGAGTGAGTAGCGTACGAGGTAGAGCGTGCGTGCGTAGACGCGCAAGAGGTCGCGCGGGCGATAGCCCAGCAGCAGGCCCGCCAGCAGCGCGGCGAGTAGAATGCCGGTGCCCGTCGCGGACAGCAGGTTCAGATTGTAGACGGCCGCCTCTGCATGCGGCGTGGCGACGACGGGCGGGACCTTCTGCACGAGGCCGTTCAGCCCTTCGATCGGGTGTTTGTAGACCCAGATGCTGTCGAGGAAGGCCTTGAACTGCGGCGTGCCCCACAGGAACACGAAGACGCTGAGCAAGAGCCAAGGCGACCAGGCGCGCCACACCATCCGGCGCGTCAGCGTGTCGCCAGGGGCCTCGTCGCTCTGCGGTGTCGGCTGCGGAGCCGCGCCGACGACGGCCTCCGTCATGACGGTGCTCGGCTTCCAGACCTTCAGGAACAGCGCCAGCGATGCCATGGACACGATGGCGGCGACGATGTCGACCAGCCACGGCCCGTGATAGTTGGAGACGAGGTACTGGGGCACGGCGAACGTGATGCCGGCGACCGCAATCGGCGGCCAGACCTCGATCATGCGCCGGAAGCCGACATAGGCCCAGATCACCCAGAATGGGACGATCACCGAGAACAGTGGAAGCTGCCGTCCGACCATGCCGGAAAGCTCGTGCAGGTCGAGGCCGGTGACGGCTGCAAGCGCGATGATCGGGGAACCAAGCGCGCCGAATGCGACCGGTGCCGTATTGGCGATGAGCGACAAGCCGGACGCCGCCAGCGGAGCGAAGCCGAGACCGATCAGCATCGCGGCCGTGACGGCAACCGGCGTGCCGAACCCGGCTGCACCCTCGAAGAAGGCACCCAGAGAGAAGGCGATAAACAGCACCTGCAGGCGGCGATCCTGGCTGATCCTGCCGATCGAGCGCTGCGCGACCTCGAACTCGCCGTTCTCGTTGGTCAACTGGTAGAGGAAGATGACGTTGAGGATTATCCATCCGATGGGCAGCAACCCGAAGGCGGCGCCGTAGGCGGCCGAGAGCCCCGCCATCGCGGGCGGCATGCCGAAGGCGAAGATGGCGATGAGCAGGGCGGTCGCCAGTCCCAATAGGGCCGCGTAGTGCGCCCTCACCTCGAAAATCGCGATCGCGCCCAGAAGAACGACGATTGGTGCCGCCGCGGCCCCCGCCGACAGCAGCATATCCCCGAAGGGATCATAGACTTGAGACCACACGTGTTTTCGCTCCCAATGTGGCGGGTCTCTTTGGCCACCCAACCGGACCGCCCACCTTCGTGGTAAAGTGATTAGACCAAAATCCTCAGATGGGAAATAGATAGTTCCTATTGACAGATTTGGATAAGCTATTACTCCTGAGCGCTCGTTGTTTGTTCCGCATCGCTGTGGGGAGCACATGCAAAGAGCGACTGAACGTATCAAACCGCAGCGTGTGGCAGAGGCGATCGCCGATCATATCGAGAAGCTCATCCTGCAGGGAGTCCTGCGCCCCGGAGAGCGCCTGACGCCCGAGCGCGAGCTGGCCGAGAAGCTCGATGTGTCGCGGCCCAGCCTGCGCGAGGCGATCGAGATGCTGGCCAGCCGCGGCCTCCTGATCACGACGCGCGGCGGCACCTACGTGGCCCAGTTCCTCTCGCCGCTTCTCAAGCCGCTCGCCTCTCTGCTCGAGAACAATCCGCAAGTGACGGCCGACTATTTCGAGTTCCGGCAGGGCGTCGATGCCCAGTCGGCGCGCTACGCGGCGATGCGGGCCTCCGATATCGACCGCGAGGCGATCCGTGCCTGCGTTGCGCGGATGAGAAAGGCGCACGAGGTCGAGGATCCGACGGAGGAGGCGCAGGCCGACGTGGACCTGCATCTCTCCATCTACGAGGCGGCGCACAATGCCGTCATGCTCCACATCATGCGGGGGCTCGCGGAGCTCCTGCGCACCAACATTTTCTACAGCCGCCAGCAGCTCTATCAGCGCGCCGCAGTGCGCTCCAAGCTGCTTGGGCAGCATCTCGCCATTGCCGATGCAATTCTGGCCGGCAATCCCAAGGCGGCCGAGGCCGCCGCGGCCGATCACGTCCGATACACATTCAGCAGCGTGGAAGACATTCTTCGCGACAGCATGCGGCTCAAGGCGTCCCTGTTGCGCGTCGAGAGGAATGACTATCTGGCAAGGTAAAGAAATGCCCCCAGGTCTTACATAAGAAATCTGTTGGGAGGGCGAAATGAACGTGCTGGGCAAGGGAAAGGTGGCAAGCCAGTCGCCCGAATACGCTCATACGCGGCGGATCTTCGACGAGATCACGCGCAGCGAGAGCGGTCCGACCGAGGACATGCCGAGCCTCATCGTCTCCTCCTGGAAGCGCTGCGTCAGCGAATACAAGCTCGATCGTGCCGGCAACAAGGGCCCGGAGATCGTCACCATCAACGAGCTGCGGCGTGCCATCGATCCGCTGGATCTGCTGAGGCACGTCGCGCGTCCCGAGATCGAGCGGCTCATGGGGCAGGTGGCGGCATCCAGCTACGTCGTCATGCTAGCCGATCCGAACGGCATCGCGCTCGACGTCTGGACCTCGTCGTCTCCCGACCGCGCGTTGCGCCGCGTCGGTGTCTGTGAGGGCGCCGCGTGGGCCGAGATGCATGCGGGCACCAACGGTGTCGGCACGTCGATCGCGAGCCGGCGCGCGGTGACCATACACCGCTCGCAGCACTTCTTTTTCAGCTATTCCAACCTGACATGCACGGCGGTGCCGATTTTCGACCCCAAGGGGCAGGTCATCGCGGCGCTCGACGCCTCGTCGGTGGCGGATCTGCCGCAGGAGATGCAGCCGTTGGTGTGCGAGCTCGTCATCGCAACGGCGCGCCGTATCGAGCGGCGCTACTTCCTGGAGAGGAACCGCAACCGCGCCATTCTCCGCGTGGAATGGGGGCTGGACGGCGAGCAGGACGGCAGCGGGTTCCTCATTGCGCTCGACGACAACGGATGTGCCGTCGAGGTCCAGGGCAGCGGCGGCGCCGATTTGCGCCGCATCGACTGCGAGGCCCTCATCGGGCAGCCGCTTTCCGATTTCATGGAGATCAACTGGCAGGATGTCGGGCGGAGCGCAAAGAGCGCCCATATCGAGCGCATCGGCATTGCGCGCCTCAAGGACAGCGATCGTCCGTGCTTTGCGAGCATGATGGCGCTTGCGCGCTCCAAGGCGGCCGCTTCCTCGAAGCCGGCAAGCGCCCGCGCCTCCGGCGGGACGGCCGCCTTTTCGGGCAGCGGCAAGCTCGATCTCGATGCCCTGGCCGGCAACGATTCCATCATGCGCGAGCATGTCCGTACCGTGCGCAGGCTCGTCAACAAGAACCTGCCGATCCTGCTCCACGGCGAGACCGGAACGGGCAAGGAGGAGTTCGCGCGGGGCATTCACGACGTGGGCTCGCGCGCGTCCAAGCCGTTCGTGGTCATCGACTGCTCGTCGATCCCCGAAAGCCTGATCGAGAGCGAGCTGTTCGGCTACGAGACCGGAACCTTTACCGGGGCGCGCCGCGAAGGCCGCCGCGGACGCATCGCGGAGGCGAACGGCGGCACGCTGTTCCTGGACGAGATCGGCGACATGCCGCTCGTGCTGCAGACGCGGTTGCTTCGTGTGCTCGCACAGGGAGAGGTGGTGCCGCTCGGCTCCGCGAAGCCGATCAAGGTCGATTTCAACCTCATATGCGCCAGCCACCAGGACCTGCCTCGGATGGTGTCCGAGGGGTCGTTCCGCCAGGATCTCTATTATAGGATCGCCGGCATCCGCCTCGAGCTGCCCGCGCTGAGGGCGCGCACCGACAAGGAGGATGTCATCCTCGGCGCATTGGCTATCGAGGCCGCGAAGATGGGGCTGGACGCGGCTCCCGGCATCTCGCCATCGGCGCTTAAGGCCCTTGTCGCGCACCCGTGGCCCGGAAACATGCGCGAGCTGCGCCTTGCGCTGCGCTATGCGTTGGCTTCCGCCGGCGGGGACGAGATCGCGGATGACCGCTTGCCGGACTGGCTCAGCCCCGAGGTCGGGGATGCTGCCGGTTCCGCGACGAGCGATGGTCCGGCGGCGCCCGATCTGCTCGATGTCCTCGAGCGCAATCGCTGGTGCGTCTCGGATGCGGCGTGCGAGCTGAGGGTCAGCCGGCAGACGCTCTACCGATGGATCAAGAGGCAGAATCTCACTCGGCCAAGCTGAGGCGGGTCTCGCGTTGCGTTCTCGACCATGAATGAAATCCCCCAGCGTTTGCCTGTCGCCGCGCCCGCAGCGGATCTGCTGGCCGAGGACGACGTGCTTGCGACGTTGTGCAAGTGGCACCAGGAAGGCCTGCGCACGGCGCTGGTGACGCTGGTCGGCGTGGAGGGCGCGGCGCCGCGCCCGATCGGCGCGCAAATGGTCGTCGCCGAGGACGGGCGCTATATCGGCTATCTATCCGGGGGGTGTCTCGAGCAGGCGATCGTGCTCGAGGCGCGGGATGTCATGGACGAGGGCCGCAACAGGCTGGTGCGGTACGGCAAGGGCTCGCGATACATCGACATCCGGCTGCCCTGCGGGAGCGGGCTCGACATCTTCTTCGATTGCAGCCTGGGCGGTGAGCAGATGGCGGCGATTGCCGGCCACCTATCCGCGCGCAGGAGGTTTGCCATCAGGAGCACGCTCACGGGCGCCGACACTTTCATCGAGTCATTGGCCGAGGAGGGCGCTCTGTTTCCGAGCGTGCGCGAGGGCGATCTCTTCCTGCGCGTGGTGCCGCCTCGGATGCGTCTCCTGCTCGTCGGGAGCAGCCCTGTGGTTGCGGCGTTGGCGGCGCTGGCGCGGATCACCGGCATCGAGACCGAGCTCGGGTCGCTTGACGATGCGGCGCGGGCGAATAGCCGGAACGCGGGCGTTTCTTTTGACGCCGAGCACGGGCAGGGCTGCGATGCGATCGCGCGGCTCGATTGCAGCTCCGCGGTCGTGCTTGCGTCCCATGAGCACGAGATCGAGCCCGCGATCATCGCACGACTTCTGCAGCGCGACTGCTTCTATATCGGTGTTCTCGGTAGTCGCACCGTGCACGAGCAGCGGTTGCGTGCGCTGGCGGCGATGGGGATCGACGATGCCAGCCTGGCCCGGCTCCGCGCCCCGGTAGGCTTGATCCAGGGCGCGAAATCCAAGGCGACGCTGGCGGTCGGCGTCCTTGCCGAGATGCTCGCCGAGGCCAAGGCCCGCAACCTGGTCTCCTGACGCTCTGCCGTCTCCAGGCAAGAAAAGGCCTCTCCGGTGCCAGACCGGAGAGGCAAGGGAGGCCTACGCGGAGGGAGAAAGGGCGATCGCAGCACGGAGGTGGCCGCGTCGGACTGGGGATCCGACGCGTCGAACCCTCAGCCGTGCTGCAGGTAGATGGCGTGCGTCTCGGTGTACTCGTAGAGACCGTGCTTGCCGTCGGCACCGCCGATGCCCGACTTGCGCCGGCCGGCGTGGAAGCCCTGCATGGCCTCGAAATGCTCGCGGTTGACGTAGGTCTCGCCGAAGCGGAGGTCGCGACACGCGCGCATGGCGCTGTTCAGGTCGTTGGTGAAGATCGACGAGGTCAGCCCGTAGTCCGAGTCGTTCGAGAGCTCGACCGCCTCCTCAAGGCTGCTCACGGTCTGGATCGGCAACACGGGACCGAACACCTCCTTGCGCATGATCTCCATGTCCGCACGGCAGTTGACGACCACGGTGGGCTCGTAGTGGTAGCCGCGCCGACCCGTCGCCTGCTTGCCGCCGGTGACGACCTCGCCGCCCGCCGCGCGTGCGCCTTCGACGGCCGCCGAGACCTTGTCCAGGCCGGCACGGTTGATCAGCGGACCCATGTGGAGGTCCTGCTCGGCAAGCGGGTCGCCGTAGCGCGTCTCGCGCATCAGCCTGGTGATGCGATCGAGGAACGGGCCTGCGACGGAGCTGTGCACATAGACGCGCTCGGCGCAGTTGCAGACCTGGCCCGTATTGATCACGCGCGAGTCGTAGATTGCCTTTGCAGCGAGATCGAGGTTCGCGTCGGCCAGCACGATGGCAGGCGCCTTGCCGCCCAGCTCGAGATTGATGCGCGTGAGGTTGCTGGCTGCCGTCTGCATGATCTTCTTGCCGGTCTCGACGCTTCCCGTGAAGCTGACGAGACCGACGTCCTTATGGCCTGCGAGCTCGGCGCCGGTCTTGGCTCCGGTGCCGCCGACGAGATTGAAGACGCCCGCGGGGAGATCGGTCTCGGCCACAAGCTCTGCGAAGGCGAACGCATTGAGCGGCGTTTCCTCGCTCGGCTTGATGACGATGGTGTTTCCGGTCACCAGCGCCGGCGCCAGCTTGCGGGCAATAAGGAAGAACGGGAAGTTCCAGGGCAGGATGCCCGCGGTCACGCCGATCGGCTTGCGGAGCAGGAAGATGCTCTCTCCGGCCCTGTCGCTGGTCAGGACCTCGCCCTCGATGCGGCGAGCCCACTCGGCCATGTAGTCGATGTAGTCGGCCGTGAAGTTCACCTCGACGAGCGCCAGGGGCAGGATCTTGCCTTGCTCCAGCGTGATGAGGCGGGCAAGAGCCTCCGCATTCTCTCGCACCTTCGCCGCAATGGTCCTGAGATGGCGGGCGCGCTCGATGGCCGGAAGCTTCTCCCATGCCGGTTGCGCTTTCTTCGCCGCCTGCACGGCCTCGTCGACCACTCGCGCTCCGCTTTCGGGCACGCGAGCGATGACCTCGAGCGTGGCGGGATTGGCGACATCGAGACTGTTCTCCTGCAGATCGACGAATCTGCCGTCGATGAAGTTCCGGTACTCTCCTGATCTAGGATGCTCTCGAAGAAGCTGCATATTTCTCTCCCTAAAGGATCGTTGTTGTTTGACCGGCTTCAGCAAGCGTTATGCCAGTGGGGGAACAGCGCCTGACCGTGATATTGGAGGTGAAGGCAAGCGCCTGTTGCGGATGGGCTATTTCAGCTTCCGTGATGCGAGGGCGAGTGCAATCGTGGGCGGCACGTGTCACATGCGGCCACGCGATGTTACGTCCAGGGTTACATTGTTGCTTTGCGCGTCGCGAGCCATTGAACGGCTCGGCCGGACGCTCGATGGCGCCATGTATTTCCGCGTCTCGCAACTGTCGTTCGGCACACGGTGAGGTGACGAATCGAGGACGCCTTTGGGTCGGAGCTGTCTTCCGTCTTCGATCCGTATGGCCGCGTTTCGACCGTGCGCCGCCTTCGCAAGGCGAGGCGACGTGATGCGCTCTTTCCGATGCTTCGAGACTTAGTGCCTCCGCCTCGGCACGCCGAACGGCGGAGGCGGCCGTTAACGGTTGCCCCTGGCGCTGGGGAGCCGCGACATGATGGCGCGTCGTGGCGGATCGTCCAGGTCGGGCCTAAGGTCCCAGGGGTGACCGGCTCGTGGCGCTCATACCGACCGCTAACCTCAGCCCGAGGACTTTATTGCTGCAGGTGGCGGCATGCGTTACCAAAAGGATCCACCAAGGTATTCAGCGTTCGTTGCTTCGACGCGAACAGATTTCAAGGGACGGCTCCCACGTGACAGGTAAGGTTGCACTCGTCAGCGGCGTGACAGGCCAGGATGGGGCCTATCTCGCCCGGCTCCTGCTGGAAAAAGGCTACATTGTCCACGGCATCAAGCGCCGCTCGTCCTCGTTCAACACGGCACGGGTCGACTCAATCTACGTCGATCCGCACGAGCACGGCACGCGCTTCTTCATGCACTACGGCGATCTGACCGATGCCACCAACCTGATCCGTCTGGTGCAGGAGACCAAGCCCGACGAGATCTACAACCTTGCCGCCCAGAGCCATGTGCAGGTGAGCTTCGACACGCCCGAGTACACGGCCAATGCCGACGCGATCGGGACCCTGCGGCTGCTCGAGGCCATCCGCATCCTCGGCCTCGGGGAGACGACGCGGTTCTATCAGGCCTCGACCTCGGAGCTCTACGGCAAGGTGCAGCAGGTCCCCCAGAGCGAGACGACGCCGTTCTATCCACGCTCGCCCTACGCCGCGGCCAAGCTCTATGCCTACTGGATCACGGTCAACTACCGCGAAGCGTACGGATTTCACGCCTCGAACGGCATCTTGTTCAACCATGAGGGTCCGCTGCGCGGCGAGACCTTCGTCACGCGCAAGATCACGCGCGCCGCGGCTGCCGTCGAGCTCGGCCTGCAGAAGAACCTCTACCTCGGCAACCTCGACTCGCTGCGCGACTGGGGCCACGCCCGCGACTATGTGGAGGGCATGTGGCTGATGCTGCAGCAGCCGACCGCGGACGATTATGTACTCGCCACCGGCGAGATGCATTCCGTGCGCGAGTTCGTCGAGCTGGCCTTCGCCGAGGTCGGGCGCAAGATCGCCTGGCGCGGCTCGGGTGTCGACGAGGTCGGCATCGACGTGGCGACGGGAGAGGAGCTGGTCAAGGTCGATCCGCGCTACTTCCGCCCCACGGAGGTCGACCAGCTCCAGGGGGATGCGTCGAAAGCCTACCGTAAGCTCGGCTGGAAGCCGAAGGTGACCTTCCGGGAGCTGGTCAAGGAGATGGTGCAATCCGATCTCGAGGCCGTCGCCGAGGAGCGGAAGCGGAAGGACCGCAGCGCGTTCTAGGCCCTTTCCGGCTGACGCGAACGCCATCTACCGGGCCGTCCTTGGAGGGCGGCACGGCTTCGCCGTGATGCGAAGCCGGCTCCACGATGACGCCGGGGTGACGTCTTTTCCTAACGATTGTCTTCAGTTTTCCGACGCACCGGCTTGCCGATGCTTTGGTGGCACGGCAGGGACGACCAGGGTCCCTGCCGGTCCATGCGTCACGACGGCCGGACCCGCTTACGCGGCGGCTCCTTCCGACAGCAGCCGGTCGAAATATTCGATTGTATGGCGCAGCCCGTCGCGGAGCGGCACGTTCGGCTGCCAACCGAGTTGCTCCTTGGCCAGGCTGATGTTGGGCTGGCGCTGCTTCGGGTCGTCCTGGGGCAAGGGCAGGAAGGTGAGCGTCGACTTCGAGCCCGTCATCTCGATGGCAAGCTCGGCGAGCTCCTTGATCGTGAACTCGCCCGGATTGCCGAGGTTGACCGGGCCGGTCAGTTCCCTGGGCGAGCCCATGAGGCGCACGAAGCCTTCGATGAGGTCGTCGACGTAGCAGAACGAGCGTGTCTGGTTGCCGTCGCCATAGATGGTGATCGGCTCGCCCTTGAGCGCCTGGACGACGAAGTTCGACACGACGCGGCCGTCGTTGGGGAGCATGCGCGGGCCATAGGTGTTGAAGATGCGCGCCACCTTGATCTCGAGCCTGTGCTGGCGCCAATAGTCGAAGAACAGCGTCTCCGCGCAGCGCTTGCCCTCGTCGTAGCACGAGCGAGGCCCGATCGGGTTCACGTTGCCCCAGTAGTCTTCGGTCTGCGGGTGAATCGAGGGGTCGCCGTAGACCTCCGAGGTTGAGGCCTGGAAGATCCGGCACTTGAGCCGCTTGGCCAGCCCCAGCATGTTGATGGCGCCGTGCACGCTGGTCTTGGTCGTCTGCACGGGGTCGTGCTGATAGTGGATGGGCGAGGCGGGGCAGGCGAGATTGTAGATCTCGTCGACCTCGATGTAGAGCGGGAACGTCACGTCGTGACGCAAGAGCTCAAAGCGGGGATGCCCGATCAGGTGCTCGATGTTCTGCTTGCGGCCCGTGAAGTAGTTGTCGACGCAGATCACGTCGTGGCCGTCCGCAATCAGGCGATCGCAGAGGTGAGACCCCAGGAAGCCCGCGCCTCCCGTGATGAGTATTGTCCGTCGCATGATGCCAATCTCTTGGGAAAAAAAGCTGAGCCAAGGTTCCTATGGACTTCGATAGCGAGCAATCGTCTCAAAAGAGTCAGTGTGGGTCTGTGGCCCGTTATCCTTCGACAGGGTAAACTTTATGTTCCTGGTGCGGGGTTGAGCGGCGCGGCACCCCGCTCGGGACCGCGCGCAGAGGCCGGCGCCTCGTAGATGCAAGCCGTCGCGTGCTCCCCCAAGACGATCTGAGTACCCCCTAAGAAGCAGCCATGGGGCCGAAATGGCCCTTGTCCAAGGCACACGATTCTCGGACTGTTTGCCATCATCAGGAAAAAGGGGTGTCACGGCGAAATGAAGGTGAGTACGCGTTCCAGGGATCTCGGCGCTCTCGTCGCCCCGGGGGTGACGGCCGTGAGCTATGCGGAGTTGCAAGCCGTGCCGTTCGCTGCTCAGGCCCGGGGAGGAGCCGTGGAGACGTCCACACGCCAGACCAGCGCCGAGCCGGACCCGACGACCACTTCCCCGAGGTCGCAACTGCGTGCCCTGGTCAAATGCGGCCGCCCACACCAGTGGGTGAAGAACACCCTCGTGTTCGTGCCGATCATTCTCGCCGGCGAGTTCCATGTGCGCGAAGCCGTGCTGGATACGCTGCTGTGCTTCGTTGCGCTGTGCGTGATTGCCTCCGGCACCTACATCCTGAACGACATTCTGGACGTCGCCGATGATCGCAAGCACTGGTCGAAGCGGTTCCGGCCGATCGCCAGCGGGGCGCTGCCGATCGGGACGGCCGCGATCGCCGCTCCGATCATCATCTTCGTGGGACTGGTGCTTGGATTTCTTGCCTCGACGATGGCGGGCGTCGCTCTCCTTACATATCTGGCGTTGACTCTTGCGTACTCGATGGGCCTGAAGCGCGTGGCGATGCTCGACGTCGCGGCGCTGGCCTCGCTGTTCACGTTGCGTCTCGTGGTCGGCATTATGGCCGCGCACGTCCCGCTCTCTCACTGGCTGCTCACGTTCTCGATGTTCCTGTTCACGTCGCTCTGCCTGGCCAAGCGCTATGTCGAGGTCGAGGGGGCGTCCAGGCGCGGCCAGAAGGCCGTCAGCGGCCGCGGCTATCGGGCGGAGGATGCGCCGCTGCTGATGTCCGTGGGCCTTTCGACGGGCATCGCAAGCATCGTCATCATGGTGCTATACATCATGTTCGATGCGTTCGATAAGACATTCTATGACAACAGCGAATGGCTCTGGGGCTTCCCGGCCATTCTCTTCCTATGGATATCGCGGATCTGGCTCAAGGCCGCGCGCAGGCAGCTCGATGACGATCCGATCGCCTTTGCCGTGACCGACTTGCCCAGCATCGTCCTTGGCGTGGGAATGCTGGCCACTTTCCTGATCGCCTGGCTGTGAGGCGTGTCGTGCCGGACCGCAACTGGTCGCTACCGCCGTCTGTCCGCTTCCTGCTTGCTGGCGGGCTCGCGGCTGGCGTCAACTGGCTGGCGCGGTTCGAGTTCTCGCGGTTCATGCCGTTTCTGCCGGCGGTGATCGCGGCCGCTTGCCTCGGCATGCTGGTCGGCTTCATCACCTACAAGGCGTTCGTATTCCCCGGCTCTCCGAAAGCGCTGCAGGCGCAGATCCGCGATTTCCTGCTCGTCAACGCGCTGAGCCTTGCCTGTGTGGCGATCGTCGCGATTCCGATACGGAATGTCCTGCTGGCCGTGATGAGCCTCGAGGTGGCGGAAGCCACTGCCCATGCCATCGCGATCGCCATTGGGGCGAGCCTCAATTTCATCGGCCACGGAACGCTAACTTTTTCGAGAAAGCCGTAAGCTACCGTAAACGCAGCTACCATAAGCATGAAGTGCGCTTGCGGGCGCGGCGGAACGGCGTAATCGTCGATCCAACGGAAATTGTCGCTGTTTGTTGGGGCGCCAGCCATGATCCTGGACCTTTCGCAGGCTCGCCCGCGTGCTCGGACGTGGCAGTGGGCGCTCGTTGCCTTTGCCGGGCTCAGTCTCCTCCTCAGCGTGGCCGGCGTGATGCTCAAGTCGCGGATCGTGACCGAGCTGCCCGCGTCGGTGGAGCAGACGGCGGAGCCGCCCGTCGGTATCTTCCGCTTTCTCGACGGGGCGATCGATTCTTGGAAGCCGATGATGCTCGCGCTCACGATCCTGCATTCTCCGGCGGAGGATCGGCTATTCGAAACGCTCGCCGAGTTCCAGGAGACGGGCAAGGCCGAGGGTGTGGGTGACCTCTCCTATTTCTCGGACAGCACCAAGTTCCAGTATCCGCTGTCGAGCCTGCTGCCGATCGAGGTCCTCGACGCGACGGGCATGGGCAGCATCCGGGGGTTGAACATTGTCAATGCGCTGATGTTTATCGCTAGCCTGGCGGCGATCGGATGGCTCGCCGTCGAGGCGGTGAGGCGCAGCGATGCTCGCTACAATGGCGGCGGCGGCAGGCGATGGGATACCAAGCTCGACGGCGGCGTGTTCGCTCTTGCCGTCGCCGTCGGCTTCACGTTCCATCCGAGCTTCATGGCGCTGGTCAAGGGCAACATCCAGGTCTGGATCAACTGCCTGTTCGCGTTCGCGTGTCTGGCCTGGGTGGTCGAGCGCAGGGTCCTGGCGGGCGTGCTGATCGCCTTGTGCGCGGCCATCAAGCCGCAGTTCGCCGCTTTGCTCGTGTGGGCCTTGCTGTGGAAGGAGTGGAGCTTCAGCAAGGGCTTTCTTTACGCGGCAATTCCCATCGGTCTGCTCTCGGTCTATGCATTCGGCCTGCACAACAACCTGGCCTATCTCGATGTCCTGGCCAGGATCTCGAGCCGGGGCGAGGACTTCGTGCTCAACGAAAGCGTCAACGGCATCGTGCACCGCTTGGTGGAGACGGACGTCACGCGCTTCCTGTTGTGGAACAACGACTATGCGCCCTACCGCCCGGTCGTGCACGCGCTGACCGTGGTCTCGACGCTGGTCTTCGCGGCGATCGCCTTCGTGCCGGCTCTGCTGCGGCGTGGGACAGGGCCGACGGTCTTCGATTTCGCGACGGCGGCAATCTGCTTCACGATCGGATCTCCGATCGTGTGGCCGTTCCACTACGGCGTCCTGCTGCCGATCTTCGTCATTGCGCTCGTCGCTGCGGCCAGGGCGCAGGAAGCAGACCGCAACACGCTGCTCTTGATGATCGGTGCGGCCTGGCTGCTGGTGGCGAGCTACCTGCCCTTCACGCGGCTCGTGTATGAGGCGCCTTGGAACATCCTCGCGAACCCGCACTTCTTCGGCGGGCTGCTGCTGCTCCTCGTGCTGTACCGGCTCGGACGTGGCCAGGAGCTCGGCGCCGCGCTCGGGACTTCCAGAAGCGCGACGCCGTAAGAATAGCGAGCGAGGGACGGCTCTCCGCCCGCTCGCGTGCTGTCCGCCCTCACGCCTTGACGGCGAGGCTCGTATACAGGTTGACGGCCGCTCGAGCGAACGGTGCGAGGCGCTCGGTGAGCGCAGGCAGCGTCTCGCGCTCGGCTATCAGCAGCGAGCCTTCCGTGACCACCACCTCCGTCGCGGGAACGTCGCGCACGAGATAGAACTCGGCCGCGGCGGTGCCGTGTTCGAGGTCCAGGTCGAGGCCGCGGTGGCTGCCGAGATGCGTGCACCGCTCCGGCGGAATGAAATAGGTGAGCTCCTCGTGGAGCTCGCGCACGATGCATTCGAGGAAGGTCTCGCCCGGATCGAGATGGCCGCCGAACAGGGCGACCCTGCCCGGGAGTATGATGGTCGGGATGTTGTCCCGCTGCTGAAACAGAAAGCGGCCTTGCGTATCGATGACGACCGCGCAGGCTATCTCACGGTGACGCGATGGAACCACGGTGCGGACCTGTGTTGCCGAGCGAGAACGGATCGGGGACGGGAAGCAGCGGCGAGCGGGTCGCAACCGCGCGGGTGCGTGCGGCCAGCAGTTGATAGCGATAGATCATCGCTCCCGCGGCTCCAAACCCGAAGATCGACCAGAACCAGATTCCGAGCATGGGCCCTTCGAGGGCGACGTCGAACGTGGCGTTGATGAGGGCCGCGAGCCAGTAGCATCCGATCCAGAGAAAGACGTTCGCCCATTGCGTGTCGCCGTTCTTGCGGGCGAGCATCCAGCTCGCGAAGATCATGAAGCCCCACGAGAGGTTCACGACACCCCACATCACTAGGCCCGGAACGCCGGCGCGCGCCAGCATCGTGTAGTGGGCGTTGTGCGGACTTCGCACGATCGGACCGCCGAGTTCCTCGCCGACGACGAAGCCGTCCGCCTCCGCCAAGCCCATGCCGAAGCCTTTGCCGGTCCAGAAGTACGGTCCGCGGAAGGTGTAATCCTCGATGGCGCTCCACCAGCGCAGGCGCCACTCCTTGGTTCCGTCGAGGTTCGAGGCATCGCTCTTCGAAAGGATGCTCGTGAAGTTGTTGACGAGCTGCTCGGCGCCCAGAGAGCGGTCTCCGGGCAGCGGCACCTTGATGTCGGCGACATAGCTGCAGCTCATGACGAACGCGCCGGCCAGAAAGGCGGGAGCAAGCCGCTTTATCTGGCCGCTGAGCGTAAGCGCGAGCGCAACCGGGACAAAGCACGACAGCATCGCCCCCCGGCTGGGCGTGACCATGATGACGCTGAGCGCGAGCACGAAAGCCCACAGCTTGCTGTATTTGCGCAGGCAAAGAATCGCGAACACCGAGGCGCCGGCCAAGTGAACGGCAGCCTCCCCCGCTCGCGTGTGCAGCATGGGACCGCCGAATACCGGCCAGTTCGGAATGGCGTCGGGGAAGGTGGAGGAAATCACGAACACCAGTCCGCCGACAATGCCGTAGAACCAGACGAACCCGCCATACGCCTTGAGCGTCATTGAGAAGCGTTCCGGCTTCTGCAGGCAAAGCGCGATGACTATGAAGGCGAACAGTCCATAGATGATGATGACGCTGTCGCGGATGGCCTCGATCCCGTAGGTCCGGAACGAGATGGCGGCGCGGGCGGCGATAAGGGCGATGGCAATCGCCAGTATGAAAGTGGGCAGGGTCGCGAGAGGGGCGAGGCCGGTCCGGGACAGGTAGATCGTCACCAGCCCAAGGGCCAGCATGATCTCGCCGACGTAGAGCGGCGGGAGGCCGAGGGTGGCAAAGCCCTTGCCCAGCGTGGCGTAGCCCGCGAGGGCCAGGAAGAGCACCTTGCAATAGGCGTCGAGCAGGTCGAACGGAGCGGCTACTCCGTTGCCCGCAAGTCCGGGTCGAGCTGAAGCAAGTGTCGCCAGCGGCGGCTCCGAAAATTCGTCTCGTGGCCCTCAGGTGCGCACGTTTTTTGCACTGTCTCGAACCGTAAGGTAGCCCGCCGCATGCATCCCGGAGAATAGGGAATACGAGGCGATGGTGAACCTTACTTTGGAGGTAGCTCTAAATTCTAGACGGTTAACGCATATTGCGCTGCCAACAACGTGTGAAGAATGGTGCTGGGATCGGAAGTCCGGAGGACGGTGTGAACAAAGAGCGGCGGACTGAAATACAGTGGCTTCGGGGGCTCGCGGCCACCGAGGTCGTGTTTTGTCACTCCGACCTCGTGACCAAGCACTTCACCGACTTCCGCGTCACCGGCCTGGATTGGTACTACCCCTATTCCGGGCTCGGGGTCGAAGTCTTCTTCATGGTCTCGGGCTACGTGATCTGCATGCGGGCGGCCTCGCACCCCACGGGCGGCGCGTTCTTCCTCTCGCGCGTGCGCCGGCTCTTTCCGATGTACTGGATCTTCACCAGCCTGGTGCTGCTCACCTTCGCCATAAACCCGGGGTGGCGGCTCAACAATTTCGAAATGACGCCGTGGTCGCTCCTGCATTCGTATCTGATCCTGCCGCAGACCAGCTTTCCTATCCTCGGCGTCGGCTGGACGCTCGAGCACGAGATGCTGTTCTACGCGTTCGTGGCCCTGATCATGGCGTTCTGGAGCATGAACGGCCCAGCGAAGTTCATCCTTCCCTGGCTGCTCGCCGGCGTGGGGCTCGTCGGGTGCCTGTACGGCTTTCCCGGCGCGGGGCAAGTCGACCCTGCGGTCGCAACTTCCCCCTGGATCACGCATTTCCTGAGCCCCTATATGCTGGCGTTCGGCTTCGGCTGGCTCGTGCGGTGCGCCGAGGAGATGAGGCCTGCCGCCGGGATTTGGAGCGTCTCGCTCTATGTGGGCATCGGCGTGATCGGCTACCTCGTCAGCACCGGCTTTGCGACGCAACTTGAGCTGCGCATCGGTCTGGCTGCCCTAATATTCGGCGGCTTCATCCTCTGCCGTCGCCTCTTCGAGGCGGATACCCTCCTCAACCGGCTGGGATGGAAGTTCGGCGACGCCTCCTTCGCCATCTACCTATCCCACTGGTTCGTGCTCTCGGCGCTCGGCAAGGTGCTCGGGGTGATCGATCCGCCGAGTGAAGCGAGCGGGCTCGTGCGTGTCGCGGCGATCGCGATCTGCATCGTCGTCGGGTACGTCATCTACATGCTGCTCGAAAGGCCGCTGGATCGCTGGTTGCGTGGGCGGGGCACGCCCGCCGCGTCGAAGCCCGCAGGCGGCGGCGGTGGCGTCCTGGCGTTGCTGCGCGGCCGCCTCCGGCCGACAGCCCAGACGACCCAGGGTGCGCAGTCTCCGCTGCGCTAAAAATCAAACTCGCCGCCCTCTTGCCCGCGGCCGGTGCGCACAGGAATAGGCGCACCAGCAAAACCGGCACGCCTTTTGCGTTACCCCTGATATGGCTCCCGATTTCGGACAGGCTTGCCGCTTCGATTGAGGTAGTCGTTTACCATTACCCCTTTGTGGTCATTCAGTATGCAGAGTGTAAAAACCATGATGAAAATTGAGGCTTGTTTTTAATGCTTTGTTAGCTAGAGTGAACTTTGTACTTCATCATTTTGGGTTACCTACCTTGTGTGCGGACCTTAATTATGAAACGTAGCGTACCTACACTCCTGTTAGTGCCTGATAGCCTGCTCTGGGAGGGCCTTGCGCGGCTCCTCTCGACTACGGATTACAAGCCAATCAGGCGCTCCGCGACCCTCGACGAGCTCGTCAGGGACGCCGAGTTCGATCCAAAACAGGCCATGTTCGTCCTGGGATGGGACAGTGGCGCGCGGACCGCCGGCAAAACCTGGCTGAACGATATTCGGACGATCCGGGAGCGTTACCCGGACTCCTACGTGGTCGTCATGAGCGCCGTGTGCGACGTCGACAGCGTCGCCGCCTCGCTCCAGGCTGGCGCCGATGGCTACATCCTGTGCTCGATGACGTGCGAGATGCTGACGAAGTCGTTCGATCTCGTCATGTCCGGCGAGACGGTGCTGCCCTCCGAGTTCACGCGCGCCTTCTGCAGCGCCAAGCTTCAGAGGCAGAACTCCCCGATCGCACATTTGACGCCGCCGTCGGTCAACAGGACCGCTGCCGCCAGCGACTTCTACGATCGCCCGAACGGTGGCCATGAGATGCGCAAGCTCTCGGGTCGCGAGATGGCGATCATGTCGCGCCTGCGGGAGGGGGATTCCAACAAGATCATTGCCCGGCGCATCGGACTGGCCGAGGCGACGGTCAAGACGCACGTGAAGGCCATTCTGCGCAAGGTCGGCGTGAAGAACCGCACGCAGGCCGCGTTGTGGGCTATCGCCAACCTGGGCGAGGCGAGCAACGGCGGGTCCGTGATGGATGCGCCGGCACCCGCTGCAGCGCACGACGATCGCGTCGAGGCCAATGGCCTTGGCGCCGTCCCGCTTTCTCGCGTGCGCAGCGGGACCGGCAACGGGTTGGCTCTCGTGCGCAGCGGCAACGGACTGGGGCTGCGCAAGCTGCCGCGATCGGCCGTCCGCCAGCGCTCACGCGCCGCGATAGAGTGACGCCAGCTTCGCTGCGACCACGGTCCAGTCGCCGACCGACATTGCCATGCGCCGGGCGGCCGCGGACATTGCCTGCCATTGTTCCGATGTGGAACGCTCCGCGGCGTGCATCGCATTGGCGATCGCGCCAGCGTCGAGCGTATCGAGCGTAAACCCGGCCTCCGCGCCCGCGACCTGGTCGCGCAGGCCGGTATGCTCCGATACGATCAGCGGGAGGCCCGCGAACGCCGCCTGCAGCGCGCTGATCGGGGCACCCTCGAAGCGGGACGGCGCAACGAAATAATCCCACTCCGCGAGCGTGCGCGCCTTGTCGTCCCCGAACAAGGGTCCGGAGACGGAGACATGTGCGGCGATGTCGAGCTTCTCCGCCATGGACGAGATCGTCTCGCGCGCCGGGCCGGAGCCGACGAGCGCAAGCTCTCCCTTGCCCCCGTCGTTCCGATATGAGGCAAAACCGTCCAGGAGCAGGTCGAGGCCCTTGTGCTCGATCTCGTATCGCCCAATGAACCCGAAGGTTGGGACGCCCGCAGACACGGCCGGGCGGTCGAGGCCACGCGGCTCGCCGTCGAAGCGGCTCGAATAGGCGGCGTTGGTCAAGAGCACGATCCGCGCGCGGGGCGCGATGCTGCGGATGATGTCGCGCTCGGCTGTCGTGAGCGCCTGCACGAACTCGGCGCTCTCGAGGACATGCCGTTCCACGTGCTGCAGGTAGAGCGTGGGGAGGCGCCGCGTCGGCGCGCCGCTCGCATCGAAGAGGTGCGAATAGCGCCCGTGGACCGTGATGGCATAGGGGATGCCGCGCTTGCGCAGGCGCAGCATCAGCGGCAGCAGCAAGGGCTCCCGGCCCGAGTGAATGTGAACGAACGTCCGGCCGGTGCCCGGCGCCGTGATGGTGTCGAGGACGCGCCCGGCAATGGCGATGCGGTGGCCCCGCACCTTCGGGCCCTCGAGAAGCACGCTCTCGACCAGTCCCGCCGGGTCGTCCGGAACCTTCCGCTCGGGCCCGCGCAGGAGCATGACCTTCGCGGTCTCTCCCGCGGCGCGCTGCTCGGCGGCAAGCTGGCGCGCAACGACGAACACGCCGTTGGCGCTCAGATCATGCGAGGCGCAGGTGTCGAACAGCAGGTGCCTGATGTCCAACACCGTTGTTGCGGCATCGCTCACGTCCGCGGCGGTGCGCGGGGCTCTTTCTTCAGACTGCAACATAGTCATTGGATGTGGTCCGTTTCTGCATGTAGACGGCGGCCGTAAGGCGGAAGAGATTGGCGATGACCAGTGTCAGGCAGGCTCCGATCAGGCCGTAGAACTCGATGAGCGGCGCAGCCAGCACGAGTACGGTCAGCGCGCCGATTACGTTGACGATCAGGGACGAGCGCGCGCGGTTCATCCCGTGCAGGTAGGAGCAGATGATATCGATAAAGTAGCCCGTGCTCCAGGCGAGGACGATGATCTGCACCGGGGCTGTCAGGGCGGCATACGGGGACTGACTGCCGTAGAACACCGACAGCGGTAGGGAGGGCCACAGCGCCACGAGCGCGTAGTAGCCGAGGGCCGGGACGACGCCGATCAGCATGTAGACGCGTGCTGCCTCCCAGGCCGCCACGTTGCCGCTTTCCTCGCGGGCGCGTGCCACGGTCTGGGGGATGACGTTGCAGAGGCCGAGGATGATCGGGTTGGTCAGATTGACGACGTTGAGCACGGCCTGGAAAGAGGCCGCCGCCGCCGGGCCGCCCGAGACGGCCAATGCCCAGGGGATCATCTGAATGCGCAGGAGCGAGATGATGTTGCTCGCCAGCGACCAGCTCCCGATGGACCAGAACTCCCGCGCGGTTTCCGCGAGGCCGGAGGCGCGTCGCACGTTGAGCCGAAGCTGGAGGGCTTGCACGAGGCTGCCAGCGGCGAAGGCCGCGGCGATGCAGTAGAGCGCGGCCGGCAACGTCAGCCGGTCGAAGACGATCAGGCTTGCGAGCGCCGCGATCTGCCCCAGATACGAGATGGCGTCGCCGTAGATCGCCTCCTGATGGCGGAACTCCGCGAGCAGTCCCCGGCGCATCGATTCCTGGAGCTGCCAGGCAAGCATCACGGCGATGGCGGGCAGTGCGAGATCCGCCCGTCCGAGCAGCACCAGGGCCGCCGCGAGGAACAGCCCAAGCGGCACGCAGAGCGACAGGATCAGCGCGACGGTGGTGGCGTGCAGGCGTGCGCGGCTTTCGCCCTGAAGCAGCGGCAGCCGGATCGACATCGGGTAAAGGAGCAGCGACGAGCTGATGACTTGCAGCCCCAGGAAGCCACCGAGCAGCAGCGCATAGGTGCCGAACTCAGCGGCGGGCAGCGTCCGCGCCAGCTTGATGTTGACAAGGAATGCGCCAAGGCTGACGAGACCTTGGTCGAAAAGCGTCCACGTCGCGCGATTGAAATGCAGTCTAGCCGGCATTGAGCGCGCCCGCGTGGCCAACCATCTTGTCCTTCGGCTGCGAGGGCGGCTGCGACAGCGCCTTCGCCTTGGCGGCGATGGTGCCGCTCAGGTCGCCGTACGCCCATTCCAGGTAGCGGCCGGTGGGCTCCATGCCGGCGGCAAAGTCGTAGCGCGGCTGATAGCCGAGCAGCCGATGCGCCTTCTCGTTGTCGACCTGTGCTTTGGCGCTGTAGAGCCTCAGCTTCTGCGGATCCGGCAGGATGGTCTCTCCGGGGCGCCGCTCGCCGGCCGTGAAATAGCGTTTCATCACGGGACCCTTGAGCTGTTCGGGCAGCGAGTCGAGGCCCGCCTGAAGGGCGCGGCGCGCGGGTGGCCAGCGCAGCACGAGCTGGACGACCCGCTTGGGGTTTTTCGCCACGCGCTTGATCTCTCGCAGCAGGCCCTGATTGGACTGCTCGATCTGCGCCTTGGGCCAGAACTGCGGCGGGGCTGTACCGAGGGCGTCGGCGAAGCTGCCGAAGAAGTCGCCCCAGGCCACGGGCTCGGGTCCCGATATGATGAAGCGCTCACCGATGGCCGCCGGGTGGCTCGCGGCGAGCACCAGGCCGTCGACCAGATCATCGACGTAAACGGCGTTGCACAGGCCCTGGCCGCGGTCGGGCAGCACGACGGTGCCGTAGACGAGGTCCTCGGCGGGGGCGTTCGTCCATGGCTTGGAGAACGGGCCGTAGACGATGGTCGGTTGCACGATGCTGGCCGGCAGGCTCTGCTCGCGCACGGCCTTCAAGACTAGGTCCTCCATGTCGAGCTTGTCGCGCACGTAGGCCCAGTTGCGGTCGCCGTCGCGCGTCCGCTCGCTCAGGCGGCCGTCAGGGAACGGCTCGTAGACGGAGAACGTGCTGACATAGACGAGGCGCTTGACCTTGTGGCGCACGCAGGCGTCGATCAGGTTCTTCAAACCTTGCATGTTCTGGGTGCGCGAGCGCATGTCGTGCGCGCAGTGGAAGACGTAGTCGACGCCTTCGACCGCCTTGTGGAACTGCTCCGCGTTGGTCAGATCCGCGGCCACGATCTCGGGGCCAAAGCGGGCGAGGCGCGTCGCATGTCCGAACTGGCGCACGAGGCCGCGCACCTTCACGCCCCGCTCCTCGCCCAGGATCTCCGCGAGACGGCCGCCGATGAAGCCCGAGGCGCCGGTGATGAGCGCCCTGCTGCCGGCCGGCAGGCTGGGGCGCGCCGCGCCCGTGGATTTGGCCGCGGACGCGGCCTTGTCCGCCCAGGCCGATTTCAGCGGCTGGCGCACCTTGTAGGCGCGCTCGATCACGTCCACCGAGCTCACGCCGTCCCAGCCGGTGACGATCGGCCGTGTGCCGGTTTCGCAGGCGAGCTTGAAGTCGCGCAGTTCGGCGTCGAACAGGTCGGGGAAGAACTGCGGCTCCATCGATGTGCCGCTGACGCCGTCATGCACGAAGGCGAGGGCGTTGTCGGAGCCGGCGAAGACCTCGTTCCTGTAGAGGTGGACCTCGACGAAGCCCTGGGTGCCGGTGATGAGGATGGTGCTGCGAAGCCGCCGCGTGCGGGTGAGCTCGATGCGGCCGGTCGCGCCGTTGGCCAGCCGGCCTTCGAGCACGCAATCGGCCTCGACGCCGCCATCGCCGTCGTCCTTATAGCTCACCACGTCCAGGTCGCCGAGCCACCATGTCACGAGGTCGATGGTGTGGGCGCCGGTGTCCATCAGCACGCCGCCGCCGAACAGATCGGGGCGCAGCAGTGCGTCCGTGCCGACCTCCCGGTTGAAGACGTAGCCCTCGCGCACGTCGAAGCTCTTGATCTCGCCGAGCGTGCCCTGCTCGAGGAGCGCCTTCGTCCAGCGGGCGATGCGCAGGTGGCGCCGCAAGAGGCCGATCGAGAGCACAACCTTGTTGTCGTCCGCAGCTTGGGCCAGCCGCCGGCAGTCCTCGGCCTTGGTGGCCAGCGGCTTCTCCATGAACACGTGCTTGCCGGCGGCGATCAGATCGAGGCCGATGGGGGCATGGAGCGCGTTCGGCACAGCCACGATCGCCGCGTCGAACTCATCGCGGAACGCGGTCCAGTCGCGGCCCTTGAGCGCCGTCTTGCCCTTGGCGCCGATCTTGCGTGTCACGATCTCGATGCGCTCGGGCGCAACGTCGATCAGGACGGAGGGCGTCCGGCCGATGCGCTTCAGCGCTGGCACCAGGTGGTTCTCCACCACGGCGCCGCATCCGATGATCGCGAGCCGCAGGTTTTCTTCGGAGGCCATTGCCCTCGTCCTTTCCTCGCTCACTCCCCGGCCCAGCGGGCCTCAAGGGCGGAGACGGGCTGATGACGCCGCGCCGGGGCATGCTGCTGCAGGACGCGCTGGTAGGCTGCCGCGGCGTGCCCGGCGGCGGCGGCCCATGAGAATTTCGAGACGGCGCGCGTGTGGGCGTGAGCACCCATCGCAGCAAGGCGCTCGGGCTCGGCGGCCAGCCCGTCGATGGCCGTGCGCAGCGCAGCTGCATCCCCGGGAGGAACAAGCCGGCCGCATTCGCTCGTCAACTGGTGCGGGATGCCGCCAACCTCGGACGCAAGGACGGCGCGTCCGTGCGCCATGGCCTCCAGCACGACGAGCGGGAACGTATCGGCCAGGGTCGGGAAGACGAAGAGGTCCGTGCGGCGCAGCGCAGCGGCGACCTCGGCGTCGCTGAGGCGGCCGGTGACGACGATCTGCTGTCCCGGCCGGCAGCGGCGCACGTAGGCGTCGTAGTCGACGTCGCCTCGCGTCTCACCGCCGACGATCAGGAGATAGGGGCGCTCGAGCGCGGCAAACGCCTCGAGCAGCACCGGCAGACCCTTGTTGGGGGTGTGGTTGGCCAGGAACATGCAGGCAATCTCGCCGGGCACGCGCTCGACCGGGATGCCGGCGCGCTCAAGCAAGGGCGCATCGGCCGCAGCGTCGGCGGGCTCTGGGACCGCCACGCCGTTGGTGACGACCGACAACTCGGAGCCGGTGTAGCCCATATTGCGCACGATCTCGAAATCGGCCTCGGAGAGGGCAAAGATGCCGCTCGCGCGCGCGACCACGCGGCTCACCGGCGCCTGGACGAGCTGTTTCCAAAGCTGGCGGCGCACGGTATCGAAGCGGTAGATGTCGCCGCCGTTCGCCACCTCGTTGAAGCCGTGCGTGGAGACGACATAAGGCGTGCCGGCCGCGAGGCAGGCGCGCGCGACGCGCTCCATCTCGAGCGCCGGCATCGGGTTGTGGATGTGCACGAGGTCGAAGGCCCCGCGGCGTACGATGTCGGGAAGGTCCGAGCGGTAAAAGAGCGTGCTGTAGCGATTGGAGAGGCGCGACCAGGGGACGAGCGGCGGAAGCCAGCTCCGGACCGGGATGCGTGCCGCCTGTTTGCCGCCGCCGTCGACGTTCCCGGTACCGTTCATCATGCTGGCAACGGTGATGTCGCAGTGCTCGGTCAACGCGGAGCTCAGGAGCTCGGCGGCGCGCGCTCCGCCGCTGACCGACATGTGCGGCGGCACGACAATGGTTGCCAGCACTTTCATCAGCGATACTTCCCGGCCAGTTCCGCCGTCATGTCGGGCTCCTTCCAGGCATCGGCGAGCGCGTCGTCGATGGTGGCCTTCGGCACCCAGCCGAAACGCGAGGCTATCCTGCCGATATCGGCTGCAAGATGCGGCCTATCGACCTTGCGCAGGCGCGACTGCTCCTGCTCGAGCGCGAAGTCGATCATGGTGACGCTCTTGAGCTTGGCGACCAGCTCGGCCACGGAATACGACTGCGAGGTGCCGAGGTTGACCGTCAACGTGTTGCCGTCCTCGATGTCGTCCTTCAGCGCCACGGTGATGAAGCCGGAGGCGGCGTCGCGCACGTGAATGTAGTCGCGCTTGGGCGTCATGTTGCCGAGCCGCAGCGTGGTGCGTCCGGCCTTGAGCTGCGCGATGATCTCGGGCAGCAGATGCGGGTTGGTCTCGCCCGGTCCGACGACGTTGAAGAGACGGACATTAACGGCGCTCAAACCGCGCTGGGCGGCGAAGTACCTCACGTACTGTTCGCCGTGCAGCTTGGTGAAGCCGTAGACGTCGCTCGGCCCGAGCACGGCCTCGTCCTCGAGATGGGGCTTGTCGTCGGGCTTGTAGACGGCGCCGCTGCTGGCGAACACGAAGCGTGCCGAGGAGGGCGCCGCGGCGAGCAGGTTGAGGGTGCCGTCCACGTTGGTCTTGACCGCGAGCGCCGGATTGTTCTCGCACTCCGGGATATAGTGGATGGCGGCCAAATGAATGATGGCGTCTGGCTTGAAGTCGGCCATCAGCGCGTCGACAGCGGCAGCGTCGATGATGTCGATCTCGGAAAAGCGGATCTTCGCCAGCTCGTCGGCGCCGAGGCGGACCGGCCCGCTGCGCAGGTTGTCGACGACGCAGACCTCGTGCTCGTCATAGAGCCTGCGGACGACCTCGCGACCCACAAACCCATTGCCGCCCGTGACAAGAACCTTCCGCCGCATCGACTACTCTCCAAGCCTGTTTTCCATCCGTCGCGCACTCTTGGGCGGGGAGCGAAATGCCTCCTTGTACCTGCTGAGGTAGTACATGCGATCGCCAGTGGCGAAGGAGGCATACCTGCCCAAATCAACCTCGGTCAGAACCACGCCGTCGACCTGCACGCCGTTCTCCGTCAGGCGGTGCACGGCCTCGGCCACGGTCGCCTTGGGCGTCTTGTTCCACCCGGCGACGAGCAAGCAGATATCGGCGAAGCGGCCGAGGAATACGCTGTCGGTTAGCAGCAGCACCGGCGGCGCGGTGACGATGACCACGTCGTAGTGCTCCTTGGCGGCGGTCAACAGCCGCTCGAACGAGCGCCCGGCGTAAGCGAACGAGGCAAAGGGGTTGCGGGCGCCGTTGAGGCCCGCCTTGCGGCGCAGCTCCGAGGCGCTGTTGCCGCTCTCGTCGGCGAAGAACTCCTCAAGCCGCTCGGAGCTTTCGAGCGCGTCGTCGAGCCCGATCGCGTTGCCAGCGTGGCTCGAGGGCGAGGCGTCGACAACGAGGACGCGGCTGCCCTCCTCGACGAGGGAGCGGCGTAGCTCGTTGGCGAAGTCCGCTGCGCCGGAGTTCGGCAGGGCCGAGCTCACCATCACTACGCGAGCGCCGGCGCGGTCGGTGCCTCGGCCGGTCAGTCCGATGGACAGGCACAGCGAGCGCAGCGCCTCGCGCCGCTCGAGCTTCCGGTCGGCCGAAAACTTGTCGGAGGCCCGGGGGATCATGCCCGCGCAGCGCACGCCAAGTTCGGCGGGCACGCCGTCCTCGGTACGGAAGCCCGTGTCACGGCGCTCCTGGAAGAGCACGAGTCCGACGCCCGCCAGCGTTGCAATGGCGAGGCCGAGCGCGATCATTGCGATCGGATTGGGGCCTGCGGGGATCCATTCGGGCTCGGCCTTGAGGAAGGACTGGCCCGGCACGCGCGGCAGGATCTCGGTATGCTCGGTGCTGCTCTTCTCCTGGTCACGCAAGCGCGCCTCGGCGGAGGCGAGCGCGCCCTTGGCCTGGATCACCTTGGGATGGCGCTCGCCGAAGGCCGCGCGTGCGTCGGCCAAGGCGCTGCGTGCCGTCGCCTCGGTTTCCCGCAAGCGCTGCATGACCTTGTCGTTGACGTACTCGCTCAGATAGGCGTTCGCCAAAATCGCCGCCTGCTCGGGAGAGGTGGACTTTATGGTGACGTAGATGAGGTAGCTGCGCGGATTGTTGGAAATCTCGAGCTGCCCCTGGAGGCGCTGCGCGGCGGTGTCGATGTTGGACGTCGGCGTGCTTTTGCGCTGGAGAAGCGAGTTGAGCGTGCGCCCGACGAAGCCCGACGAGATGTAAGCGGGGTTCTCGTCGAGCTTTAGCTTGGCTACGACGCGGCGCGCCAGGGCACGGGAGCGCAGCATCTGCGCCTGGCCTTCGACGAGGGAGCCGGCATCCATGGCGGCGCTTGGAGGCCCGACGGCCTCCATGCGCCCGAAGTCGAACTGAATGACGGCTGTGGCGGTGTATATCCTGGTGGAGGTGACCAGCAGCAGCAGGGCGGTCAGAAGCCCGACCAGGGCGAATCCGGCGAGCAGGTACTTCCGGCGCCACAGCGTGCGCAGCGTCTCCACCGCGTGGGCCTCGTAGAACGATGCAAGCCCCTGGCGCCGGATCGGCGGAAGAGGCAGCGGCGCGCGTGGTGACAAGCCCAGGTTCATGGCGTCGACTGGTGATCGTTTCTCTGGAAGATTTCGCTCGACCATTTTTCGCTCAATCTCTTGTTGGACCGAGCACGGTGCGGCGCCGAGTTTCTGCTCTGTGTGCGCCGACAGCAAGCTCAGTCTGCATAATTGGTTTCATTCCGTGCGTAGGCGTCCGGCACCGCGATCCGCGCGCCCGGTGGCGCGCCATCAGTCCGTAGCCGCTTCGCGTCGGAAGTCGTGGTCTTCGAAAGCTTAAGCTTAATATGATCTGCCAGGCGGTGGGCCAGCGCCACAATTGTGATCGTCGGCATGTCGTTGCCCACCGTGGGAAACACCGAGCTGCCGGCGACATACAAATTCGTCATGCCGTGGACGCGGCAATCGGCATCGACGACGCCCTGCGCAGGATCGGCGGACATGCGTGTGGTGCCCATGTGATGCCAGACCCACCGCGGCGCATCCTCGCTCTGGTTCAGCTCGTCAGCGGTCGAGACGTCGATGCCGGCCGCGCGCAGGTCGCCCGCGAACAGCTCCCTCGTCTTCCGGAAAGTGTGCTTGACGAGCGGACTCACGCGCCAGTCGATCTTGATGCGGCGCAGGCCGAGCGCGTCGCGCGCGGTGTCCAGGCTGACGCGGCTCGTGCGATCGGGGTCCTGCTCGAGAACCGTGATGAACTGCCATTGGCGGGCTGGGCGCAGCTTTGCCAAAAGGTGCGCGGACACGGCGCCGGCGGCGTTCGGCAGATCGCCGAGCACGCCGAGGATGCGCCGGGACGTATCGCTCGGGATGCGCCGCTTCTTGAGCCAGAACACAAGCTCCTTGATCTCCCTGCCGGCCTCGCGCTCACCAGAGGCGGACACCGGAACGAGCCAGCTTCGCGCACCGAGCAGGTGGTGCTCGCGCTGCGCCTTCTCCGTCAAGGCGAGGCTGGCGCCGAAGAGCGGCAGGGCGTCCGGATTGTCGGCATTGGCGCGGCGCTGGCCCACGGGCGTTCCGGGGTCGTACCGGCGTATGATCGGCGCCAGGTGCTCGCCGCTGAGCCGACCCCATGCGTAGCGGGGATGCTCCATGAAGCAGGAACCAACGAAGCCCGAGTCGTTGCCCAGGCCGTTCTTCTGGACCGTGTCCGAGAGCAGCAGAACGCGCGCGTTCTCGACGCCGCCCGCAGCCAGCAACACGTACGGTGCCGATACCGAGAAGCGCGTTCCATTGAGCGTCGCGACCTTCAAGCCGGTGACCTGCCGGGCGAGATCGTCCGTCTCGATCTCGGTCACGTTCGCGTGCACCAGGACGCGGACGTTGGAGGCGGCGCGGAGCTGCTCGCGCTTCACGTATCCGAGGTGTGGCGCCGGGCTCAGCGGGCAGGGCTCGTTGTGGCAATAGACGCCTGCGGTTGGCAGCACGTCCTTACGCGAGTCCTCGTCGGCGAGGCGCTCGGTGTCCGGATTGAGCGACAACGTCGCGAAGGCGCGGCGATAGTAGGGGGCGAGGTCGCGCTTGCCGATCGGCCAACCGCTGAGGGGCACCCAGTCGCGCTGCTCGAAATCGATGTCCGCAAGCGGCTTGCACCAGCCGCCCCAGCCGCGGGGATCCGTGCTGCCGCCGAACGTGCGCACGCGGCATAGGTCAAGCGGCTCGTACAAAAGGCCGACGTTGGCGCCCTTGTAGAGCTGCTGGACGGTGCTGTCGTACTCGAGGCCGCCGCTTTCCAGGAGCAGCACCTTGTAGGGGCTGCCCGCGAACTCGCTTGCCAGCGTCAGGCCGGCAGCGCCAGCGCCCACGATGCACACGTCGCACTGCAACGCGCTGCCCTCGGACAAATGCCTTGCGTCTTCAATCACCCGCTACTCCACGCGACTTTTCGCTCACTCGCCTTCAGGTGCGAATTCTTCGAGCTGTGCCTGCTTGCGCGTCGACGGCTGCCGATAGGCGGAGCTGTCGGAGTTGGGCGAGATCCAGAAAACCTCGATGATGTCGCCGGGCTCGAGCTGTGTCTCTTCAGTGGCCGCGATCGTCTTGGTGCCGGTCTTCAAGCTGCGCCGAATGACGATGCGATGGCTCTGGCCCATTGCATTCTCCGACCTGCCGTTCTCGGCCTGCTGCATGCGGACGTCGCGTACGCGGCGCGCCGACGGCAGCGTGGTCTCGAGTTCGTGGAGCCGGGTGCGCACCTCCTGCAGCTCATTGGCGACCCGCTGGCGGTCTGCGGCCTCGAGCTCGTGAACCTTGATGTCGAGCTCGCCCATGGTGACAGCGAGGCGCGCGAGCTCGGTGCGGAAGCCCGACATCGCGACGTCGATCGCCGCCTGCTCGCGCAGGAGGGAGACCTCCGTCACGCGCAGCGCCAGGCCCTTCTCCTTCATCTTGTTCCAGTCGTCGAGCTGGGCGCGCACGAGATCCTGTTGCTTCTTTTCGGATTCGATCTGCGTTTCGACGGCCTCCATCGCTCCCTGGATGCGGGGCTTCTGCGACCGCACGAGGTCGATCTGAAGGTGCAGCGCTTGGCGCTGGCGATGCAGCATGTCCTTCTCATTGGCCATGGCGGTGTCCAACAGCTCGATGTCGAGCCCGGGGAAGACGGGTGCGTCGAACGTGTCGCGACCGTCGAGCTGGGCCTCGAGACGCGCTTTGCGGACAGTGAGCTGCACGTGCGTGCTCTCAAGCGTCTTCACGCGCTCGTCGGACAGAAGATAGTCGGCCATGGCGACGCCGACCAACGGCTGTCCGGCCACGCCGTAGCCGCCGGCCTGCGCAACGGCGTTCATGACCGTGTTGCCGGTGCGGAACGGGAAGGTGCCGGGCGTCCTCACGTCGCCGAGCACATAGATCGGCCGGCGCTCGGTGACGGCGATGCTGACGGTCGGGTGCAGGATGTAGCCGTCGGCCAGCCGCTCCTCGATGCGCTTCTGGGCATCTTTGGGCGTGAGCTCTCCCACGCGGATGGCGCCGACGATCGGCAGCTCGATCTCGCCTGTGCCATCGACCTGGAAGTCGCCTGACATCTCCGGCTGTCCGAAAACCGTCACGGTGAGGCGGTCGCCGACGTCCAGAACTTCGGGTGCCTCGCTTCCGCCGGCAAGAGCGACGGGGACGCTGCAGACAAGGCAATAGAGGAATAGTGGCGCAGAAAATGCGAGGACACGGATGATCCGCAAAAGCCCCTCCATACAATGTGGCCGGAATCCACGTGGCCTAATCAGTGCGACCCAGCCAGGTCCCACGAAGTCTACATGAAATGGCGATTTGGTAAGCCCGCACCGCAGCATAGCCTTAATGGCCGAGGGGCATGAGTTCTATTGCGAGCGCAGGGCGTTGCTTCCTTCGAGCTACCTCAAAAGATGCAGACGGACAGAGGGTGTCCGGGCTCAATGTGATCAAGCATTTAGGGCTAACCCGCAAAGCCCCCGGAGGTTCCGTGTCTGATCCCTAATCTCTGTTTAAGGGAGAAGTGTCCGTGACTACGCTGCACTGCAGTGGTGCGGTGCAGTGCTGACGCGTTTTGGCTGACGCGCTTCGCCGGCTCGATGGGGAGAGTACCTTTGTCGAAGCGCGTTCTGGCACCGAGCAGGACAGGACCGGGTCTGCATTTGCGCCGGTTGCTGCTCGCAGACGCAGACGAAGTCTCTGACGTCTCCTGGGTCAACACGCCCTTCCCCGGCTGCGGCCGGACCATCGAGCGATGCCTAGCAGAGCAGTGCGTGGTGTGCGGAGCCGACGGCGCCGCTTGAGCGTCGCGTACCGCTCGCACGATGGATGAGGAAGGCGCAGGCGTATGCAGACCAGCAGCATTGACGAAGCCGTACGTCCGACACGTCTGCCCCGGATCGCAGACAGGGCGAAGGCCGTGTCGCACGAGCCGGTCCGCGAGATAGCGACGACGACAGTTACCGCGGTGGCCGAGGCGCCTGCGGTTCTGGATGCAGCCGCCGAGGAGTCGATCGCACGCGTGCGTGTCGCCGGTGCGCCGGTCTCGGTCGTGGATATGGACAAGGTCCTGGATACCTTCGGCCAGTGGGTCGGGAGCGGACGCGACCGCGTGGTCCTTCTGCGCGACGTGCATGGAGCCATGTGTGCCCGCAAGAACGATCTCGTGCGGGAAGCGCAGGAGGCAGCCGAGCTCGTGCTGCCAGACGGCGTGCCGCTGACGTGGGCTGCGCGTCTTGCAGGGCAGTCGGGAATCTCGCGCGTGTGCGGCATAGACTTGCTGCCGCGTGTGTGCCGCCACGGCGTCACGCGTCAGTGGCGGCACTTCTTCTACGGTGCCTCGCCCAATGTAGCCGATCAGCTCGCCGTGATCATGCGCGAGCAGTTTCCGGGCATCGCCATCGTCGGAACGCATTGCCCGCCATTCCGGCCGCTGACCGCGGACGAGGATGCCGAGATCTGCGCCAAGATCCGCGAGGCCAAGCCCGATTTCGTATGGGTGAGCCTCAGCACGCCCAAGCAGGACCTGTGGATGCAGGAGCATCGCGGGCGCCTCGGTGGCGTCACCATGATCGGTGTCGGCGGCGCGTTCGAGATCAACGCCGGCCTGATTTCGCGCGCACCGATGTGGATGCAGAGAAGCGGCCTCGAGTGGCTCTACCGCCTGGCGCAAGAGCCCGGGCGACTGTGGAAGCGCTATTTCGAGTGCCTGCCGAGGTTCGCGGTGCTGGCAACGCTCGAGCTGATCAAGCAACGCCTCGCCCCCGTTATTTCCAGCCGTAATCCGTAGCAAAGTTGCAGACAAGTGTTGTTGTTCAAGCCCATGCATCAGTGCCGCCCCCGCTTCGAACCGTCCGCCATGACGACGGGAGGCGGCCATGAGTGACGTCCACAAGATCGACTCGTGGTCCACCGGACTTGCGCTCGGAAGATCGCGCGCGACCTTCGGGTGGGGCAGCGCTGATCCTGAGCGGGTCATCGGGCGAAAGAAGCGCCGGCTGGCCGTGGGCGGCACACTGCTTCTCGGCGATGCCGTCGTGGGCTGGATCGCGCTTACGGTCGCGGATCTGCTGACCCGGGCGTTCTTCGCTGAAACGGGCTCCATGGTCTGGGCGCAACCCCGGCTCGTGCTCATGCTCGCCATTCTGGCGCTGTTGGGTATCTACTCGGGATCCGCGCGATGCCCGTACGCGCGTTTCAGGATGCGCAGCATCGGCATCCTCGTCTTCGTGGCGCTGCACAGCTTTGTCCTGCAGCAAACGGATGACCTCGTGGCCGTGGCCTTCAGGGCGGCGTGCGAGAGCATGCTGCTCATCACCGGCACCTTCTACGTCGAGTACCTGCTGCGCCACCTTCTCATTCGCGACGGGCTTTGGACCGCGCCGACCGCGTTGATCGGCTGCGGGCCCGCGGCGCAGCGGCTTTATGCGACGCTCGAGGCGCAGCCGGAGCTCGGGCTTAGGCCCGTCGGCTTCGTGCGCACGCCGGCGGACGCGCAGACCGCCAGCGGGGCCCTTCCCGGTCCCGTCCTGTGCGCCATCGACGACTTCGAGGGCCTCAGCCGCACGAGCGAGGTCGCCATCCTGACGTCGGGCGACCAGGTGCCGCTGGTGCCTACGCTGGAGAGCGGCCCGTTGCCCGTCGAGTTCATTCTGCTCAGCGACGCGGTCAACATCCCGACGCTCTGGCTCGGCCTGCGCCCGCTTGGCAGCGGACTCGGCATCGAGCTCGAGAGGCGCGCTCTCCTGAGCCAGAACAGGCTCCTCAAGCGCATGCTCGACTTGGCCATCGCTGTTCCGGCTGCCATCCTGGCCTTCCCGGTCGTCGCCGCCTTTGCGCTGCTCGTAAGCCTTGTCGATCGCGGGTCGCCCTTCTACTGGCAGCAGCGCATCGGCGTGAACGGCAGGCCGTTCAATCTTCCTAAGCTGCGCACGATGTACCGCGACGCCGCGGCGCGCCTAGAAGAGCATCTCGCCAGCAGTCCGGAAGCCAAGAAGGAGTGGGAGCGTTACTTCAAGCTTAAGAACGACCCGCGCATTCTGCCGTTCATCGGTAACTTTATGCGTCGCACCAGCCTTGACGAGGTGCCACAGCTCTGGAGCATCATCGTCGGCGACATGAGCCTCGTGGGCCCGCGGCCGTTCCCGCAGTACCACATCAGCAGCTTCGACCCAGAGTTCCAGAAGACGCGGACGCTGGTGCCGGCGGGGCTGACGGGCTTGTGGCAGGTGACGGCGCGCAGCAACGGCGATCTCGACGTTCAGCGCGCGCAGGACACCTTCTACATCCGCAACTGGTCGATCTGGCTCGACCTGTACATTCTCTTCCAGACCGTTCCGGCGGTCATCGGTGGCAACGGGGCGAGATAGGGTAAGGAGACGGTCGGGGGGCCGGCGGAGGCTCAAGAGCGGTCGATGTTGACGAAAAGAAGAATCGGCCTGCTTGCCGTGGCCCTGCTGTTCGCCAAGACGGCTGCGGCGTTCTCATTGTACAACGCGGGTGCCACCAAGGAGGCGCCTTCCGGAGCGGGCGAGCTGACGGCCGCCGTCGCGCCCGGCTCCAAGATCACAAACGCCAAAGGCTCCTGCCTCTCCCTCAGCGGGTTGAAGAACGCCCTCATCGAGAACGTCGTCATTGGACCGTGCGGCGGACACGGCATCGAATTGCACGACAGCCATAACGTCGTCATCCGCAACGTCGTGATCGAGGACACGCAAGAGAGCGGCATTCTCATTGCGGGGTCGACGGCGGTCGATGTCCTCGAGAGCCGGATCAGCAGAACCATCTCCGGCGTCTACGCGCTCAACTCGAAGACCCTGAATGTGAGCTGCAACACGATCGTGAGCCCGCGCGGGCCGATCCCGCGGGGGCAGTTCGTGCAGTTCGACAAGGTCACCGGATCGGACAACCGCATTCGCTGCAACTCCGGCCACAACGAGCCGGGGCAGGGTGAGCCCGAGGACGCCATCAGCCTCTACCAGTCGCATGGCACGGCGCAATCGCCGATCACCGTTGCCGACAACCTCATCGTCGGCGGGGGGCCGAGCGAATCCGGCGGCGGGATCATGCTCGGCGACAGCGGCGGCTCGTATCAGGTCGCCACGCGCAACGTGCTGGTCGATCCGGGGCAGTACGGCATCGCCGTCTCGAGCGGCCATGACCTGTCGATCCTCGACAACGTCGTCTACGCGCGCCGCCAGCCGTTCACGAACGTCGGCATCTACACCTGGAACCAGTACGACCCCAAGTGCCATTCGATCCGTGTCGAAGGCAACGAGGTGAAATGGATCTCGAAGACCGGCGCGCCTAACCCGTTCTGGGACGGGGAGAACTGCGGCGTCATCAAGGGCGAGCACAAGAACAACTTCGCGGCCAAGCTGACGGCGGATCTCGCCGAGCGCAAGCCGGTCGAGGCGCAGTGCAGCTGCAAAAGCGAAGGTTGGCGCTGAGCGCGACGCCGATGCGCGGTCACCGCGGGATTTGAGGTGCTCGCTTAGAGCGATCGCACGGGCCATTTCGATGTCGAGCAAGTGGAAGCTTGCGTGGGTCCCGGCCCCCCCGGCCTTCGCCAGGGCAGGCTTTGCCGGGATGACGTCGAGAGGAGGCTCGCGGTATCCATATGACAAACGTCATCCCGACGCAGGTCGGGATCCACGCAAGCTTCCACGACGCTAAGCTGGCAGGGTCCTCGTGCGACGACGCAACTCAGAGCGTGTCGGCATAGTGCAGGTGATGTCACTGAATTTCACCACAGGCTGCCTCCACCTCCGCCCCTCTCACAGGGAGAGGGCAACGGCGTCCCAATTCCTTAAGACGGGAACATGCTCTAGCTGAAGCCTACTTCGTCTCGTCGGCGCTGCGGTGGTAGATGTCGTCCGTGCGCACGATGTCGTCCTCGCCGAGATAGCTGCCGATCTGCACCTCGATCATGTCGAGCGGGACCTTGCCGGGGTTCTCCAGCCGGTGCCACTGCGTGGACTTGATGTAGGCGCTCTCGTTCTCCTGGACGAGCTTCTCGGTGTCGCCGATGCTCACCAGCGCCGTGCCGCGCACGACCACCCAGTGCTCGGAACGGTGGTGGTGCATCTGCATGGATAGCTTGGCGCCGGGATTGACGTGCAGCCGCTTCACCTGGAAGCGCTCGCCGATGCTCAGCGTCTCGAAGAAGCCCCACGGGCGCGCGTTGCGCAGGTGCTGCTGGTGTTCCTTGCGGTTCGACTGCTTGAGGCTGGCGACGAGACGCGAGACGTCCTGCGCGCGGTCCTTCTGGGCCACCAGCAGTGCATCCGGCGTGTTGACGACGATCAGGTTGTCGACGCCGACCATCGACACCAGCGAGCGGTCGCTGTGCACGTAGCAGTCGTTGGTGTCAAGCAGCAGCGCGTCGCCGTTGACGGCGTTGCCGGCCGCGTCGTGCGGCGAGATCTGCCAGAGCGACGACCAGGAGCCGACGTCGTTCCAGCCGACATCGAGCGGCAGCACGGCTGCCGCCTGGGTCTTCTCCATCACGGCATAGTCGATCGAGATGTTGGGCGAGGAGGCAAACGCGACCGGATCGAGGCGCACGAACCCGAAGTCCTCGGTCGACTTCTCGAAAGCGGCGCTTGCGGCCGCCAGAACGTCGGGGGCGTAGCGGCGCAGCTCGTCGAGGAAGGTGCGCGCGTGGAGGACGAAGATGCCGCTGTTCCAGAGATAGTCGCCGGCCTTGAGATAGCCTTCGGCGGTCTTGCGGTTCGGCTTCTCGACGAAAGCGTCGACGGCGAAGCCGGCCGTGCCGTTGAGGGCCGCGCCGCGGCGCACGTATCCGTAGCCGGTGTGGGGCGAGTCCGGCTTGATGCCGAACAGCACCAGCTTGCCCTTCGCGGCGATCGTGGCGGCCGTCTTGATGGCCTTGGCGAACTCGGCCTGCTGCTCGACGACATGATCGGACGGCATGACGGCCAGCACCGCGTCGCGGAACGCCTGCTCCGCGGCCAGGGCCGCGACGGCGACCGCTGCGGCGGTGTTGCGCGCGACCGGCTCGAGGAAGATTCCCTGGGGCGCGATGCCGGCCTCCGAGAGCTCGTCGCGAATGAGAAAGCGGTGGTCGGAATTGCACAGGACGAGGGGTGGCGCGAAGGCCTCGTCATCACCCAGGCGGCGCAGGGTGGTTCCGAGCAGGCTGGGGTCGTCCTTGTCGAAGAAGCGGATGAACTGCTTCGGGTACATGCTGCGCGACAGCGGCCACAAGCGCGTGCCCGAGCCGCCGGAAAGGATCACGGGAATGATCATTGCAATAAATACTCAAATTGGAGCTTTGGTCCCTGTGCGCATTCATGCACCGGAAACGTGCGAAACGGCAGCGGAAAGTCGAAATTGCCTTAACCCGCTGGAACGTTTGCGTGGCGGGTATCCCGAATACTTGAAGCAAGCTGCCTAAGATGCTCCCCGGCAAGGCCGCGTGGCGCATTCTAGACGCCCTTTTTCGCCGCCGGCGGGAGGGGGCGATTGGGTTGGGGAAAGTGTGTGCAGAGAGCATCACGTTTGCCCAATTCCGGGGCAGCCGCCGTATTAATTCGGGACACGAGGTACCGAATCATCTTTTGGGTTTGTCTGAGACGATCTGCGGACAAGGGCGTGAGGCCCGGAGAAGGGTTCGGGGTCGCAGGAGAACTCGGGGGCTAAATATGATCAAGCAATTGTCGCTGGTCTCTGCTGCTGCGTTGGCGTTGAGCGTGTTCGGGACGGGCGCCTGGGCGGATGGTGAGCCGGCGGCTGCTTATGCGCCGGCGGCCGAGCGGAGCTGCTCGTCGGGTCCGTTCGCAGGTCCGTACATCGGCGCCGCAATCGGTGGCGGGAAGCATGATTCCGAGATTCACGATCGGAATCCTGGCTCGCCGACATTCGGCCAATCCTTTGACGATGACGACAGCGCGCTCACGTTCGGCGGCTACGCCGGCTACAACTGGCAATGTGGGCGCTGGGTCTTTGGCGTGGAAACCGATTTCAACTATTTCGATGCGTCCTCTACCGCGCGCGTCGATACGGTCAGCCTGAAGAGCGAAATAGACTGGTACGGGACACTGCGTGCCCGCGCGGGTGTCGTGCTCGGGGATAGCACGCTCCTCTATGCCACGGGCGGCCTTGCTTACTCGAAGATCGATCACACGTTCAGCGACTCGCTTGGTCCTGCCGGTCCGTTCTCGCAGAGCGACGATGACAGCGCTGCTGGATGGACAATCGGCGGCGGCATCGAGCGCCTCCACCATTCGCGCTGGCTCCTGCGTGCGGAAGCTTTCTACGTCGATCTCGGCGATGAGACGCACACTTATGTTGTGGACTCGACGGCTTGCGGCGGCGGCCCCTGTACAGCGATCTCGAAATGGGAAGATGATTTCTGGGTTGCTCGGATTGGCCTGACCTACAAGTTCGGTGTGCGTGAAGAAGTCGTGCCTCTGAAGTAGGCGCTCCTGCACGCAAGCGCGGCGATCTGAATCGCGCTGGATGCATTCTTGATTTTGATTGGGAAGGGATGGCGAAGGCCTCCCTTCCTTTTTTGTTTCCGTTTTTCCTACTGCCGTTTTTTGCTTTGGACGCATTCGTCCCGTGCGCTTTTGCCCGAGAATCGGGGCTCGCGTCTCCGTCTGGTTAAGGGGTTAACCAATTGTTAAAATTAGTTTGTTCGCGAAAATTGGATCTTCTATGGTGGATATAGGACCAATAAGTGTCCGAGTACGGAGTTTGTATTGCGGGAGGACGTCATGTTCACGAAGTTCTGCGTAGGTGCTGTGGCGATTGCATCGAGCTTTGCGGTAACGAGCAGTGCGTTTGCAGCATTCTGGGATTGCCCGCCGGTGCCGGAGTTCGATGGTTCGAGCGCTGTCGCCGTGTTCGCGCTGCTGGCCAGCGTCGGTGCTGTCCTGAAGCGTCGCGCCGAGAAGTAAAACACGGAAATGCCGCTGGCGAAGCCGGCGCCCGGCTTCGCCAGCTCTTCATCCGCAACCATCACCCGAGTAAAGCGTGTTCCCTTCGAAGCCGACGTCAATCGGTCGTGCAGGCCTTGCGGATGATCTCGGCGCGCCGACGAGGGTTACGCGGTGGGCGAGTTTCCGACGCGCGTGGATATTCGCAGCGCTCGCCATTAGCGAGATCATTCTCGCCACGTTTCTTTTCGATTTCGATCTGCCTCGGCCAGCTTTCACCTATTGGCAGAACCCCATCGTCTATGCCAGCGCCCTCGCAAAGATGCTGGTGCTCGCCTTTCCTCTCTTCCTCATGGTGGTGTGGCCACGGCGGCAGGAGCTGATCGCGGCCTACAGCAGGGCCTGCGCCAGGCCAGGTCTGCCGTACGCCATCGGGCTCAACGTCGCGCTCTTCGCAGGCCTGCTGTTGTCAAAGTTCACGTTCTCGAACATGGCGGAGCTCTCGCTCTCAGCGGTGACGTTCTATGCAGGCCTGCTGCTGGCGACCGGCGCGTCGCTCGCCCTGGTCGCTGCTCCGCCGAGCTTCTGGAGGCAGCTTCTCACGCTGGCGCCGGTCGAGATCGCGCTGGCGCTCCTCAGCGCGTCCGTCGCCGCCGGGGCGGGCCGCCTCGCCCAGGAGGGCTGGGGGCCGCTATCGAGTGCGACGCTTGCCGTCTCCCATTGGTTTCTGACGCTCTATGAGCCCGACGCCTTCGTCAACAGCGAGCATTGGATTCTTGGTGTCGGCGACTTCCGTGTTCAGGTGCTCGGCGCCTGCTCGGGCTACGAGGGCGTGGCGCTGATCGTCGCCTTCCTTTCGATCTACATGTGGGTCTTTCGCCGCGATCTGAAGTTTCCCAACGTGCTGCTGTTGTTCCCCATCGGCGTAGCCACGATGTGGACCCTCAATGCGCTCAGGATCGCGGTGCTGGTGAGCATCGGAGCCCACGTCTCGCCGGATGTCGCCATCCAGGGTTTCCATTCGGCGGCCGGCTGGATCTGCTTCCTCGCCGTCACGCTTGCCTCGATCGCCATCTCGCGGCGGGTGCCCTATTTCGCTCCGCAATCGCCGGCTGCGCCGGCGCAGCCCGTGGAGCCGGCGGCGGCCGCGCCCTCCTCTGGTTCCGTGGTGGCGCTCCAGTACCTGGGGCCGTTCATGGCCCTGGTCGGCGCGAGCATTATCGCGTCGGCCTTCGCTCCGCACGACCAGTGGCTCTACGCGGTCAGGGTGGTGGCGATCGGTGCGGTGCTCTACTGGTTCCGGGACGCCTATCTGCCGCTGCTGTCGGGGGCCTCGTGGTTCTCGGTCGTAGTCGGACTCGCGGTGGGTGTCGTATGGATCGCGACGGATCCCGCAAGCGACGTGGCATCGCCGCTCGGCCCGTGGCTTGCCGCGTTGCCGCTGTGGGCCGCGCTGCTCTGGCTCACGCTGCGGGCGATCGGCTCCATCGCGCTGGTGCCGGTGGCTGAGGAACTCGCATTCCGCGGCTATCTCGCACGTGTTCTGGTCTCGCCCAAGTTCGAGCAGGTCGGGTTCGGCGAGTTCCGGCTGCTCGCCTTTGTCGTATCGTCGGTTGCCTTCGGCCTCATGCATCAGCGCTGGCTCGCCGCCTGCCTCGCGGGCGCGGTCTATGCCCTGCTCATGTATCGCAGCAAGCGCCTCTCCGATCCCATCGCCGCGCACGCCGCGTCGAACGCCGCCATCATGGGCTGGGCGGTCGCGACGGAGCAGTGGTCGCTGCTGTAGAGATTATCGGCTTTTCCTGAATTGCGCGACCGGCGCCGTGTGTCCGGGCCGTGTCGGCGTCCTGTACATCACCGACAGATGAGCACGGGCACCTTGCTGTGCGTCACGACGTTGTGGGCCTGGCTGCCGAGCAGCAGGCGCGTAAGGCCGCGCCAGCCGTGAGAGGCCATCACGATGAGGTCGCAGTTCCGCTCGTTGGCCGTGTCCAGGATGCCCTCGGCCGGCGCCTTGCCGACCACATGGTAGGTGGCGCATGTCAACCCGATTCGCTCGGCGGACGTGGCGGCGGCGGACAGGATCCTGGTGGCGTTCTCCGAGAGACGCCGCTCGTACTCCTGGATGGGGAACGCCATCTCCGCCTGGGACGGCGTGATGCCCATCAACGGCTCGGTCACCGTCACCGCCGTGACCTTCGCGTCGAGCGCCTTCGCCAGCTCGAGTCCCTGATCGACGGCCTTCTGGGCCAGCTCGGAACCGTCTGTTGCGATCAAGATATGCTTGAACATGTGCGGCTCCACGGCGTCCCTCGGCGGACACAATTCGATGCGGCTGGAGGTTCTAGACCTAGAGCGCCGTAACGATCGCTCGTTGATCTCAATCAACGGCGGCGTGCCCGCGAAGTGCCGCCGCACGGCCGTGCGCTAGGGCGATCTCCTGAAAGTCTTGAACCAGGCGAGGATCTGTCTCCAGAACGTGGCGACGGCGACGAGCGCCGTGATCAGCAGCACCGCGATGGCCATCTGTACGACGCCGAAGTTGGCCGCGTCCTCGGCGACGAACCAGCCGGCGACGATGGCGGCTGCGATCATGATCGGGGTCAGGAGCCAGGAGATGACAGGCATGGCCGGCGGTTCCTCAGCATACTGCAGCATACTCTACTTTTCAGGCGCTGAAAGCAGATCGATCGACAGCGCGTAGGGTTGGCAAGGCATTAAGATCATTGCGGGCTCAACTCTTGTGCGGGGCAGGGAGCACGAGCTCGATGGCGCTTTCGATGTGCGACTTGAGGACACGACGGGAGGCGGGTGCCTCGCCCAGCAAGGCGCGCAGGTGGAGGTCGCCGATGATGGCGCCGAACAAGGCCACGGACGTGCGCTCGATATCCTGGAACGCGAAGCCCGGGTTGTCGTCCTTGAACGATTTCAGCGTATCAGCGAGGTACTTCTTCCCCTTGCGCATGGCACGCTCGTGAAATTCTTCGGCAAGCTCGGGGCAGTGCCGCGCTTCGGCGATGACGAGACGGGTCATCTCCACGTGCCGGCGCAACAAGGCATGCTCAGCGAGCGTGAGCAGGCGCGAGCGCAGCTCCTCGTGGCTGTTCGGGCGGTTCTCGGCCAAGGCTTCGGCCGGATAGGGCTCGACAAAGCTGATGAGGGCGGCAAAGAGGGAGCGCTTGTCGGAGAAAAAGTCGTACAGGGTGCGCTTCGACATGCCGGCGACCTGGGCAATTTCCTCCATCGTTGCAGCGCCATAGCCGATCTCGGTGAAGACGCGCTCTGCGGCTTCGAGAATGCGCTGCCTGCGCGCATCCTCGGTGAGCGTGGGCGGTCGGCCCCGCCGCGCTTTCGCCCGGGCTCGTGTGGTTTGCTCTTTTTGACGGCTTGACATTGCGAAACGTTTCCGTTTCTTAAATGATAGATCGCACGTGCGTCATGGGCAAGAGGGACGCGTTCCGCAATGCATAAACAATGTTCCGCGGCGGGCATTGCCAGCGCGCGCAGGAAGGTCGAAGCTCAATTGATGACGAACGAGATGCGAGGCCATACGCCAGCGCATTGCTTCCGCTGCGGTGTTGCCGCAGCGCTGCTTGGCGCGTGGGCGCTGCTACCCACGAGTGGTGCGGCTTGGGCGCAGGCTCCGGGCGGCGCGGCGCCGCCCCCGAACGTCGTCGTGCAGACGGTCCGCCTTCGCGATGCCACCGATGAGGACAGCTTCATCGGACGCGTGCAGGCGATCGACAAGGTCACGATCCGGGCGCGCGTCGACGGTTTTCTTGCCAGTCGCGGATTCGAGGAGGGCAAGGAGGTGAAGAAGGACCAGGTCCTCTTCACGCTCGAGAAGGAGCCGTACGAGGCGGCACTGGCGGCGGCCAAGGCCAATCTGGCCAACGCGCAGGCTGCATTGGAGCTGGCGCAGGCCACCTACGACCGCACCAAGCCGCTTGCCGACCGGGGCACGGCGTCGCAAGCCGCGCTGGACGATGCCATCTCGAAGCTCTCGCAGGCGCGCGGCAGCGTGCAGGCTCAGGAAGCGGCGCTGAAGCAGGCCGAGCTCAACCTCGGGTACACTGAGATCCATGCGCCCATGGACGGGCGCACGGGGCGGGCCACCTACTCCGTCGGGGAGTACGTCGGGCCCTCCAGCAACCCCCTGGTCACGCTGGTGCGGCAGGACCCCATGTACGTCGCCTTCCCGGTGCCGCAGCGCGTTCTCCTCACCGTGCGGCGCGAGGGGCGTACGGCGGAAAGCGTGGTGGTGGGGCTCAAGCTGCCGGACGGCAGCACCTACACGCACGACGGCGCCATCAAGTTCGCAGAGGTCGAGGGCAACGCCGGCACCGATACCATCACCGTACGGGCCGAGTTCCCGAATCCCGATCGTCTGCTCGTCGATCAGCAGATCGTCGGCGTCAGCGTGCGCTCCAAGACGCCCGAACTCAAGCTCATGATGTCCCAGTCGGCGCTTCTGCTCGATCAGCAGGGCGCCTACGTGCTCGTCGTCACTCCCGACAACAAGGTCGACACGCGGCGCATCGAGGCGGGCGAGCAGCGCGGGCCGCAGATCGTCGTCACGACGGGGCTCGCGGAGGGGGATCGCGTCATCACGAGCGGTCACCAGAAGGTGCGTCCCGGCATGACCGTCGAGGCGACCGAGATCAAGGACGACCTCAGCGCGGCGCAGAACTAGGGCAGGCGGCGTCATGATCTTCGACATCTTCATTCGCCGTCCGCGCCTGGCGATGGTGGTCTCCATCGTGGTGACGCTGGCCGGCCTGATCGCCACGCAGGCCATCCCGGTCGCGCAGTATCCGGAGATCGCGCCGCCGACCGTACGCGTCAGCGCCTCGTACCCCGGCGCCGATGCGCTGACGGTCGAGGAGAGTATCGCGCAGCCGCTCGAGAACGCCATCAACGGCGTGACCGGCATGCGCTACATGAAATCGACGTCGGCGAACGACGGCTCCTACTCGCTGACCGTTTCGTTCCTGCTCGGCACGGACCCCGACATCGATACGGTCAACGTGCAGAACCGCGCCAACCTCGCCACCGCCAAGCTGCCGGAGGAGGTGCGCCGCACTGGCCTCACGATCTCGAAGGTCTCGACCGATCTCCTGCAGGTGTTCCTGTTCTACTCGCCGGCCGGCGACAAGGACGAGCTGTTCCTCTCCAACTTCGTCACGCTCAATATCCTCGACGAGCTGAAGCGCGTACCGGGCGTCGGCGACGCGTCCGTGTTCGGTGCCCGCGACTACGCGATGCGGATCTGGATCGATCCGCAGAAGCTCGCGAACTTCGGCCTGTCGGTGCAGGACGTCATCCAGGCCGTGCAGTCGCAGAACCTCCAGGCCGCAGCCGGCCGCATCGGCGCGGCGCCGCTCTCGGACGACCAGCGCCTGCAGCTCACGGTTACCACGAAGGGGCGCCTTTCCACGACGGAGGAGTTCGGTAACATCATCGTCCGTTCGGGCGGCGACGGGTCGTTCGTGCGCGTGCGGGACGTTGCCCGCGTCGAGCTCGAAGGCGCGTCCTTCGACAGCGAGGCGCGCTACGAGGGGAAGCCGGCGGCGCCGGTCGGCATCTACCTTTCGCCGGGTGCCAACGCCGTCAACGTGGCCACGGCCGTCTCCAAGCGCCTCGACGAGCTCAAGGACCGGTTCCCGGAAGGTGTCGAGTTCGCCTACGTCTACAACACGGCGGATTTCGTCTCGGCGATGATCGAGAAGGTGATCCATACACTGATCGAGGCGTTCGCGCTGGTCGCGCTTGTCGTGTTTGTGTTCCTCGGCCGTCTGCGGCCGACCTTCATTCCGCTGATTGCCGTTCCCGTAGCGATCATCGGCACCTTCGCCGTGCTGCTGGCGGCCGGGTACTCCGCCAACACCATTTCGCTGCTGGCGCTCGTGCTGGCCATCGGCATCGTGGTCGACGACGCCATCATCGTGGTCGAGAACGTCGAGCGCGTCATGCACGAGGAGCCGCACCTCTCCCCTGCCGACGCGACGCGCAAGGCGATGTCGGAAATCGCCGGTCCCGTCATCGCCATCACGCTCGTGCTCCTGTCGGTGTTCGTGCCGGTCGCGTTTCTGTCCGGCTCCTCGGGCGTTCTGTTCCGTCAGTTCGCGATCACCATCTCGGCGGCGATGGTGATCTCGGCCGTCAATGCGCTCACGCTTTCGCCCGCCCTCTGCTCCCTTCTCCTCCGCCCCGGACATCCGGTCGGCGTGATGAAGGCCATCACCAGCGCCATCGATTCCGTAGCCGACGGCTATGCCGCCGTCGTGCGGCGTCTCGTGGCCGTGTCGGCGGCGAGCCTGCTCGCGGTGGCGCTGATCGCTGGCGCGGCCTACATGATCTTCAAGCAGACGCCGTCGGGCTTCCTGCCCGACGAGGACAAGGGCTTCGTGATGGGCATCATCACGCTGCCCGCCGGTGCCTCGCTCAACCGCACGTCGGAGGCGGCGAGCAAGGCCGAGGCCATCGTGCGCGCCGACCCCGCGGTCGACGGGGTCACGAGCGTCCTCGGTCTCGATTTCCTCGGCGGTGGCTCGGCGTCCAACGGCGGTGTCATGTTCATCCGTCTCAAGCCGTACGCGGAGCGGACGTCGCGCGAGATGCACTCGACCGTGGTTGCGCGGCGGCTCATCGGCGCGCTCTCGTCCATCCCCGAAGGGCAGATCATCACGCTCAATCCGCCATCCATCTCGGGCCTCGGGCAGGTCGGTGGCTTCGAGTACGTGCTGGAGGCGCTGCAGGGGCAGAGCCCGTCCGACATGGCAGCGGCGATGCGCGGACTGGTGGTCGCCGCGAACCAGCGTCCCGAGCTGGCGGCTGTGTTCTCGACCTACGAGGCCGAGACGCCGCAGATCCGCCTCGATATCGACCGCGACAAGACGCGTGCGCTCAACATCTCCCTCTCCGACGTCTTCGCCGCGCTGCAGGCGACGCTCGGCGGCTACTACGTCAACGACTTCAACCTGTATGGACGCACATGGACGGTGCGCATGCAGGCGGAATCGCAATACCGGAGCAACATACGGGACATCTCGGCCATCTACGTCATGAACAGCGCCGGCGAGATGACGCCGATGTCGTCCATCGCGGACGTACGCCTCGATGTCGGGCCGCGCACGCTGACGCGCTACAACAACTACCGCGCTATCTCCATCAACGGCGGGCCAGGGCCGGGCCGCGGTCCGGGCGAGGCCATCGCGGCGATGCAGGATGTTTCCGCAACCACGTTGCCGCCCGGCTATGCGTACGAGTGGACCGGACAGGCGCGCGAGCAGATCGAGTCGGCGGGGCAGACGACAATCGTGCTCGGTTTGGCGCTGGTGTTCGCCTACCTGTTCCTGGTCGCTCTCTACGAGAGCTGGACGGTGCCTATCCCGGTGCTGCTGTCGGTGGTCGTGGCCATTCTCGGCGCGATCGCGGCGCTGTGGGTGCTCGGCATGAGCTTCACGCTCTATGCGCAGATCGGCCTCGTGGTGCTGGTGGCTCTCGCGGCCAAGAACGCCATCCTGATCGTCGCCTCCTCGATCGAGCGGCGCGCGGCCGGGGATTCGCTCCTGGAATCTGCGGTCGATGGCGCGCGGCTGCGCTTCCGGCCGGTGATGATGACCAGCTTCGCGTTCATCATGGGGCTTGTGCCGCTGGTGATCGCCAACGGTCCGGGTGCGGACAGCATGATCGCCGTCGGCGTGCCGGTGCTCGCCGGCATGCTCGCGGCCTCGGCCTTCGGCATCTTCCTCATTCCGATGCTCTACGTCGTCTTCCAGCGCCTGCAGGAGGGGCGCCAGAGCACGGCGGATGCCGGCACGAAGCAGGGCGCCGACGCCAGCTAACGTGGCGTCGGGCTCGTTTTCTCGGAGTTTGGTGGAAAGTCGCAAGCCCGCGCTTCGCGCGGGCCGGCCGGTTAGGCGGCGTCTGCCACCCGCTGGAGCGTCTGCGGATCGACAATGCGAAGGCCCGCGGAGGTCTCCCTCACCGCCCCTTCCTTCTTCAGGCACATCAGAGCGGCACTGAGCTTGTCGATGCTCATGTTCAGCTTGTCGGCCACAAAGCCTGCCGTGATCTCATCGGGGATGAGATCCCGATCGCGGCCTTCGGGCACGTTCATGCTGGAGAGCGCCAGCAGGAAGTTGGCGACGCGCGCGGCGGCCGGGATGTGGGTGGCGGCCAGCGTCTCGTCACGCAGATAGTCGAACTCGCGCTCGACGGCCGATGCCAGCCGGAACGACAGCCTGTCATCGCTCTCGAGGGCGGACGAGAACGCCTCATCGGAAACGAGGCTCACGACCGTGTCCACCATGGCCTGGGCGGTGCTCACGTGATTGCGCAGGTGGCCGAGGCCGACGATGTCGCCGGGGAAGGCAAACTCGATCACCTCGTGGCGGCCATCGGCCCAGAGCATGTAATGGCAGAGCGCGCCGCGCTCGATACGGTAAAGCCGGCGCTCGTCGCCTGCCTGGAACAGGATGGCGCCGGTTTCGACGGTCTGCAGCACAAGGCCGGCATCCGACGGGAGCGAAACGTGCTTCCCGTCCTCGGTGCTCAAGCGCTCAAAATTTTCCGACTGGCAAGCGATTGCCATAACGCGTTACTCCAACAGATGACGCTGATTTAGTTTTGCGCCTTGCCTTAATCAAGTCATATTTGCAGCGGTGCCAATGGGTAACGGCACTGCGCTGACGGTAAATCTTCGAGCAACCTCGTCTGTTCCCTGGGGAACCTGCAAACCGGCCCGTGCGACGATTTCGATCAGTACGGGGAGGAGATCCCGGCAGGGGACGCGGCGTTCTCGGGGGGCCGCACCCCCGCCTTCAAACCCTTTATTGCCAGTTTTGCGCTGCACGGGCGCACCGATAAGCTATTAATCCGGAATGAAAAATCCGTTCCGACTTTCAGAAAACGCCGTTAAATTCAGTAGTATGCATTTTTTTTAATCACCCCCGTGTAGGATTCTCCATCTCAAGGAGGGCGCTTTCGCCCCAAATAATAATCATTGGGCGGAAGAATGGAAGCCTCCGGTCAGACGAGTGTCTTAAGGCGCGTGGATGCGCTGATGGCCTCTTATGGCCTCGCGCCCGATACCGTCCTCATCCTGTCGCTTGCCGGTCTCGCGGCGGTCAATCTCGCCGTCTTCCTGGCGCTGGGCTTCTCCACCTCGGCGGTGCTCCCCTCCGCCACGGCGGCGCTTGCGGTTCTGCTTGCGACGCAGGGGGTCGAGGCGCTGCGCGGCGAGCGTGCTGCGGTGGAGGATTGGCGGGGGCAGGCGCAGTCTTACCTGCGGATGCTCAACGACTATTTCCTGGTCTCCAAGGCGGATGCCGAGGGCCGCTTCTGCGAAGCGAACGAGAACCTGCTGCGCCGCACCGGGTATTCGCTCGAGGAGCTGGCCAGCCAGCCGCTCGGCGGATTGAGCGCCGGCGTCTACAGCCCGGAATACCTCTCGGCGATGTGGTCGACGGTGCAGTCGGGGCAGACGTGGTCAGGCGAGTTCTGTGACCGGGCCAAGGACGGATCGCTGATCTGGGTCCGGGCCATCGTCATTCCGTGGAAGAATTCCAGTGGAAAGCTCGAGTACCTGACGACAATCGGCGTCGACGTGACGGAGCAGCGGAGCGCGGAAGCGGAGCTCAAGCAGGCGCATGCAACGCTGCAGTCGTTCATCAAGCATGCGCCGGCGGCGGTCGCGATGTTCGACACCAAGATGCGCTACGTGGCGCATACCGATCGCTGGCTGCAGGACTACAATCTCACGCAGACGACGCTTGTCGGACTCGGTCACTACGACGTGTTTCCTGAGATCCCGGCGCACTGGCGGGCCAAGCATAACCGCATTCTGGCCGGAGCGACCGAGAGCTGCGAGGAGGAGCGGTTCCTCAGGGCAGACGGATCGGAGAACATCCTGCGCTGGGAAGTCCGCCCGTGGTACATGCCGGACAGCAGCATCGGCGGCATCATCATGCTGACCGAGGAGATCTCCGAGCGCAAGAAGCTGCAGGACAAGCTGTGGAGCCTGGCTAAGCTCGACAGCCTCACGGGGCTGCCCAACCGCCTCCTGTTCAACGAGACCCTGCGCGATGCGATCGTGGCGGCCGTCGAGGGCGGGAGCAGCCTCGGCGTGGCGCTGTTCGATCTCGATCATTTCAAGGAGATCAACGATACGCTCGGGCATGATGCCGGAGACGAGGTGCTCAAGATCATTGCCCAGCGGTTGCAGAACGCGCTGGGCGGCGCCGGCACCATCGCGCGTCTCGGCGGTGACGAGTTCGCCGTGCTCATTCTCGGGCAGGGCAGCGACGACGCCATCTACGAGACGGTCGCCGATATCAAGACGGCGCTGTCGGAGCCGATCAACCTCGCGGGGACGCTGCGTGCGTGCTCGGCGAGCATCGGCGTGACGGTGTTTCCGCGCGACGCCACGGATCCGAGAGACCTGCTCAAGAACGCAGACCTCGCGCTTTATCGTGCCAAGAGTTTCGGCCGCGGAAGGACAGATCTGTTCTCTCCCGACCTCCGGGCCGCGATCGACCGCAAGGTCGAGCTGCAGGAGAGCGCGCTCGGCGCGATCCAGCGCGACGAGTTCCTGCTTCACTTCCAACCCATCGTGCCCTCGGACCCGGCGCTTCCGCCGTCGTTCGAGGCGCTCCTGCGCTGGCGCCATCCGGTGCACGGCCTGCTTGCGCCGGGCAAGTTCGAGGAGATCTTCGAGGATCCGTCCGTCGCGGTCGCGATCGGAGACCGCGTCATGGACCTCGCGCTCGCCCAGGCGTCCGCGTGGCAGGCGGAAGGGCTCGCGTTCGGACGCGTGGCGATCAACGTGACATCGGCGGATTTCGCCTTCGCCTCGCTCTCGGAGCGGCTCCAGGCGAAGCTCGACCGATATGGCGTCCTGCCCGACAAGGTTTGCATAGAGGTGACGGAGCGCGTGATTCTCGGCGGCGGCTCAGTGCACGTGGGCGACACGCTGCTCAAGCTCGACGAGCTTGGCGTGGAGATCGCGCTCGACGATTTCGGAACGGGCTACGCATCGCTCTCGCACATCAAGGCGTTTCCCATCGGACGGCTCAAGATCGATCGTTCCTTCGTCGCCGACATGCAGGACAACACGGACAACCTTTCCATCGTGCAGGCGATCGTGCAGCTTGCGCGAAGCCTCGGGCTCGGCGTCACGGCCGAAGGGGTGGAGGAGGAGACGCAGGTGGCGCTGTTGCGCAGCATGGGGTGTGGCAGCCTGCAGGGCTACTACTTCTCGAAGCCGCAGCCGGCCGAGGCTATCCGCCGTTTCCTGAAGGCGAAGCCGCGCCGCCCGCGCGTGGCTTGATGCGCTCGCCTTAGAGCGCGATCAGCTTTGATTGAGTCGCGATCGCGCTCCAGCCTTTTTGATGAGACCGATGATTCACGTTTCGGACGGATAGGGTCCGAAGCGATCATGGTCTAGACGGCGTGCAGATCCTTCAGGCGCGCCGCGATCTCGGCGTCTGGAGCCTTGGTCAGGTCGAGGTTCAGCTCCAGCTTGACGGCATTGCGCACCGGCGCCGACAAGGCGGCGCGAAGGTCGCCGAGCATCTGGGCCGGCGCGATGATGATGAGAGCGCCGAACGCCCTGTTGGCGAGCTCTGCGTCGAGTTTAGCGGCCAGCTCCACCGCGAACTTGGTCTTTTCTGCGCGATGCGGATCTACTCCCTTCGAAATGGGATGGCGCATCGGGCTCGCGCTCTCGAAGGAGCGAGGCTGGCGGTCGCGCACGAGGTCGTGCGTCTTTGGCAGATCATGGGTGAAGCTCATGCCCGGCAGCGCGGCGAGGCGCTTGTCCGGGCTCTCTCGCGCCAAGATTCGCGCCCGGCCGGCATCGGCCACGAGCACCCAGGTGCGGTCGTCCTTCCTGCTCGTCATCGCGGCCTCCTCGGGTTTCGTATGCGTACGTGATCCCTGATCAGACCGGTCGTTGCGCGGTGTCCGAAGCGGCGGCGCTACCGGCAGACGAGGACCGGGACCGTGCTGTTGGTCAGCACCTTGATGGCCTGGCTGCCGAGCAGGAAGCGCATCAGACCGCGCCGGCCGTGCGAGGCCATGACGATGAGGTCGCAGCCGTGACGCTCCGCGGCCTCGATGATGCCGTCGGCGGGGAACTGATCCTTCACGTGCTGCGTCGCGCAGTCGACGCCAGCCGCCTTTGCCTCGTCGGCGACGACGGAGAGGATCTGCGCGGCGTTGGCGGCGACGCTCTCATCGTACTCCTTGATCGGGAAGGCCATGGCCACCTCCCCTGGTGCGACGGCAACCCACGGCTCGGTGACGTTGACGATGGTGACCTTGGCGCCGAGACCCTTGGCGATATCGAGGCCCTGCGTAACAGCCTTGCCGGCCAGCTCCGAGCCGTCGGTGGCGATCAGGATGTGCTTGAACATGCGGGTCCGGCTCCTCCGTTCGTAGGCCGAGTTTACGCCTTTGGCGCGGATCCGTCAGTTGACCTCAATCAACGGCGTCACGATTTGGTTTCACGCTCGATAAGCGTGCGCTTGCGTGCGACTCCCCAGCGATACCCAGAGAGGGCGCCGCCGGTACGGACGACGCGATGGCAGGGAATGGCGACCGCAATCCTGTTGGCGGCGCAGGCGGAGGCCACGGCGCGCACGGCGGCCGGCTTGCCGATGCGGTCCGCGAGCTCCGCATAGGTAACGGTGGTGCCGGGAGGGATCTGCCGCAGCGCCTCCCAAACGCGATGCTGAAAAGCCGTGCCCTGCACGTCGAGCGGCAAATCGAGCCCGGTGCCTGGCGCCTCGACGAAGGCCACGACCTTGGCGACCGTGTCCTCGAACTCCTGGTCGACGCCGATCAGGACGGCCTTCGGGAAGCGCTCCTCGAGGTCGCGCACGAGCGCGTCGGGATCGTCGCCGAGCAGGATTGCGGCGATGCCCCTGGCGGTGGCGGCGACCAGGATCGCGCCAAGACTGCATTGGCCCACGGCGAAGCGCATCTCGGTGCCGTTGCCGCCGCGCTGGAAGTCAGATGGCGTCATGCCGAGCGCGCCGTCGGACTGGGCGTAGAAGCGGCTCGCGGAGTTGAACCCGGCGTCGTGGATGGCTGCGGTCACGGTGCTGCTCCCTTCGTGCAGGGTCTCGCGGATGCGCTTCAGGCGATGGGCGGCCGCATAGGCCTTCGGCGTCATGCCCATGGCGGCCTTGAAGACGCGGTGAAAGTGGTAGCGGCTGAGGCCGGCGGCCTCGGCCAGCGCTTCGAGGGACGGCGGCTCCTCGGCCCTCTCGATCAGCCGGCAGGCAGCCGCGACCTTGGCCGCGTGGGTGTCCCGCAGGACCTCCTCGTTCGGCCGGCAGCGCTTGCAGGGCCGGAAGCTGGCTGCCTCGGCGTCGGCGCAGGTGGCGTGGAAGCGGACGTTCTCGCGTTTGGCCAGGCGGGCGGCGCAGGAGGGGCGACAGTAGACGCCCGTCGAGGCCACCGAGTAGTAGAACATGCCGTCGAAGGCCGGGTCGCGGGCCACCACGGCCTGCCAGAGGCGGTCGTCGGCCGGGTTCGTCGTGGCTTTGGTGCTCATGCCGGCGAAGATAGGCTCGCCGCGGCACCTCGGCACTCCGGTTCTTGCTCCCAAATCAAAAAATTGGTGCGAACGAGGCCGGAGCCGCGCAATTTCCGGCACCGCACCGGTTGCTCTCGGCGTCCGGGTCGGGTAGATGAACGCAGCGCGGGCGCCGGTCGCTTCGCCTGCGTGGAGTCATCAGCCTACAGCGCTGAAATCAAAGCGATATTCTTTGGTAAGCTGCCGTAGCTCAGTGGTAGAGCAC
>NZ_JADZBI010000032.1 GCF_020852195.1 Hyphomicrobium sp. | reverse complement strand
GTACAACCTTCGAGGAGATGTCGCACGAGAAGGGGCTCGAGCGCACGGTGTGGCGGCGCATCGTGCTGGCCTCCGTGTGCTTCGTGCTCGGGTTCTCGACCGTGTTCGTCGCGCTCGGAGCTAGCGCGTCGCTGGTGGGACAGCTCATCCAGACCTGGCGCGCCGAGCTCTCCATCGCGGCCGGCATCGTGATCATGCTGTTCGGCCTGCACTTCCTCGGCGTGCTGCGCATCCCGTTCCTGCTCACCGAGAAGCGCTATCAGCATGACTACGAGGGGGCGAGCCTGCTCGGCGCCTATGTGCTCGGTCTCGCGTTCGCCTTCGGATGGACACCGTGCATCGGCCCGATCCTGGCCACCGTGCTGGCGCTCGCGGCCAACGAGGCGAGCCTCGGCGCCGGCGTGCGGCTGCTCGCCGTCTACTCGCTCGGCCTCGGCATCCCGTTCGTGCTGGCGGCGGTCGCGATCCGGCCGTTTCTGTCGTTCATGCAGCGTTTCCGTCGCCATCTCGGGCTCATGGAGAAGATCATGGGCGTGGCGCTCGTGCTTACCGGCATCGCCTTCCTCAACGTGTTCGACTGGTTCTCCATCCAGGCGCTCGGCCAGTGGCTGATCGAGACCTTCCCGGGGCTGGCGCGCATCGAGGAGCTGATGATGCCCGAGAAGCTGCAGGAGGACCTGCGCAACTTCACGCCGGGAGGCTAGCCCGTGGCTTCCCCGGAGACCGCCACGCCGATCGCGCTCACCATCGCCGGATCCGACAGCTCGGGTGGCGCCGGCATCCAGGCCGACCTCAAGACGTTCACGGCGCTCGGCGTCTACGGTGCGTCCGTCATCACCGCCATCACGGCCCAGAACACGCAGGGCGTGCAGGGCGTGCTGACGCTGCCCTCCGACATCATCGCCGCGCAGATGACGTCGGTGGCGTCGGACCTCGCCGTCACCGGCATCAAGACCGGCATGCTCGGCGACCGCGTGACCGTGGAGACGGTTGCGGATGGGCTGGCCCAGTTCCGGGGCGTGCCGCTGGTGATTGATCCCGTGATGGTCGCCACCAGCGGCGATGTGCTGCTTGCGCCCGATGCGGTCGAAGCCGTGCGCACGCGCCTTTTCCCGCTGGCGACCGTCGTGACGCCGAACCTGCGCGAGGCGGCGCGGTTGCTCGAGGGCCCGGTGGCTTCCACCGACGACGAGATGGAGACGCAGGGACGTCGCCTGCTCGCGCTCGGCCCCGAGGCAGTGCTGATCAAGGGCGGGCACGGCGAGGGGGCAGAGGCCACCGATATCCTGGTCCTCCCGTCCGGCTCTCTGCGGTTCTCGGCGCCGCGCATCGCGACGCGCAATACGCACGGCACGGGCTGCACGCTGGCGGCCGCGATTGCCGCGCGCCTCGCCGAAGGCGACACGCTGCCCACGGCGGTAAATGCGGCCAAGGATTTCGTCTGGCAGGCGATCTCAGCAGGCCGGGCGCTCAGGGTCGGCAACGGCGACGGCCCCGTGGACCACCTGCATGCAATCCGGCGACGCTAGCGCGTGTGCGGAGCAAGTGACCGCACAAGGCTCCGGTCAGTGCCGGAAAGATCCTAGGAAAACATACGTCTACGTTTGCGGTCGGTCGCTAGGTTCCGCCCTGAGGCTATGCCGACGGGCAGGGGCGCATCACACCATCTGTGGCCGTATTGCATCGCGAGCGGCGCAATGCGCTGCCCCAATGCTGCCACGGTCTTGTAACGTCGGCAGGGTTCTGCAACTCTCCTGCTTGTGCAGCGCCGTCGTCGGGGGGCGATCGAGCAGCGCACAGTTTGACTACTTTTGGGGGGAGCCGACCGGCGATCAGGGACTCCGTTCAGCTCGGCAAAAAACCGGTCCGGATCATCCGGGCCGGTTTTTTTCTTTACTGGCGCCCACATGTGCTCCGGGGCCGCTCGCGCCGGCCCCGAACGTCTGCTAAAGGCGCCGGCAACCAACCGGAGCGCAATGCGGACAGCCGACATGGGGAGAGTGCCGAACGACGGGGAGAGGGGCCAACGCGGCGCCGCTTCCGCCGGCTATGGCGTCCGGCTCGGCGCGTTCTACGGTGCGCTGTTCCTGATCCTCGGCGTGCATCTGCCCTATCTGCCGGTGTGGCTCAACGGGCGTGGGCTCAGCGCCGAGCAGATCGCCATCGTCACGGCGGCGCCGTTGTTCCTGCGCGTGTTCATCACGCCGACGGTCGCCATGCTGGCCGACCATACGGGTGCGCACAGGCGGCTGATCAACGGCCTCGCGTGGCTCGCGCTCGTGCTGGCGCTGCTGCTGGCGCAGGCGCACGGCTTCTGGGCGATCTTCCTGCTTGCCGTTCCGCTCGCGATCGCGTTCTCGACCATCATTCCGCTGACCGAGACCGTGGCTGTCGCCGGCGTGCGTGCGCATGGGCTCGACTACGGCCACATGCGGCTTTGGGGATCGATCACGTTCGTGGCCGCGGGGTTCGTCGGCGGCTGGCTGATCGACCGCGCCGGAGCCGGCGTGGTGATCGGCTGCATCGTGGCAGGTGCCGTCGCGACCGTCGCTTTCGCCTGGCTGCTGCCGGAGCGGGTGAGCGCGGCCGCAGCCAGCGGGGGTGAAGGTCAGGGGAGCATCCCGTCTCGCCATGCGGCTGACGTTCGGGATTCCCCCCCTTCTGACCTCCCCCACAAGGGGGGAGGAACGCGTGGCGCGCAGGGAAGCATCGCGGAGGTGCGCGGGCTCGTCGGCTCGCCGGTGTTTCTGGCATTTCTCCTCGCCGCGGGCGCAGTGCAGGGCGCGCACGGCATGTTCTACACCTTCGGCGCGCTCGCCTGGCAGGCGCAGGGCATCTCGACCGCGTGGGTCGGTGCGCTGTGGGGCGTCGCCATCGCGGGCGAGGTGGCGCTCTTCGCCTATTCCGGTTCGGTCGTGCGCCGCTGGGGTCCGGTCACGCTGCTGGTCGCTGCCGCGGTGGCCGCCGTGGCGCGCTGGGGGCTGATGAGCCTCAGTCCGCCGCTCGCTGTGCTCGTTCCACTGCAGTTGCTGCACATGCTGACCTACAGCGCGTCTCACCTCGCCGCCATGCACTTCATCTCGCGTGCAGTGCCGGAGCGGGCGCAAGGCACGGCGCAGGCGCTTTATGCGACGGTGGCCGCCGGCGTACTGCTCGGCGGTGCGACGCTGCTTTCCGGCTGGCTCTATGCTTGGGTTGGCGGGCACGCCTACCTGGCCATGGCCGTGCTGGCGGCGATCGGCCTCGCCGCAGCGCTCGTCGTGCGTGCGCGCTGGCATGGCGGGCTGTTGTGGGATGGCGGGTCCACGAAGCCGGCGCGATAGGCATGGGCTTGTTGCCACGAGACGTGCCTGGACTCCGGCCTTCGCTGGAGTAACAGAGAGTTCACGGGCGCGTCTCAGCCGAAGCAAGACGCTGGCGGGCCGTGCGTCAGCCCCAGAGGCCCGGGGGAGGGGGATGCAGCCAGCCGTCCTCGAAGCGCACGGGCGGCTCGCGGTCGCGGGCGAGCAGCAGCGGTCCGTCGAGATCGATCCAGTCGGCTCCCTGTGCGAGAAGGAACGCCGGTGCGATGGCGAGCGACGTCGCCACCATGGAGCCGACCATCACGTCGAGACCGGCCGCACGCGCGGCGTCTTGGAGCGCCAGCGCCTCGGTCAGGCCGCCAGCCTTGTCGAGCTTGATGTTGATCGCGGCGTAGCGATGCGCGATCTGCGCCAGGTCGGCCCGCGTGTGCACGCTCTCGTCGGCGCAGACCGGCACGGAATGCACGAGGCCGTCGAGCATGTCGTCGGCGCCGGCGGGCAGCGGCTGCTCGACCAGCTCGAGGCCGGCCATGTCCGCGGCCGCCAAGAACGGTCCCAGCATATCCTCGGTCCAGGACTCGTTGGCGTCGGCGACGAGGCGCGCGTCGGGGCGAGCGTAGCGTACGGCGGCCATGCGGTCGATGTCGCCATCGCCGCCGAGCTTGAGCTTGAGGAGGCGGTGCGCCGATGCGGCGCGCGCGGCGCAAGCCATGCCTTCGGGTGTGTCGAGGCTCAGCGTGAAGCAGGTCTCCACGGCGGAAAGTGGCGCCACGCCCGCGCGCACGGCGGCCGCTATGCCGGTCGCCTTGGCCTCGAGATCCCAGAGCGCGCAATCGAGCGCGTTGCGCGCAGCCCCCGGCGGCAGCGCCGCCGCGAGCGCCTTGCGGCTCCGAAGCGCGTCCGGCATCCGCGCGGCGGCCTCGATCGCCGCCACGACGGTTTCCGGGGTCTCGCCATAGCGCGCATAGGGCGTGCATTCGCCCTGTCCCGTCGCGCGTCCGTCCGACAACGTGACGCGGATCACGACCGCCTCCGTCTTGGCGCCACGCGCGATGACGAAGGGCACCTTGAGCGGAAAGCGCTCTATGGCGGTGGACAGCGTGACGGTCATGGGAGCGTGGAGAGCCCTTGTGTGGCGACGGCGACGAGGGTTGGACGAGCGAGGTGTGCGGAGGCGAGCGGAGCTTACGTGATGCGTCCGCTCACGTGGGCCAGGAACAGGTAGACGCGGCCCATGTCGGAGAGGAGATGCGCGTTGACGGCGCGGCCCGACGGATCGCGCTGCTCGGCGTCGCGGCGGATGTTCTCGAAATCGATCAGGTAGTGGTTGATCGTGCGCTGCAGGTCGGCGTCGGTGCGATAGCGCATGCTGAGGTCGTCGAAGATGGCGCGGCCCTCTGGGCTGTAGAGGCTGCGCACCATGACGCCGCGCTGTCCGGCCGCGATGCGCTGCCAGAGAGCCGCCGTGGTGGCGGGGTCGAGCGCGCGGGCGATGATGTCGATCTGATTGTGGAACGGCACGCTCGATGCGGTCGCGTGGTGCGCGCCGGGGGCGCCGCCGCCCTCGTCGTCGCGCGAGGCACGCGCCAGGAGGTCGCCCAGCGACCAGCCTTCGCGGTTGTCGCCGCCGTTTCCAGGCCCGCCGGGGCGGGGCAGCGCGGGCTGGTAGGACTGCGGCTGTGGCGGTGGGCGATAGCCGGCCCCACGCGTCTCTGCAACATAGGACGCCGTCAGTGTGCCCGAGCCCGGCGCGCCATAGGGCGACGGCTGCGGGGGCGTGACGTCGCGGCCGACGATCGAGCGCGTGGTGAGGTTCGAGAGCTGCTCGATGGCGCGGAGCTGGTCGTGCAGCGCGCGGCGCATGGCCTCGGCGTTCTCGCGCGTCGCCGTGGGCAGGCGGTCCATCTCCTGCTTGAGGCGGGCCTGCTCGGCGGCGATGTCGGCCGCGGCGCGGCTGGCGCGCTGGCGCACCTCATCAGAGGTCTCGTCGAAGCGGCTGGTCAGCGAGGTGAGCTGCTCGTTGACGACGTTCGAGATCGACGAGAAGCGGTTCCGGAGCTCATCGAGCGTGCGGTCTCCCTCGGCGCCGGCCTCGAGACGGAAGCGCTCGAGATCGGCAAGGGCCGCGTGCTGGGCGGCCTCGGTGCTGGCGCGGAGCTGTTCTGCGGCTGCCCGCGCGCGCTGCTCGGCGCTGGTCAGCGAGCCCTCCATGGTCGAGGAGAAGCCTTGCACGAAGCGGCCGAACTCGTCGGCCTTGCCGGTGAGCTGCTCCATGGTCTGCGTGAGCTCGGCGTGGCGGCCCTGCAGCGTCGACTCGATCTTGAAGTTGGCGTTCTCGAGCGAGTTGGCGGCGCGCATGATCGCCTGCCCCTGGCCCTCGAAGCGGTTGGTGACGGAGTTGATCTGCGCCAGCAGGTTCTCCGACACGCGTTTCAGCATATCGGACTGGCCAGCAAGGCCCTCGATGGCCTTCAGCGACTGGCGCGTGATGTTCTCGCTCGTGCGGCGCACCGAGTTGATGCCGTGCATCAGGCTCTCGTCGAGGTTCACGGCCTGGCGCGCAATCGTCTCGCTGAAGGTCTTGGCGTGGCTGTCGAGGGCGTTGGTGAGCGCGCGGGCCTTCTCGGCCACCGCGGTGTCGATGTTCATGGTCGAGCGCACGATCGATTCGTCGAACATGCGGAGCCGCTGGCCGAAGGCCGCGTCGAGCGCTTTGGTGCGCTCGACGAGCTGGATGTCGAGCGCCTGCGCGCGGTTGGAGAGCGACGTGTCGAGCGCGCGGGCATACTCCTCGAACACGCGCTGCAGGTTCTCGGTGCGCTGGTTCAAGGAGACGTCGAGGGTGTCCACGTAGCTCGCGATGGCCGACTGGAGCTGCTCGGTCCTGGCGCCGAGCGCGGTGGCGAGCCCGGAGGTATAGCCCTCGAGCATGACCTGCAACTGCTGAGTCTTGCCGCCGAGCGCGTTTTCCAGACGGTCCGTGCTCTGTCCGACGGCGGTCTCGAGCTGCGTCAGGTTCTCGCCCGCGCCCTGGATGATGCCGGCGAGCTTGATCTGCTGGTTGGAGAGGCGGTCGATCAGCGTCGGGATGTCGGTGCCGAGCGTCTTCAGCGTCTCGGTGACGCGCTCGCTGGTCGAGAGCAGCGAGGAGCGCTCGCCCGCCAGCTCCTGGATGAGCCCCTTGATCTTGCGCTCGTTCTCCTCATAGGAGCGCTCGAGCGCGGTCACCTCGTTGTGCACCAGCGCCTCGAGCTCGCCGGCGCGGCCCAGCGCGCGCGAGATGGCATCGTTCATGAACGACACCTGCCGGCGTACGGCTTGGCCGAGGGACGCCACCGACTGCTCGGCCATGCGGTCGGGCTCGGCGAGGCGGATCGCGACCTCGGTCATGGTCGACGAGCGCAGGCGCAGCTCGTCGGAGCGCCAGGCGAGGAGCGCCAGCGCCCACAGTACTGCGATGGGCACGATGATGGCCGTCACCGTGAGGAACGTGGACGGCTTCTCGAACAGCGACAGGAACGTGGCGCCTGCCTCGAGTTCGGCGCGCACGATGATCCACGAGAAGACGAAGCAGATCATCGTCCAGCCGAGGGTGGCGATGGCGGCGTACTTGAACGGCGTCGACGAGGGCTTCTGCTCGAGTGCGTAGATCAGGCCGCCGATGGAGGGCGCGTCGTCGTTGGCCGCGATCTTGTGCCGGGGCGGTCCGGCGGGACGCCGCCGCGCCATGCGCCGGACGGGCTCGGCCTGGATCGGCTCGGCGGCGCGTTCGTTGCCGGTCGGCGCGGCGCTCTGCGCGCGCGCGGCCATGTTCGGGAGCGGCGGCGGCAGGCGGTGATGGACGGCGGCCGTGGGCGAGCCGAGATTGACGATGGTGCTCGGCGGCAGAACCAGAGAGAGCGAGTCCACTTTCGCGGCCTCGGGTGCACTCTTCGGCTCCTCACTCTTCGGCGTGTCCGTCTTCGCAGTGCCGGACTTGGCGGTGCCGGATTTGGGAGGCTCGGTCTTCGGGGTGTCGGCCTTAGCGGTTTCGCTCATGGGCGGGAGGGACGGAGGGATCGGCGGCGGACCCGCAGACGTGCCCGTTGCCGGGGATGCGGGTGCAGCCCCGTCGGACGGCCCCTTCTGGGCAGCCGCCGCGCCTGTTTTCTGATCCTGAGCCATCCACCCGTCCGCACCGGAATACGCCGGCTGCCCCCGATGATACTGCAGTCCAAGGCTTGTGCTCAAACGGGTTTTCTGCCCGTAAGCGGTGCCATCAACTTCCTTTTTTCTCTCGGGGCGGTCGCGCCCCGCAGCGTCCGTTGCTCAGAGAGCCGAGTAGGCCGCGTTTGGGGCCAAATGAAGTTCGCAGAGCCCGGCGCTTCGCCGCACCGGCGCAGCCGAAAACAATTGAATAGAGGCGTGTTTTAATATACGTGTTAACAGTTACTTAGCGTATTGCGTTCAGACTTTGTTATAGCACGCCGGAGCACGCCGCCTCCGCGCCTGCGGATCCTGGGGCCGACGGGACTGGCCTTGGGGTCGATCGAGAACCCTCCCGAGACAGGTTCTGAACGCAATGGGCCCCCTGAGAGAGCGCTCGACATTCCGTCGCCCCGATAGCCGCGCGCGCGCCGCCGCCGAGCCGCCGGCACCCGCCATGCCGGCCGCGGAGCCGATCGACCGCGTCCACCTCGGCCGCTACACCCTGGGCAGCCCGCTGCTCGAGCGGGAGATTCTGGGGCTTTTCGTGGCCCAGCTTCCGTTGAGCATCGAACAGCTCCGCTTCGCGGCCACCGACCGGGAATGGCAGACTGCCGCCCACACCATCAAGGGCTCTGCCCGCGCCGTCGGCGCTTGGCAAATCGCAAGCCTGGCGCGCGAGGCCGAGCAGACCTCCGGCGTTGCCGATGAGGACGAGCGCGATCGCATCCTCGCCACGCTCGAGGCCGCCTGCGAGACGGTGCAGGGCTACGTCGAGGAGACCTTCCCGCCGGAGCGTCCCCGCGCCTAGAGCGCGATCAGCTTTGATTGAATCGAGATCGCGCCCCAGCCTTTTGGATGAGACCGATGATTCACGCTTCGGACTGGTAGGGTCCGAAGCGATCATGGTCTAGGCGTGGCGTTCCTTTGGTGTCTGACCGCCATCAGATTCGCCACGACTGGCTGACACAACTCGTGTCTTCATCAGCCTTTTTTGCTACCTCCTGCGGCCCACTCCGGCGCGGCGACGGGGAGCTTGAATTCGGGGGACGGGCCCTTTAATCCTGCCGCCACCATACTCCGTACAAGGGAGGGCAGCAGGATCTGGGAGCCAGCCGTCGATGGTTAAACTCGTATTTATCCAACCCGACGGCGACAGCCAGACCGTTGAGGCCGAGCCCGGCGTCACCGTGATGGAGGCGGCCAAGCTCAACGACATCGCGGGCATCGAGGCCGAATGCGGCGGCGCCTGCGCGTGCGCCACCTGCCACGTCTACGTCGATGCCGACTGGGTGGAGAAGACCGGCAAGCCAGAGGCCATCGAGGAGGACATGCTGGATTTCGCCTTCGATGTGCGCCCGGAAAGCCGCCTGAGCTGTCAGATCAAGGTGACCCCCGCCCTCGACGGATTGACGCTCCGCGTGCCGGCCAAGCAGTTCTGACGAACACGTTGTCACAAGTGGAGTGCGCATCGGCGGCGCGCTGCGAACCAGGAGATTGATCCATGGCTTTGGACGAGGCCGCCGCGGTCGCGGACACCGGTGCAACGGAATTCGATGCGGTGGTGATCGGCGCCGGTCCGGTCGGGCTGTTCGCAGTGTTCGAGCTCGGGCTGGTCGACATCAAGACGTGCGTGATCGACATCCTGGACCGGCCGGGCGGGCAGTGCGCCGAGCTCTATCCCGAGAAGCCGATCTACGACATTCCGGCGCTGCCGACGGTCACCGGTCAGGAGCTGACCGACCGCCTCATGGAGCAGATCAAGCCGTTCGGGGCCGAATTCATCTTCAGCGAGCGGGTGGACGAGCTGCAGCGCGGCGAGGACGGCCGCTTCCACCTCAAGACCGACGCCGGCCGCGAGATCATCGCCAAGGTGGTCGTCATCGCTGCGGGCGGCGGATCGTTCACGCCCAAGCGCCCGCCGCTGGACGGCATCGAGGCGTACGAGGGCAAGTCCGTGTTCTATGCGGTGCGGCGTATGGAGGATCTGCGCGGCAAGGACGTGCTGATCGTCGGCGGCGGCGACTCGGCGCTGGACTGGACACTCAACCTGGCGCCGATCGCGAATTCATTGACCCTGCTGCACCGGCGCGACGAGTTCCGCGGGGCGCCGCACTCGGTCGAGAAGATGCGCGCGCTCGTCGCGGAGGGCAGGGTGCGCCTGCTCATCGGGCAGGTGACGAAGCTCGACGGTGCGGACGGCCAGCTCGAGGCGGTCACGGTGAAGACGGCCGGCGGCGAGGAGCGCGTCACGGCGAACGCGATGCTGCCGTTCTTCGGCCTCACCATGAAGCTCGGCCCCGTAGCCTCGTGGGGGCTGAACCTCAACGAGAACCTGATCCTGGTCGACACCGAGAAGTTCGAGACCAGCGAGAAGGGCATCTTCGCCGTCGGCGATATCAACTTGTATCCGGGTAAGCTGAAGCTGATCCTGTCGGGCTTCCACGAGGCGGCGCTGATGGCGCAGGCCGCCTACAAGATCGTGCACCCGGACAAGAAGCTCCTGTTCCAGTATACGACCTCGTCGTCCAGCCTGCAGAAGAAGCTCGGCGTGAAGTAGCTCAAGGCTTCGCTATATAGAGCATTCCCTATGGGGGTGGTGTTGCGGATGGCGCGAGCACCGAGGCCAGAGCCGTCTCGAGCTCGGCGGACGCCGGGACGTTGATCCGGAAAACGGTCCGGAGAAGCGCAATCGCATCGTTCGGGTTCTCGATCGTGCGCCGCTCGCTTTCGGCGCCGACACGGTGCCGGGCGTAGTCCGCCCCACGAAGCGCGTAGCGTACGCCCGGCTCGACGCGCGCTGCGAGCAAGCGCTTGCGGAACGGCGAAGCCGGATGTGTGGAGACATACCAGTTGCCGACCTCGAAATCGATGTCGGCCTGGGGCGCGAGATCGAACGTATAGTAGTGGTGCCAGTTGGGGCCGATGCGGGCGCGCAGCGTGTAGGTCTCGCCGCGGCGTGTCAGCCGATAGGGATCGTGCGGCGTCTGCTGCTCGTCCTCGCTGTCGAGGCGCAAGGGGCCTGTCGGCGTCATCCCGCCAAAGCCGACGTCGACCGTGTAGCGGACACCGTCGATCGTCACCAGAATGAGCACGTGCGTGCGCGCCGAGGCGGTCCAGGCCTCCTCGGGCTCGTGCATGATGACGCGCCCGGTCAAGGGCCGGGCGTCGAATCCGAGCGCGCGCAGGAGATGCAGGAACAGCAGGTTCAGCTCGAAGCAGTATCCGCCGCGCCCCTCCAGCAGGATTTTCCGCTGCAGCGAAGGAAGATCGAGATGCACCCGTTCGCCGAGAACCATGGCGAGCGTTTCGAACGCAATCGCTTCCACGTGATGGCTCTGCAGCGCGGCGAGGGTATCGGGCGATGGGGTGGTCGGGCCGCCGTAGCCGATGCGGGCGAGATAGGCCGCGATGTCGACATGGTCCGCCACGGGTCCGATATCTCCTTTACTTCACACAGCACAGCGCGCCTTTCGCAAAGGGACAATAGCGCCTTCAGCGGCCCGCGATCGAGCGCTCGTAGACGAGGGCGAGCTTGGCGAAGTCGCGCACGCTCAAGCGTTCCGCGCGCAAGTCCGCCGCGATGCCGGCGGCCGCAAGCAGCTCCTCTGGGTTGGGAACCAGCGTCTTCAGGGACGCACGCAGCATCTTGCGGCGCTGGCCGAAGGCGGAGGCGGTGACGCGGCCGAGGGCTGCGACCGAGCAGGCGGGCTGCGGGACCTCACGCGGCGTGAAGACGACCACGGCCGAGGAGACCTTCGGCGGCGGCGTGAACGCCTCGGGCTTGAGGGTCAGCGCGATGTGCGCGTGGCTGCGCCACTGGGCGATGACCGACAGGCGCCCGTAGTCCTTGGTCCCCGGCACGGCAACGATGCGCTCTGCGACCTCCTTCTGGAACATCAGCACCATGCGGTCCCACCACGGCGGCCACGGATCGGTCTCGAGCCATCCGACGAGCAGCGTCGTCGCCGCGCCGTAGGGGAGGTTGGCGGCGATCACGGCCTTGCCCGCGAAGGCGCCGAGAAGGGCGCGCCAGTCCGCGCTCAGCGCATCGCCCTCGTGCACGTCGAGCTGACCAGGATAGCGGGCGGCGATCTCGGCGAGTGCGGGCAGGCAGCGGGAATCCCGCTCGACGGCGATGACTCGCGCGGCGCCTTCGAGCAGCAGCGCTCGTGTCAGGCCGCCAGGTCCTGGCCCGACCTCGATAACCGTGCGTCCGTCGATGGCACCGCCCGCGCGCGCGATGCGGCGTGTCAGATTCAGGTCGAGAATGAAGTTCTGGCCGAGGCTCTTCTTGGCGGCGAGATCGTAGCGGCGGATGACCTCGCGCAGCGGTGCTAGGCCATCCGGGCTCGCGCCCGGGCGTGGCTCCGTGCCGTTCTCGCCCGAGGTGCCGCCCATCAGACGCGCTCGGCGCGGCGCCGCGACATCGCATCGGCAACCTTGATGGCCTCGATCAGGCTGCGAGCCTGCGCCGTGCCGCTGCCGGCAATCGGGAAGGCCGTGCCGTGGTCGGGCGACGTGCGCACGAACGGCAGCCCGATGGTGACGTTGACGCCGCGGTCGAAGGCGAGCGTCTTGATCGGGATCAGCGCCTGGTCGTGATACATGGCGAGCACGGCGTCGTAGGTCTCGCGCGCCGCGGCATGGAAGAGGGTGTCCGCCGGATATGGCCCCGTGACGGCAAGCCCGGCGTCGCGCAGCGCGGCGATGGCGGGCGCGATGATGCGCTCATCCTCGTCGCCGAGCCGGCCGTCCTCGCCGGCGTGCGGATTGAGGCCGGTCACCGCGATGCGCGGCCTGGCGATGCCGAAGTCCTCGATCAGCGAGCGGTTGAGGATCCCGGCCGTGCGCACGATGCTGCGGGTCGTGATCGCCTGCGGGACATCAGCCAGGGGGATGTGCACCGTCAGCGGCACCACCTTGAGCTCGTCGGATGCGAGCAGCATCACGGGGTGGGCGTCCGGCATGCCGAAATGCGTCTCCGCCAGCGTGCCCAGGAACTCCGTGTGGCCGGGATGGGCGAAGCCGGCCGCCATGAGCACGCTCTTGGCGACCGGATTGGTCACCACGGCGCGCGCCTCGCCTTTGCGGATCGCTAGGACGGCTGCCTCAATGGCGCCGATGACGGCCGGTGCATTGCGCGGATCGGGCTTGCCCGCACGCGCGGGGGCCGCGCAGGCGAAAGGCCAGACCGGAAGACTTCTCTCGAAGACGGGTGCGGCGCGCGCGAGGTCGGTGACGGTCTCGACCGCGACGTCGACGCCCAGCGCGGCCGCGCGGGCCGCGAATGTCTCGGGATCACCGAAAACGACGAACGGGGGGAGGGCGTGGCTCTCTCTCTCTCTCCAGGCGGCGAGCGTGATGTCGGGGCCGATTCCCGCCGGGTCACCCATCGTCATCGCGAGAGGTGCCGACGTGAGCCCATCCGGCTCGCGCGCGCCCATCAGCGGATCTCGATGGCCGCGTCCTGCCGCAGGTCCTTCAGATGCTTCTGGGCGAGGACCTCGAACTCCTTCTGGCGCAGCTCGTTCTGTGCCGTCTCGCGCACCGACGTCTCGGCCTTGCGGCCGCACAGCGCCCACAGCTCGACGCCGGACTGGCTGACGCTCGCCGGCAGCAGGTCTCCGTCGCGGGCGTTGAGCAGCAGGCTGCGGGTCGGCTCGGGGATGGTGGACGGCTTGCGTGTGCCCAGGTCCTCGTACCTGCCGCCGGCGGAGGCGGCGAGGGTCGGGAGCGATGCGCAGCCCGAGAACTGCCGCGACAGGGTATCCGCCTCGGCAATGCGCTGGGCGATGATCGCCTGGTCGACCGACCCCGGCAGCGGCAGCGTGATGCGCTGGACCAGCAACTCGACATCGCTCTGGGCCGCGACGCCCGTATTGGCGACGAAGGCATCGACGTCGCGCTCGGTGATGGCGACCAGATGCCCGAAGCGTCGCCGTACGACCTCGCGCCACGACATCTCGGCCTTGAAGCGGCTCCTCATGGTGCGGATGTCGACGCCCATGCCCTTCATGTGCTGGCCGAACTGCTCGAGCGTCATCTTGTTGCGCTCGGCGATGCCCGACAGAATCTTGTCCACCTCCGCGTCGTCGGAGATGGCGTTGAGGCGCTTGGCCTCCTGCAGCTTGAGCTTCTCCTCGATCAGCTCGTCCTGGGCCTTGCTGCGCGAGCCCGCGAGCGCGCCGGCGCGGGACTCGCGCTTGAGCTGGGCCATCATGTTCGCCTGCAGGTCCTTGATGAACTTCGTCTGCAGCGCGCGCGCCTCCTCCTGAGTCTGCACGTTGTTCTTGCGCAGAAGCTCCTTGAAGCGCTCGTTGGTCTTGGGGTTCTGGACGATCGCCTTCCAGCGCGCCTCGGCCTTGGACTTGAGGTCATTGACTGCGCCGCCGCTCTGGAGAGAGAGGAACGCCGCGCGCTGCTCTATCTCGTAGGCGGTGATCGGCTCGTCGTTGACCAGCACCGCGATCGACTGGCCGCCCTTGCGGCGCGGAGCCGTGGTGCCGTCGGGCGGGCCGGCCTCGATGTTGGCCGTGCGCTCGGACTGGGCCAGGCGCAGCGGCACGCCAGGCTCGGCGGCGCGCGTCACGGTCGAGCCTGCTCCCCCGATGAGCAGAGCGGCTCCCGAGACTGCGGCAAGCGTGCGGATCAAATCGGGCATCGATGCTGTCTCGTCAGCAGGTAACGGGCCATGAGGTGACCGGGTTGATGACAGTAAGCGCCGGCCCGACCGCCGCTCGCAGCCAGCGGTCATGAGCATAGAGCCTGTTCGGCATGCACGCAAAGACGGCTTATCCACACCAACCATGGCGCGGGCAAGGCGACCCGGCCTCCGCGCCAAGCTGCCGCGTGGGTGAGGCCAGGCGGGAAAGCAGGACTGGGCCGGAGATGCAACTCGTGCCGGAGGGGCCTGGGCGGTCCGCGGACCCTTTACGTAGGGAGGCTACGGGTTGGTGCGAACGGCGGTCGAGTCCTCGCCGCCGAGGAAGTCCACGACATTGGTCTGATAGTTGAAGCCGCCGAGATGCTTGAACTCGAGGCGGAACATGACGACCTGGTCGGGCTCGATGTCGCGGCTCGCATCCTCGATGAAGGTCTCGCTGTAGGTCGCGCTCAGCATGAAGCACTCATCCAGATAGGCGAGCTGGATGGAGTCGGTCAGCACGCGATCCTCGTCGAGGTCGTAGCGGATCGAGCCGGACAGCGTCCAGCGATCGGTCAGCCGCAGCGTCGCGGAGCCGAGGATCTCCTCCTGCTTTTCGTAGGCATTGCTGGCGTAGATGTCGCTGTAGACCTGACCGTAGGTATAGGTCGCGGCGGCGCTCAGCGGGCCGTACGTGAAGAGTGCCGTCAGGTCCTCGCGACGGAGCGAAAGGTCGTCCTCGTCGAAGCGCGATTGCGAGATGACGCGGAAGACGTCGGTCGGCGCGATGTAGGCGCCGAGCACGTAGTCCGATTCGTCCGTATCGAGGCCGCTCCTCGGATTGAAGCGGTTGCTTCCCTCGTCATAGGCGTTCTCGCCCGAGAGATGGAAGCTCTGGCCGGCCAGAATGCGCGCATAGCCGACCGGGCCCTGGAACGTGTACTGCACGCCGACGTTGGCGCGCACGCCGGTCTCGAGCCGGTCGTAGCCCGAGAACTTGGAGGTCTCGAACAGGTTGGTGTCGTCGAAGATCAGGCTCTGCGCATCCTCGTTCGGCAGGTCGTCCTGCTGGACGCTGGAGTTGTGCGCCACGACCTGTCCGATCGGCTCGATGACGTGCGAGGTCGCGCCGACGTTGGCCACCCACGGATAGGAGACGGTGGCGCCGCCCGTTGCGAGGCCGCGCAGGAAGCTGTCGTCGAGATTGGCGGTCAGGGGGTCGTTCGGATCCTCGTAGTTGATCTGGTAGATGTCGCCGCGAAGCTCGCCGAACGGCGTGTAGGTGATGCCCACCGCGTCCGTGAAGCGGCGGCGCCACTTCACCTCGGTCACGACGCGGTTCATGTCCTGCGACAGCAGGTCGGAGCCCGACCTGACGTCGGAGCGCGAGAAGCTCAGCGCATTCGTCTTCCACCTGAGCTCGCCGCCGAGCACCGGATCCTTGAAGACGTAGTTATGGTCGATCACCGGGTGGACGTAGGATTCCGTCTCGTCGTTGTCCTCCACCAAGAGTCCACCGAAGTGGTACATCCTGGCGCTGAAGTAGCTGCGGTCGCCCTGGCCCACGAGGAAGACGTCGTTGACGCGGTCGGTCAGGAGCACGCTGTCGAGCTTGTAGAAGCGGCGGAAGGAATCATCGCTCTCGATGATCGCGTTCCAGCCGTAGCTCCACCAGCTCGAAAGCGAGAAGCGGCCGTGTGTCTCGAGGCTGCCGCGCCAGCCGTCCAGATTGCGGGCGTTGGCCGGGTTGGTGGAGGCGGACGGCAGGTCCGTCCAGTCCTGGTCGATGGCCGCGAACGACACCGTGTACTCGCCCGTGGCGAGCTTCTGGCGCCAGTCGCCCTGCCAGAGCACGCCCTGCTCGCTCATGTAGCGCGGGCGGAACGTGAAGTCGTAGTGCGGCGAGAGCGCGAAGTAGTAGGGCAGCTCGAAGAAGATGCCGAGGTCGTTGGAGTTGCCGTAGCTCGGCGCCAGGAAGCCGCTCTTGCGCTTCACCGACGGATCGGGGTGCTCGAAGTAGGGCAGGTAGCCGACAGTCACGCCGTAGAGCTTCAGCTCGGCATCTTGGTAGGAGATGGTGGCGGCGGACTGGTCGTGAATGATGCGCTTGGCGCCGATGCACCAGAGCGGCGGCACGTTGCCCTCGCTCTTACAAGGCGTGAAGGTCGCCTCCGAGAACTCCGTGACGTTGCCCTCGCGCCGCTCGCCGCGCTCGGCGGTGATGCGCGAGTCGTCGCGCGTGACGACCGAGAGTGACTGCACAAAGCCGTCCCGGAAGTCGTCCGTCAGCGTGTAGTTGTCGGCGCGGATGACGTTGCCGTTCGCCTCCTTGAGCTCGACGTTGCCCGAGGCGGAGAGCGTGTTGGCGCTGCGGTCGTAGATGACCTGATCGGCCGTCAGCACGTTCTTGTTGTAGTAAATCTCAACGTTGCCGCGCGCGATCACGCGGTTGCCCGCGTTGTCGTAAATCAGCTCGTCGCCCTGCAGGTAGAGGGGCAGGGTCTTATCGAGCTTCTGCGGCTTGCCGAAAATGCCACCGGGTGTCTCGGGAAAGGCCGAGACGCCGCGGCCCATCGGGCCTGTCTGGGCGGCTGCCGGATCCGGTCCGGCAAGCAGCGCAACCCCCATGAGCACAAGGGCCGAGGTGAGCTGCGTGAGGAGGCGCGCCCTGCGGGAAACGTCAGGAATGGTGGGAAAAGGCAGGCGCAAACGCCCCCGTTCCACCGCCCTCAGGCGGGGACAAGAGGTGGAAAACTCTGTGCATGTCGCCAGCAATTTGCGCGCAACACGCATCACTCAGCCGTCCTCCTGGTGCAGCAGCACCGTAACCGAACACAGGATGGCGAGGAGCACTGGAACCCAAACCGCCGCCCAAACCGGGGCGAGGCCCGCTGTTCCAACTTGCCTAGATATTTCCGCGAAAAGGAAAAACCCAAAGCCCCCTACCATTCCTGTAACGACCATAGTCTGGATCCCCCCGGAGCGGAATGACCGCAACGACACAGTCGCCGCCAAAAAGACCATGGCAATGCACAGCAGCGGGCGGGTCAGCAGCAGCTCGTATTGAGTGCGCAAGGCCGAGGATGAAAGACCAGCTTTTTCCGCAATATAGATGAGATCCGGTAGCTCCCAGAAGGAGACCGAGATGAGGGTGCCGAAAGCGTCGGCGGCGCGCTCCCGGGTTAGGTAGGTGGAGAGCAGATAGCTACCGAAGGTTTCGGGCTCGCGTCCGACCGCCGAAACGACGGCATCCTTCAGCACCCAGAACCCTTCCTCCAGGTGGGCCTGCTTGGCGTCGATGCGCTCCACGAAGCTGCCCTTCTTGTCGTAGACGAAGGCCGTCACGGAGGTGAGCTCCGTGCCGCGCCGCTGGGCGGATGCGGCGCTCAGGATGGACTGTCCGTCGAGGCCGTCCTGGCGCAGCCAGGGGCCAGCGGCTCCCTGGTTCAGTCCCGATGATTCCCGGCCGAAAGCCTCCGCATAGAGCCGCTCGGCCTGGTCACGGGCCCGCGCCGCCAGGGGATTGAACGTCGTCGTGCTGAAGATGCCGAGCAGCAGGGCAACCGTTATGCCCGGGCGCAGGAACTGCCAGACCGACATGCCGCCGGCGCGCATCACCGCCAGCTCGCTCTTGCGGGCCAGCATGAGGAGGGCGCCGATCGACCCCACGAGCACGGCGAACGGCAGCAGAATCTCGGTATAGGCCGGAAGCCGCAACACGGTGATCCAGGCCAAGAGCCATCCGGGCACGCTGCCGTACTTGCCGGCCTGGCGCAGCATCTCCACGAAATCGATCATGAAAATCAACACGGTGCACAGCCCGAACACGGCAAAGATGGCGAGCAGGAAGCGCATGCCGATGTAGAGCGAAAGGGTCGAGATGCGCGGCATGGGCGGCTAGCCTCCCGTTCCGGCGGCACCGGCCAGCCGGCGGCGCGCAAACCGCTGCCGCAGGCTGTCCGCGAAGGCCGTGACCGCGTCCACGAGACGGTCGAGGCGCGCCGGTCCGTTCGAGGGCCGCGCGCCGCGGACGATCAGGACCAGGGAGACGCCGATGGCGACGAGCGGGATCAGGTAGAGCACGGGCACGGCGCTCGCGTGCATTGTCACGACGTTGTTGGCAGCCATGCCGGCGAGGCGGATGCCGACGCCGGCGAGGAAGCAGAGGCCCATGCGGGCGTGCCGGTTCTGGCGGGTGCTCTGGGCCTGGCCGACCATGGCGATCGCCATCAGAACGAACGCCAGCGGATAGAGGGCGCTCGAGAAGCGCTCATGCAACTCCGACCGCAAGCGGCCGGCGGCCTCCTCCTCGCGCGACCGGCCTTTCTTGCCTGCGCTCTTCTCGGCCGCAGGTTTCTTGTCGGCGGCAGCTTTCTTGTCCGCGGCGGCTTTTTTGTCGGTCGCGGCCTTCTTGTCAGCGGCCGTCTTGTCCGGCTCGCTCTTTTCCGGGGCGATGAGCTCGCCGAAATAGCGCTCGCGCGGCCTCAGTTCGGTCGCCGCTCCGGTCTCGCGCTTCTCGAAGCTGTCGAGATCGACCGCATATTTCTCGAAGGCGATGATCTGAGTCGGCTCGGTCGCGGCGCCGGCCCGACGCAGGATGTGCCCGTTCATCATGAACAGGTAGGTCGAGCCGTTGTCCTCGACGAGCACGCCTTTCTCGGACAGGTACGACTGCACTTCGTTCCACTTGCGGGCGTCGTGCAGCACGAGCCCGTGCAGCGTGCCGTCGAGCGTGCGCTCGCGGATGTGGAAGGTGAGCCCGCGCTCGGGAGAGGAGAAGCGGCCGGGCTGGATCACCTGGGTGAGCAGGTCGGTACGCACCTGGATCACGATCTCGCGCAGCAGGCGATAGCTCCACGGCGCGGCGAAATGATTGACCGCGGTGATGAAGGCCATGATCAACAGCGCCAGCGTCACGAGCGGTTTGGTGATGGTCCACGCGGTGGCGCCGGAGGCTGTCAGCACGATGATCTCGCTGTCGCTGTTCAAGCGGTTCAGCGTGTGGATGGTCGTGATGAGGAGCGCAAAGGGCGTGATCACGGCCACGAAGCTCGGCAGGCCGAGCGTCGTCATCTTGATCAGGGTGAAGGCGCTCTGGCCGTGGGCCGTCACCACGTTGAGCTCGCGCAGCGCCAGCGAGATCCAGACGATGCCCGTCAGCGAGAGAAGCACGAGCATCAGCGCGCTGCCCGTCTGCCGGAAGACATATCGTGAGAAAATCGTCATCTGACGTCGATCACGCTCGGCTTCGTGCTGGGCCACGCACCGGGGATCAACGGAGGGCTCGCTGCCACCAGGGTCGACGCGGTCGTCTTAACCGGCCGTGCCACACGCCCCGCGACGTCTCGGGCCCGATTCTCCCCCCGGCTCCCTTGTGGTCTCGTTCCACGCAAGGATGGCGGAATTTCGACTGTTCTCCAAGCCTCTAGCCCAAGCGCCGCAGGGGACGGCAGGCCAGGCACCCGGCGCCCCGTCGCCCTGTCGCGGCCGTCCGCCGGAACGGGACGCGGGGATTAAGCTCGAAGACGACATTTTAGGCTGCGGCGGCTTGCACTTCGCCGGCAAGCGGCTAATTTCCACAGCGAAGATCGAAAAGCCACCCCCCGCCCTATACGGAAGCACGGCCGCGGCAGACGCCCGCGTGGGCCCTGCCCCAGCGATGGCGCGAGGCCATGCGCGCCGGCTGGGTGGAAGACCCGGTCCGCCGCGTTAATCCTCAACCCTCTCCCGTCCCTCGAGGAGCACCAGCAAGAGAATGACGACCCCGCTCGAAATCACCTTCGCCCGCCTCGACGCGGCCCCGCTGGCCACCGTCGCCGCCTTCGTCGGCCAGGATCTCGCCCTGCCGCCAGCTGTGCAAGCGCTCAACACCCGCAGCCAGGGGCTCCTGCTCAAGGCCGCGGAGGCCGCCGAGTTCAAGGGCAAGCTCAAGTCCTCGATCGAGATCCTGGCGCCCCAGAAGCTCGACGTGCAGCGGCTCGTCCTGGTCGGGACCGGCAAGACGGCCGAGCACGACGACAGCGGCTGGGCCAGCCTCGGCGGATACGTGCTCGGACAGATCACGGCGCGCAAGACTGTGGAGGCCTCGGTCATCGCCGATGTCGGCAGTGCCGGCGCGAAGCCCGAGGTGGTTGCGGCGAACCTCGCGTTCGGCGCGCTCCTGCGCCACTACAGCTTCCGCAAGTACCTGACGAAGAAGAACGGCGAGGAGGGGGCCGCCAACGGCAACTCCGCCGAGCAGAAGCCCGCGAACGACCGCCTGGTGAAGCTCGTCGTGCACTGCGCCGATCCGGAGAAGGCGCGCGCCGCCTTCGAGGCCAAGCGCGCCGTGGCGGACGGCGTCTGCTTTGCGCGCGACCTCGTCAACGAGCCCGCCAACGTGCTCGGGCCGGTGGAGTTCGCCGAGCGCGTAAAGGAGCTCGAGCGGATCGGGCTCGAGGTCGAGATCCTCGACGACAAGACGCTGAAAGAGCTCGGCATGAACACGCTGCTCGCGGTGGCGCAGGGCAGCGTGCGTCCGGCCCGGGTCGCCATCATGCAGTGGCACGGCGCCAAGTCGAAGCGCGCCAAGCCGCTTGCCTTCATCGGCAAGGGCGTGGTGTTCGACACCGGCGGCATCTCCATCAAGCCGTCCGCCGGCATGGAGGACATGAAGGGCGACATGGGCGGTGCGGCCGCCGTCACCGGCCTCCTCTATGCGCTCGCCGAGCGCAAGGCGCCGGTCAACGCGGTCGGGCTCATCGGTCTGGTCGAGAACATGCCGTCGGGATCGGCGACGCGTCCGGGCGACATCGTGACCTCGCTGTCGGGGCAGACGGTCGAGAACCTCAACACCGACGCCGAGGGCCGCCTCGTGCTGGCCGACGTGCTCTGGTACGCGCAGGAGCGCTTCAAGCCGCGCTTCGTGATCGATCTGGCGACGCTGACCGGCGCCATCATGGTGGCGCTCGGCAAGGACTTCGCGGGGCTGTTCTCGAACGACGACAAGCTCGCGGACCAATTGCTCGCAGCCTCGAAGGCCACCGGCGAGAAGGTATGGCGCATGCCGCTCGACAAGTCCTACGACAAGATGCTCGACAGCAAGAACGCCGACGTGAAGAACATCGGTGGGCGCTGGGGCGGGGCATGCACGGCGGCAGCGTTCCTCAACCGCTTCATCAAGAAGGACGTGCCGTGGGCGCATCTCGACATCGCCGGCACGGCCATGGACGCGCCCAAGAACGAGATCAACACGAGCTGGGGCTCGGGCTGGGGCGTGCAGCTCCTCGACCGCTTCGTGGCCGATAATTTCGAGAAGGCGGAGAAGTAGGACGGCGCTGCTAGCGGGAGCGCGTCCGTCGCCGTGAGTTCGGATGCGCTTCTGTTAATCTTCTGTAAAGGCGATCCCTCTCCCTGTTATTTTCCATAATATATATTATGCGAATGATCAGGGAGTGGCGGATTGGAGCGTGGCTGCCAGATGACGCGGCGAATTTGGAATCCGCCGTGGGTGCCATACCCAACCCGTTAGCTTCAAGGGAGCCCTTCCTCCGCAGTCCGCACCACGGCCGCGATCAGGGATGCGTAGACCGAGGCCACGAAGCCGGTCAGCACGTTGACGCTGACCGCGATGGCGATCAGGCGTGCCCAGTGCTCGCTCATCACCGTCTTGAGCAGCGTGACGATGAAATCGTCGAACGCCTGCTTGAGCTGGAAGAACAGCTCGCTCACCTGGCTGACCGACGGCTTCTGCGGCAGCTCCCAGACGAGCCGCCACCCGATCTCGCCCACGCTCGTCGTCGTGAGGACGCCGGCCGCGGCCAGCGCCGCGATGCCGGCCGAGAACGCAAGGCCCAGCGGCGGCGCAAGGCGGAAGTAGCCCCAGCGCCACGGCTGCGCCCGGAACGAGACCGAGAGCCCGCGGAGCGCGCTGGCGCCGACGTAGGTCGTGATGCCGAAGACGACGGCGACCCAGAACAGGCGGTCGCTTTCCGTGCCGGCGAACGTGAACAGCGCGGCGAGCCCGGCCAGCACAGCCTTCAAGAGCGCCTCGACGCTGCCCACCAGGGCCACGAACAAGAGCCGCGGCGAGCGCAGGCCCTCGAAGTAGAACGGCAGCTCGAACGAGAGCCGCTTGGTCTCAAGGCCGAGCCCGAGCACGAGGCTCAAGGCGGCCGTCAGGGCCGCGAACAGGAAGGGATGCGTGTAGCCAAGCCAGGCGACGCCGGCCACAGCCGCGATCTCCGCCACCATGATCACGCCGTTGAGCAGGATGCGGATGACGATCATGACGGGGGACTGCACTCTGGAGACGGATGGTCCGCTCCAAGCTAAAGCGCTTCCGCGCCGTGGCAAACCACTTTCTGACCGCGCTTCCGTCAGGCAGCACGCACCTAGTTCAACAGCCGTGCGCGTTCGTGCACCCGCGCCTGCGGGTCATACCGATCCTGCTCGTCGAGAGCCGTTCGGTCGACCTCCTCCGCGGTGCCGGGAATGATCGCGCCGCGTATGCGCTCGATACGCTCGGCCGGACTCTTCCGAGGCGGCACGATCCAGCTATCGGTGACAGCGTCGTAGACCTTGAAGTGATGAACAGTCACCCTCATGGAAACCTCTAATCGAGAAGCGACACCGTGCTCTCCGGCTGGCAGCGGGCCTCGCTGATCCTGGCCAATGTCGCGTTGAACGGGAACGAGCGGCGGAACATGCGGAACTCGCCGCCGGTGTCGCCCACGATCTGAAGCTCGCGCTGGGTCTCGCCCTCGGCCATGGACATGAGATAGGCCTCGACGACGTAGGGCTCGGTGCCTTTCGCAAGCTCGAGCTTGCCCTTGTAGAGCGCCGAGCCGCCGGGATTGGCCGCGCCTGCGTCGAGCCGCAAGGCCGTCGCCCCGCAGCGCTGCTCGCGGCCGATCACCTCGATGCCGCACCAGCCGTCGCCGCAGCGCGCGAGATCGAGCGTCAGCATGCAGGGCTTGTCGCCGCAATCGACGCCGGCGCGCGCCATCTCGTAGGAACGCCCTTCCCAGCGTCCCGCGAGATCGACCGTGGCCTGCGTCGGCGCCGGTGTGGTGTCGTCGGCCACATCGCCGGCTCGGGCGAGTTGCCCCGCCGTAGCCAGAACACAAAGCGCAGCGATGCTCGCAATGATCCGAATGCCCCGTGCTGCTCTGGCCATGACGCGAGATTTCACCTCCGAAAAATTGATCGCGATACCGACGACACCAGCACGGGCAGGCGAATTTGTGTCGCGCTTGCTCCTCGCTATCGCGATTTGCGTCTTGATCTCCCTCGCTATCCCGACCGGCGTCGTCGCCCTCGTGCAGGGTGTGGGCGCCATGCCGCTTCCCTTCAACCTGCATGTGGTGGACGCGCGCCTGCCCGGTATCTTCAAGCTGCACATGCTGGCTTCCGGTGCCGCGCTCGTGCTGATGCCAGCCGTGATCGCGACGCGCCGCTGGCGCTCGTGGCACCGGCCGCTCGGCCGCCTTACCGCGATCCTCGTCGTTGCCGGTGCTCTGACAGCGTTTCCGGTTGCGTATGCGAGCGTGTCGGGTCCCGTGGCGCGGCTCGGCTTCGCGGCGCAGGGCGCGACGTGGCTCGGGCTTATCGTCTGGGGCGTGGTCGCCATCCGCCGCAAGGAGCGTGCGCGCCACGCGACCTTAATGCTGGCCATGGCGGCGGTTGCTTCCGGCGCCATCTGGGTGCGGCTCACGACGGCCGTCGCCACCTCCTGGGGGCTGCCGTTCGACCCTATCTACGCGTGCGCGACGTGGCTGGGCTGGCTGGTGCCGCTCGGCCTCGTGCTGGCGCTCTCACCGGTGTCCATTCTTTCCGGGCGCCGACCACCCCGCACGGCCTTCGCCACCTGACGCGCACTCGACTAGGGCCGTTCCGTTTTTTGATTGAACCGCGGAACGGCTCTAGATCTTTGTTTATCGTGCTTCTTTTCGGAAAACCGGTTCCCACTTTTCCGGAAGCACTCTAGGTTCGGCCGGATCATCAGCAACGGCCGGACCCTCATGACACCATCGAAAGACATCGCGCGGCTGGTCGAGATCATGGCGGCGCTGCGCACGCCCGGCACCGGCTGCCCGTGGGATCTCGAGCAGACCTTCGCGACCATTGCGCCCTACACCATCGAGGAAGCCTACGAGGTTGCCGACGCCATCACCCGCGGCGACCTCGTCGATCTCAAGGACGAGCTCGGCGATCTCCTGCTGCAGGTCGTCTATCACGCGCGTATGGCCGAGGAGGACGGCGCGTTCGCATTCGGCGACGTGGTGGAGGCGATCACCGCCAAGATGATCCGCCGCCATCCGCATGTGTTCGGCGACAAGGCGGGCACGCTCACGCCCGAGGAGGTGAAAGGCGCCTGGGAGCGGATCAAGCAGGAGGAAAAGGCCGAGCGCGCGGCGCGCAAGCGCATTGCCGAGGAGCCCGGCCTGCTGGCGAGCGTCAAGGGCGGGCAGCCGGCCTTGAAGCGCGCGCTCGACCTGCAGCGCAAGGCGTCCACCGTCGGCTTCGACTGGAACGACCCGCGCGCGGTGCTCGCCAAGATCCGCGAGGAAGCGGACGAGATCGAAGCCGCGCTGGATGACGGCGACAACGCCCACATCGCCGCGGAGACCGGCGATCTGCTGTTCGCCGTGGTCAATCTGGCGCGGCACGCCGGCGCCGATCCGGAGATGGCGTTGCGCGCCGCCCACACCAAGTTCGAGCGGCGGTTCGCCCATATCGAGCGCGCCCTCGCCGCCCGCGGCCGCACGCTCACCGAGGCGACGCTCGCCGAGATGGACGCGCTGTGGAACGAGGCGAAGGCAAGCGAAAGCCCGACGGCTTCCTGACGGCTTGCCGGCGCCGCGTCTTATGGCGGCGGCTCAGCCGCCGTGAACTTCCGCAGCGTGATGTCGCGCTTGGTGTCGTCGACGCGCACCGTCATGGCGATCCGGCCATCCTCCATGTGCTTGTCGAGCACTTCTGTATTGCGATGCAGCCAGCTGATGCCGGCGCCGTCGGCGGCATCCACCGAAAGCTGTAGCGTGACTTTCTTCGCGGCAAGCCGCTCCTCGATCGCCGCGAGCAGCGCATCGATGCCCTCGCCGGTGACGGCCGAGACCAGGAAGCATGGCCGTTCCGGCGGCCGCCGCGCGGCGATGTTGGCAAGGTGCTGCCGCGCCTCCGGATCGAAGCGGTCGATCTTGTTCCAGACCTCGATGATGCGCTGGCCGCCGTCCATGTCGATGCCGAGCTGGCGCAGCACGGCGTCGACGTCGTGCTGCTGCGCCTCGGTGTCCTCGTGCGAGATGTCGCGGACATGGAGGATCACGTCGGCCTCGATCACCTCCTCCAGCGTGGCGCGGAACGCCGCCACCAGCATGGTCGGCAGGTCGGAGATGAAGCCCACCGTGTCGGAGAGCATCGCCTTGCCGCCGTGCGGCAGGGTCAGGGCGCGCAATGTCGGATCGAGCGTGGCGAACAGCATGTCGGCCGCCTGCACCTCGGCGCGGGTCAGACGGTTGAACAGTGTCGACTTGCCGGCGTTGGTGTAGCCGACCAGCGCCACCACGCGATACGGCACCCGCCGCCGCCCGGCGCGATGCAACCGCCGCGTCGCCTGCACCTTCTTCAGCTCGGCCTCGAGGCGCGTGATGCGCTCGCCGATCATGCGGCGGTCGGCTTCGATCTGGGTCTCGCCGGGACCTCCCATGAAGCCGAAGCCGCCGCGCTGGCGTTCGAGGTGCGTCCACGACCGCACCAGCCGGCTG
>NZ_JADZBI010000031.1 GCF_020852195.1 Hyphomicrobium sp. | reverse complement strand
CGGCACGCCGTCGCTGCCTGGCGAAGAGGCGCAGGTCGGAGCGACGCTCTCCGGCTCCTTCCAGGTGTTCGTGAAGGGCTACGCGCTGTTCCTGCCGGCGGTGGCGCCGTGAGCGTCCTGAGCGACCGTATGCGCGCGGCGCGCGCGCGCTGGATCGACGTCGGCGAGGGGATCGAACTGCAGATCCTGCGGCCGCAGAGCACGGCGTTTTTCGGGATCGACCCGGACGCCAGCTCGGCGGCCAAGTCGCTGGCGATCGCGCGCACCTGCGTGATCGACTGGCGCGGGATGCGCGAGAGCACGCTGCTGCCCGGCGTGGGCGTCGATGACGAGGTCGAGTTCGACGCGGACGCCTACCGCGAGTGGCTCGCCGACCACCCCGACGTCATCGGGAAGGTCGCCGACGCGTGCCTCGAGGATCTCGCGGCCTGGCGCGCGAGGCGGGACGACATCCACGAAAAGTAGCCGCCTTCTGCCAGGCGGTGGCCGACCTGCGGGCCGGGGCGAAAGTGCAGGTTCCGCCGCTCGGCCAGGCAGAAGAGTGCGCGCGCCTTGCGTGGAACGCGATGGGCGGCCGGGTCGACTGGCCGGCCGTTCCGATCCTCATCGACTTGTACGACGTGACCGACGTCGAGACCTTCCTCGAGGCGCTGTTGGCGATTCGGGATCTTCAGAGCATGGATCGAGACGATGACCATTGATGCGACCAAGGTCAGGATCACCGGCGAGGATGCGACCGGCCCGGCGTTCGCCTCGGTCGAGCGGCGCCTGAAGGATCTCGAGGGCGCGGCATCGGAGACCACCAAGAAACTCGCCGGCTCGGGGTCTGTCTTCGACGATCTCGGCAAGGGCATCGAGCAGGGACTTGGGCGTGGCCTGCGCACTGCGACCGCCGGCATGGGGCCGCTGGCGCGCACCGCGACGGCCGCCATCATCCCGCTCGGGACAGCCGCGATGGGCGCCGCCGCGGCGCTCGGGGCGCTGGCGGTGGCCTACAACGAGGGTGCCAAGGAAAACGACGCCTACGTGCGCGCGCTTGCGCTAAGCAACAACGCGGTCGGCGTCTCCGCGGACAGCCTGGCAACGCTTGCGCGCGAGATCGATGGCGTGGTCGGCACCCAGGCGAAGGCCGCGGAGGTGCTGGCACGCCTGGCCGGCGGCGGGCGCGTGGCCGCCGAGAATCTCGGCCGATTCGCGGCGACGGCGATCGAGGTCGAGCGCACGCTCGGCGTCAGCGTCGAGGATACGGTCAAGGCCTTCGAGTCGCTCGGCCGGTCGCCGGTCGAGGCCTCGCTCAAGCTCAACGAGGCACACCGATACCTGACCGCGGAGATCTACAACCAGATCAAGGCGCTCGAGGATCAGGGGCGCACGTCCGAGGCCGCCGCGCTCGCGCAGGGCGCCTACGCCGATGCGATGGACCGGGCAGCCGGGAGGGTGCGCGACAACCTCGGCACCCTGGAGCTGGCGTGGGACGGGCTCAAGCGGCTGGCGAAGGAGGCCTGGGACGCGATGCTCGGCATCGGCCGCCAGGACGACATGCGCCAGCAGCTCGATGCAGCCCGGGCCAAGCTCAAGCAAATGGAGCCTGGGGGCGAGCAGTTCGGCCGGTTCGCCCAGGAGGAAATCGACCGGCAGCGCAAGCTCGTGGAGTTCCTCGAGGCCCGGGTCAACACCACCGAGGGCCTGGCGGCCGCCGAAGGCGAGTACAACCGTCGCCAGCAGGCCGCCATCGCCGCACAGCGCGAGAACGCGAAATGGGCCGAGGCGGCCCTCACGCGCCAGGAGAAGCTGAATAAGGCGCTGGAAGAGTACCGGCGCAACAACGAAGCGATCCGTGCCGCCGGCGGCACGCTCGACCAGGCGCAGGTGGCGCGCGAAGAGGCCGCCATCCGGGCCAAGTTCGCGGACAAGGGCGGTGGCCGTTCGACGACCGACCGGGCGAGCGCGGCGGATCGGTACCTCGAGAGCCTGGACAAGCAGCTCGAGAAGACGGTCGAACTCACGACCTACGAAAAGCTGCTCAACGACGTGGAGATGGGCCGACTCGGCACCGTCACCAACGCACAGCTCGAGCAGCTCGCGTCGGTGGCGAAGCTGATCGACGTGCGCGCGACCGAACGAGCCGAAGCCGAGAAGCGTGTCGAGCTCGACAAGGTCATCGCCGCCGCCCAGCAGCGCGAGATCGAGCGCAACGAGCGCATCGCGAAGCAGATGGAGGATCGCGCGAACAAGTGGCTCGACGAGCTCGATCCGATGCGGGTCTTCATCCGGCATATCGAGGACGTCGATCGCGTCGTCGAAGAACTCCAGAAGAAGGGCTGGATCTTCACGCCCGAGCAGGTCGCCGCGATGAAGGAGCTCGGTAACGGCGTGAAGACGACGATGACCGAGGCCGACGAGTACGCCAAGGAGGCGGCCCGGAACATTCAGGACGCGCTCGGGAAGGGTCTATACGACCTGCTCGACGGCAAATGGAAGGACATCGGCTCACTCTTCTCGAATCTCATGAAGCGGTTGACCGCGGAGGCGATGGCAGCGCAGCTTGGGCGGTGGCTGCTCGGTGACTTCGCCAGCAGCGGAAAGGTTGGCGGCGTGCTGGGTGACGGTCTCAAGTGGCTTGGTGGGCTCTTCAGTAGCGCGCCTGGGCACGCCACAGGCCTCGACTACGTTCCGCGTGACAACTACGTTGCGCGGCTGCACGAGG
>NZ_JADZBI010000030.1 GCF_020852195.1 Hyphomicrobium sp. | reverse complement strand
TGCCATCGACGAAGGGCTGGTGTTCACGGTGGCGCGGCCAAAGGATATGCTAAGCTCGACCGAGCGGGCGCTGGCGGAGCTCGACCGCTCGCTCGGCGGCATCGACCTCGTGCTCGGCTTCGACTGCGTGCTCAGGCGACTCGACGCCGAGAACCGGCAGATCCGCCGCCAGATGGAGGATCTCTACAGGCACTATGGCGTGGTGGGCTTTCATACATATGGCGAGCAGCTCAACTCGATGCACCTCAACCAGACGCTGACGGGGGTGGCCTTCGGATCGCAGCGAGGCTTGCGATGACGGGCGACAGCCGGCCGGAGCCCCTCACGTATCACGACGTGATCGAGGAGCTGCAGAGACGTAATCAGAAGCTCGCCAAGATTAACTCCGCACTCATGCAGCGTGTCGAGCGGAGCATGGACTATCAGGCCAACGCCTACTCCATGTTCCAGACCGCGATCGGCCTCGAGACGCAGGTTCGTGTGCGCACGGAGGAGCTCAAGGCGGCGCTCAACCGGCTCGAGCGCACCAACGAGCAGTTGACGAGCGCGCGCGACGGCGCGGAGCGCGCCAACCGGTTCAAGACCGGTTTCTTCACGGCCGTCAGCCATGACCTCCTGCAGCCGCTGCATGCGGCTCGGCTCTCGCTTTCGGCGCTCGGCGAGATCCGCGACGACACGCAGCACAGGCGGCTCATCGGGCAGGTGGACCATGCCCTGTCGACCATCGAGGAGCTGCTGCGCACCATCCTGGACCTGTCCAAGCTCGAGTCCGGCGCCTTGAGGCCGACGCTGCAGATCGTCGAGATCCTGGATCTCTTCCGCTCCGTGCTGGTCGACATCGAGCCGATCGCGCGTGAAAAGGGCCTCGAGCTTTCGATGCGCGCGCGCGACGTCGCCGTCACCTCCGATCCTCTGATGCTCCGGCGCATCCTGCAGAATCTGCTCGCCAATGCAGTGCAGTACACCGAGACGGGCCGCGTGCTGCTTGCCGCGCGCAAGCGCGGGTCGCAGCTCAGGATCGACGTGTGGGATACAGGCCCGGGCATCGCTCGGTCTGAGCAGACCAAGATCTTCGAGGAGTTCCAGCGCGGGGCTGCCGGTCAACGCTCGCATGCGAGCGGGTTCGGGGTGGGGCTCGCTATCATCGCACGCATGAGCGAGGCGCTGGGGCACCGCATCGAGCTCTGCTCGGAAGTCGGCCGCGGCACGCGGTTTTCGGTCTTTGTCGCCTTTGCGGGTGATGCTCCTTCCGTGCGCGCGCTGCGAAACGGGCCGCGGGCGCCCGCTTCACGCGCCTACGGCCTATCGGCGATCAAGGCGATCGTGATCGACAACGACGGGTCGGTGCGCGACGCCATGCGCGCGCTGCTGGATCGCTGGGGATGCGAGGCGCGGCTGCTCGCGGGGCTTGCGGACGTCGAGGCGCTTGTCACGTCGGAGCCGGAGTTCCGTCCCGAAATCATCCTCGCCGATTTTCATCTCGACGCGGGGGAATCAGGCCTCACCGCCGTGGCAAGGCTGCGGGAAGCGGCAGGCGCGGCGATCCCGACCGTGGTGATCACGGCCGATCATTCGCGCGAGGTGTCGGAAGCCGTTGCTGCGGCGGGGTGCGAGATCCTGCGCAAGCCCGTAAAACCCGCCGAGCTGCGTGCGCTGATCACGCACCTCGTCGGCTGAGCGGGCTCATGTGCCCCGGCTGGTCTCCTTGCCGGCTTCGCTTGCGAGCACGGAATCGAAATCCAGCCGCGCGACCTCGATCACGGCCTGGGTGCGCGAGACGACGTTGAGCTTGCGCATGATCTCAGACACGTGGGCCTTGATCGTCGTCTCGCCCACGCCGAGCTCGTGGGCGATCTGCTTGTTCAGCATGCCCTGGCGGACCATCTGCAGCACGCGGAGCTGCTGACGCGTCAGCGACGCCACGCGGGCTGCCAGATCCGTCTCGCGCGAGACGCCGCCGCTCGTAGGCGGAGGCACATAGCCCTTGGGCAGCACGACGAGGCCTGCCATGACGTCCTGGATCGCTTCGGCGAGGTCGCGCTTCTTCACCGACTTCGAGATATAGCCGGCGGCGCCGCAGGTCATCGCCTCATGGACGATGCGCGGGTCCTCGTGGGCGGAGACGACCAGGATTGGCTGCTTGGGGCGCGCGGCGCGCAGCTCGATCAGCCCGTCGAAGCCGCGCGTGCCCGGCATCGTCAGGTCGAGCAGCAGAAGGTCGAACGGCTGCTCGCTCGCCAGCGCCTCCTGGGCCGCGGCGATGGATGCGGCCTCGACGATGACGGCCTCAGGGTAGGCCTGCTCGATGGCGAGCTGGAGAGCCTCGCGGAAGAGGGGGTGATCGTCGACGATCAAGAACCTGACCGTCATGACATGCATCCTCGATGGTGGTATCCGGCGCCCCCCGACGCCGCGCTGCACTTTCCGAAACCGTTCGAACTCATGTTCTTATGTCTTCTCAATAGCAGGAGTTGAGACTGCGCAGCGCGGCTTGGCAAGAGGGAAAAGGGGCTTGCCACAGTGTCCCTTAAGCCAGCTTTGAGCCTGGCCGGCGGTCATGATTAATTCCGGTCGCCCGTCGCTGCGCGAGGCGCTTGAGTTTGAGCGGCTTAGCCCCATGCGCTACGTGCGCGGTGCAACTTGGAAAGGCCGGAAGGCTTGTCTATAGTGCGGCGCGTCAGGATCGGGTCGGGGGGCCGGGTCGGAAAACGCGGGAAATATCTTGTACCCGCAAGAGTTGCGGCGCGCGTATTGGGGAGCTTGGGGCGGGATGAGGTGTAATCCTTCGCGGTGGCTTTGGGGTCTCATTCCGATCGCGATGCTGAGTTGGGGGACCTACTATCGGGAGCGCCCCCACGTCGAATCCGACCTCACCGTGCGGGCCACCGAGGCTTTGAGCAGGGCCGGCCAGTCGTGGGCCAAGGTCACGGTCACCGGGCGCGAGGCCGTTATCACCGGGCGGGCGCGCAAGGACGGCGAGCCCAAGGCGGCGCTCGATGCCGTGCGCTCCGTGTGGGGCATTCGCACGGTCCAGCTCAAGACGGATCTCGCCGGCGTTGCGGCTGCTCCGGAGCGGATCGGGCCGCCAGGGCCGTCGCCGGAAGAGGTGGCAGCGGCTGCGGCGCAGAAGGCGCGCGAAGAGGCCGAGGCTGCGGCCGCCCAGAAGGCCAGGGAAGAGGCTGAAGCTGCGGCTGCCCTCAAGGCGAAAGAGGACGCCGAGGCGGCTGCGGCTCTGAAGGCAAAGGAAGACGCGGAAGCCGCCGCTGAGGCCGAAGCTGCCGCGGCGCAGAAGGCCAAGGAAGAAGCCGAGGCTGCGGTTGCCCTCAAGGCGAAAGAGGATGCCGAGGCGGCCAGTGCCGTGAAGGCGACAGAAGAAGCGGAAGCCGCCGCGGCGCAGCGCGCGAGGGAGCAGACCGAGGACGCGATCAAGGCTCAGCAGGAGGCCGAGGCCGCGCAAAAGGCGGAAGAGGAGGCCCAGGCCGCTGCACGACGGAAGGCCGAGGAGGAGGCCGCGGCTCAGCAGAAGGCGAAAGACGAAGCGGAAGCTGCCGCGGCCCTCAAGGCGCAGCAAGAGGCGGAAGCCGCCCGGAAGGCCAGGGAAGAAGCAGAGGCCGCCGAACGCAAGGCCAAGGAGGAGGCCGAAGCTGCCGCGGCGCGGGAGGCCGAGGCGCTCGCCGCGCAGAAAGCAAAGCAGGAAGCCGACATGGCGGCGGAGGCCAAGGCCGACGCCGAGGCGCAGGCTGCCGCCGAGGCGCGGGCACGCAAGACAACGGCCGAGACGGAAGCCTGCGAAAGGCGCCTCATGGCGGCCACCGCTGAGGGGGTGATCCTGTTCAGCCGCGCCAGCGCCGATATCGACAGGAAGAGCTCGACGACGATTGCGAGGCTTGCCGAGATCATCAAGGCGTGTCCGGGCGCTCGCGTCGAGGTGGAAGGCCACACCGATTCCGAGGGTACCGACGAGCGCAATCAAAGGCTGTCCGAGCGACGTGCGCGTGCCGTGGTCAACAGTCTGGCGCGCGCGGGCGTTGCCGGAGACCGGCTTTCGGCGGTCGGCTACGGCGCGGGCCGGCCGGTGGCCTCGAACGACACGCCCGAGGGCATGGCGCGCAACCGGCGCATCGAGTTCAAGGTGTTTACGGACTAACGGGGACGGAGCTGGGGGACGGCGAGATGGACTACCTGATCGTGAAACTGTTCTGGTATCTGGCGGCCGCGTTCGCGGTCGGCCTTGTCGTCGGGTGGATTAGCTGCGGGCGGGTCGAAGACTGAGCCGGACTTGTGGTGGATGTGCGCCTTGCCGGGAAGCCGGCGGAGCACATGCCGGCGCCGTCTTGAGAAGGAGTAGGGGCGTATGACGATTTTGCTCGTGCAGACTTTCTTGCTGATGCTGGGGGCATTCCTGCTCGGCGCCTCGCTTGCGTGCCTGATACGGCGCGGAGTGTCCGGAGGTGGCCGGACTGAGGTCGTCCCG
>NZ_JADZBI010000029.1 GCF_020852195.1 Hyphomicrobium sp. | reverse complement strand
GGATGTTCATCAGCGTGGCGCTGTACCGCCGCACCCCGGATTCCGTCTGCGGCGCGAGATCCGTGCCCCCGCAGACGACGGTGACGTCACCGGCCGCCATCGCCTTCAAGGCCTCGACCAGGTTGCGCGGTGCGAGATAGGTCTTGATTTCCTGCATCATCAGCATTCGATTCCCGAGTGAGCGGAATGTTTCCGGGGTGGCGGCAACTTCACGCCGCAGCGTCATCGGACAGCACCACCAGCGCATCCACCACGACCGGCTCCCGGACAGCTGCTGCAGTGCCGCAGCAAGTTCGCCGGGCTCGCTGCCGCGGATCGACGCCGGTCATCGTCTTACCGCTCGTTCGACTTGTACCTTGCTGCATCGGGACTGCACACAGCCTTGTTTGGGCCACAGCCTATATCTGCTCACCAGCGGAGCACCAGCCGTCCGGCGACCTCGCCGGCGTCGAGACGATTGAGGGCCTCGGCGACGTCATCGAGCCCGACCACCTCGGTCGCCACGGCCAGCCGTCCACACGCAAACTCATTCAGGAGCTGCGCCTCGAGCCCGTCGGGCAGCCGCCGCCTGCGCATATTCAGAGGCAAGACCTCGACGTCGCCATCCAGCAGGTTCCGAAGGTCGAACGTCACCGTGCTCCCGGCGGTGTAACCAATGAGCACCGCACGGCCGCCAGACCGGACGCTTCGTAACCGCGCAGGAAGCTGGGAGCCGCCGACGGTGTCGACAAGCAGGTCGACGCGCTCGGTGGGTGGGTCGCCGCCCGGGAGGACGAGCTGGGTGCCCGGCGGCAGCGCGGATGCGTACTCGCGGGATCGCAGCCATGCGACGCACCCGCGCACCCCGCGGCCGTGCGCGAGCTGCAATACGAGCGAGCCGACGGCGCCGGAGCCGCCGGTAACGCCGAGCCGCTCCCCGGGCGCGAGCCGGCCCAGATCAAGGGCACTTGCCGCAGTCAGCGCGACCGAGCCGCAGGCTGCAGCAACGACAGCTTCGATGCCGTCCGGCACGGGCGTCACCGCACGTGCCGGGCAGGCGACGAGCTCCGACCAGGTCCCGGGCCGGTTCGCGCCGAGCCCGCCGCCGTAGACGCGGACGAGCGCTCCCTCCCGAATGCGCCCGCAGTCGACGCCCGGGCCCGCCGCGATGACGCGGCCGGCTCCCTCGAGACCAGGCACGTACGGGAGCGGCGGGTGGTGGGGGAGTCGGCCGCGCGCAACGTCGAGATCGTGCCGACTGAGCACCGTCGCCTCCAGGCGTACGAGCACCTCACCCTCGCGGGTCTCCGGTGCCGGGCGGTCGCCGAGGCGCGGCGGCTCGCCAAACGCGTGGATTGAGAGCGCGTTCAATAGGAGCGAGGCAGCCTGAGGTCGTGCTGCGCGAGGTAATTGAGGGTCATCTCATCGGAGACGGGGCTCAGCCGGTAGAGGCGGAGGTTGCGCCAGTGACGCTCGATGCCGGACTCGGAGACGTAACCGGCCCCGCCGTAGACCTGTATCGCCCAGTCGGCCGCATCGAGCGCTGCATGCGCCGCAGCAAATTTCGCCATCGCAGCTGCAATGCCGCAATCGCGCTTCTGGTCGTACAGCCAAGCCGCCTCGTACACCTTCAGCTTGGCCGTCTCGAGCGCCACACGCGCCTTTGCGAGCGGGAACTGCAATCCCTGGTAGGCGCCGATCGGCTTGCCCCACGGTTTCCGGTCCAAGGCGAACTCGACCGCCTTGCGGATGCAGAGGTTGCCCGTCCCGATCGCGGCCGCCGCGAGGATGATCCGCTCCGGGTTGAGGACGTCGTAGAGCGGCCCCCACGCGTTGCCCTCCTCGCCGACGACGTTCCCGGCCGGGATCGCGTAGTCGGTGAAGTACACGGCATTCGTGTCCATGAAGTGGTTGCCGAGTTTCTTGAAGGGGTGAGCGCTCACCCCTTCATCCGGCAGATCCCCGAGGAGGAGCGAGATGCCACGCGTGCGGTGCTCGGAGTCGTACGGCCTGGTACGCGCCATGACGACGATGTGCTTCGCCTGCCGCACGAGCGAGATGTAGACCTTCTGGCCATTGACGAGGTAGCGGTCGCCGTCGAGTGTCGCTTTCGTCCGGATCCTCGTGATGTTGGAGCCCGACTCCGGCTCGGTGAACGCGCCCGCCCACATCTCGCCGGCGACCAGGCCTGGCAGGTACTTCTCCTGCTGCTCGCGGGTGCCGTGCCGGTCGAGGAGGCAGCCACCGAAAACGGGACCGCCCAGGAAGAGCGATCCGGCCTCCATGCCGCCACCGCCCTCGGCTACCCCCTCGACCGCGACCGTGAGATCCAGCAGGCCTTTGCCGAGGCCGCCGAACTCCTCCGGCAGCGCTATGCCGAGCAGGCCCTGCTCGGTGAGCGAGTTCCAGAACTCCGCCGGGAAGCGGTACTCCTCGTCGACCGCCTGCCAGTAGCGGTCCTCGGTACGGCCAGCGAGCTCGAGCGCAAACGTGCGCAGTTCTTGCTGGCTCTCGTCGAGGTCAAAATTCATGCGCAGTTCTCGCCGAGGTGGAAACTCATGCACCCGCAACGGGCACGTCGCCGTCAGCCGAGAGCGGCGTCTCGTCGCCGGGCTCAACGGCGGCCACGACGCGAGCGATTACGAGCGGTCCGAGCGGCGTCCGCACTGCGCCAACACGTACGTCGCCCCGCTGCGCGACCCCCTCTAGTATCCCGGAGCTGACTGGCTCACGCCGCCAAGCACGTGCTCCGCAGGCGGGACAAAGCAGACGCTCCGGGAACACCGCCCGGCCACATGCTAGGCAAACAGGGATCTCAATGGTCATGTTCTTTCCAGGACGACGGCGTTCGCGCACGCGCCGTAACGGTAAAGGACCATGCCGTAGCCGGTGACGACCGCAAGACGAGCCTTGGCAACCTGGCGCTCGCCCGCCTCGCCGCGCAGCTGCCTCACTGCTTCGACGAGACCGATCATTCCGCCTGCGGCGCCGGCCTGGCCGGCCGAGAGCTGGCCGCCGGAAGTATTCACCGGCATCCGTTCCTCATCGAGGCGGCGGAGGAAGCGCGGGAGGTCGCCGTTCGCATAGCCGAGATCGGCGAGTTGCGCGAGCGCCATCGCAGGGTAGTCATCGTAGACGGAGACGACGTCCATCCCGTCCGGCCCGACACCGGCATCGCGCCAGAGGTCGGAGGCGAGGTCGGCAATGCCAGTGCGCAGGCCGTCGCCTTCCTGGCCATCATGGTTGTGTAGCGCGCGCAACGCACGCACGCGGACGCCACCGCCAGTCGCGCGCACAACGAGCGCGTCGGCGCCGCTCACGACCGGCACGCAGTCGAGTCGGTGCAACGGAGCGGCGACCACCGGCGCGGCGAGGTAATCCTCAAGCGTCATCGGCGTGCGATAGATGGCGTCCGGGTTCAGGCCGGCCCAGCGGCGCTGGGCGACGGCGAGATGGCCGTAGTCCTCGCGGCTGAGCCCGTGCTCGTCCATCTGCTTTCGCGTAAGCATCGCGAACAGGGCGTTCGGCCCGCCGTGCGGGATGCCCGCGAGTCGGCGCGCGGTCGTGCGGTTGTAGTTGTCGACGAGTTGCTTGAAGTCCTCAGGGCCGAAATGGTCGCCAGAGAGGAGCACGACCGTCGACGC
>NZ_JADZBI010000028.1 GCF_020852195.1 Hyphomicrobium sp. | reverse complement strand
TGACGATCATCATCACGAGGGCGCCTACCAGCATGATGGCGTTGCGCAGCGCCTGCGAGATGGCGGAGCCCGCGACGGCCTTGATCTGCGTAGTGTCGGCCGTGAGGCGGCTCATCACCTCGCCGGAATGGGTGCGCTCGTAGAAGTCGGGGCCTAGTCGCGCGAGATGAGCGAAGACGTCGGCGCGCAGATCCGCGACCACGCGCTCGCCGATCCAGTTGACGAGGTAGAAGCGGGCCGCGCTCGCCACCGCCAGCACGACGCCGATGACGATCAGCATCATGAAGTACTGGTCGATCATGGCGCCGTCCTGGGCACCGAAGCCGTGATCGATCATGCGGCGCACGGCCATGGGCACCGCGAGCATGGCGACGGCGGAGACGATGAGGGCCACGGCGGCTCCGGCGAGCGGGGCCGGATGACGGATCAGATAAGGCTTGAGCGCCAGCAGCGGGCGCAGCGACGGGCGGCCGGTCTCGGGCGGCGCATCGGACGAGCCGGCCCTGTCGGCGAGCGGCAGAATCCGCGCATGTTCCTTCGAACTCACGTCTCGGTCTTTCGCATTGGGCGTTCCCTGGAGCGCGACCGCCCCTTTCCCTTCGCGGAAACGGGCGGCGTCCCCATCCCTATTGTTTTTTCACGGCCGATCAGCAGTCTCGCGGCGCCCGGCGGGGTTCGCATTGACAATGATCAGCCACACCTCATTCGGTGTCTTCCATTGTGCGGGACCATGCGCGACATCGCGCCCCGGCGTCAACGGCAACGGGGCGCAGAGCGCGGAATGCCGCGCCGGGCAGGCTTAACGGCGCGCTCTGCCCGCCCGGACGATCCCGTAACCCATGTTCAGCGCTCGGTTTTTCGATGCTTGTGCGACCGGGGCATCTCGACTATAGAAGCGCATCCAGAAATTCGGGGTCGCGCCGTCGGGCATCCCGCCGCTTTTGGTGCGCTGCGCCAATTCCTTGCGCGGTCTGCACGTCCGGCCCCTTCGCAAACGAGCATCGCGCCATGAAACGTGACCCCGACCTGCATCCCGACTACCATCAGATCACGGTCAAGATGACCGACGGCACGCAATTCGTCACCTACTCTACCTACGGGAAAGAGGGCGACGAGCTGCACCTCGACATCGATCCGTCCTCGCATCCGGCCTGGACGGGCGGCGATCAGCGCCTGATGGACCGCGGCGGGCGGCTGTCTCGCTTCAAGAAGAAGTTCGAAGGCATCTTCTAAGAGTTCGGCGGCGCCACCGCTCGCCCGGCTCGAAAAACGAAAAAGGCCCGGCTTCGTCCGGGCCTTTTCTGTTGTGTGGAGCGCGACGGTCTCAGCGCACGGCGGCGCGGCGCAGGCCAGTTGAGAACGCCCGCTCGAGCGTGTTGATCTGTGTCGCGACCGGATTGACGGGCGCGTCATCGGCCTCACCTTCGATGGGCAGCATGGCGCGGTCGAGCTGAACGATGCGGTCGTGGAGCTGGAAGCTCGCGTCGATCAGGTCGCGCAGCCCCTGCGGTAGGTCGGAGAATCCCTTGGTGTGGGCCGGGCGCCCGAGCGTCTGCAGCTTGACGCGCGCGCGCTTGGCCTCGGCCTCCTCGCGCGTGATCTCGCCTTCCTTCAGAGCGCGGCGGATCAGGAGCCAGGACGCGAGCTCGAGCAGCCGCGTGGTGAGGCGCATGCTCTCGGTGGCGTAGAGGACCGTGACCTGGTTCGGGAGACCCTTACTCTCGCGGCGCCCCTCGCCATCGAGATAGGCCGCCGACCGCTCGACCAGGGCCATGCCCTCGGAGAAGACACGATCGAACTGCTCGGAGGCCTGGAAACGCTCTCCGAAGGAGACCGTCTCGCCCTTGGCTGCGAACAGGTTTTCTACGCTGGAACCGTTGCTCATGACACGCTTCGACACAGACGCCTACTTTTTGCTGACCTTAACACCATTGGATCCTAAGAGGCCAGAGTTAACAAAATTGGCCAAGAAGGAGACAATCCAAAGGAACGATCGGGCCCCGTGATCCTTGCAAGAGCCGCGCCGAAAAAAATGAGCCGCCTCGCGGCGGCTCAGAAGTCAACAGGGAGGCGTCAAACAGGGTGGCTAGGCACCACCCCAGGATCCAGATGTCTGGATGAGCAGAAGCCTACGCGCCGTTCCCTAACGAAGGCTTAACAATTGACGATTTCGAATCGATTTCACGTTCACGATTACGAACCGTGACAGTCTAAACGCGTCGCCCCGTTCCGAGACGGCAGCCGGCGGAGCGATGCCCAGGCCGTATCTCCTAGTTCGGAGCGGCGCCGTGGATGCGGGACGCCATGACCTTGTCTATGCGCCGGCCGTCCAGATCGACCACCTCGAAGCGCCAGCCGCTGGTCTCGATGATCTCGCCTGTCTTCGGAATGTGCTGGAGCTCGGACAGCAGGAAGCCGGCGAGCGTGGCGTAGCTGCGCTTGGGGGGCAGCGCGAGCCCCAGCTTGTCGGCCATCTCGTCCACCGGCATGGACCCCGCCAGCAGCCAGGAGCCGTTGGCGCGCTGGACCGCGTTGGGGCCGTCCTCCTCGGACTTGAAGGCGCCGACGATCGCCTCCAGCACGTCGGCCGGCGTGACGAGCCCTTCGAAGTGGCCGTACTCGTCATGGATGAGGGCGACCGGAACATCGGCCTCGCGCAGGATGCCGAGCGCATCGAGGGCGTCCATGGTTTCCGGGATGATCGGTACCTTGCGGATGTAGGCGCGGACATCGAGGGGCTGGCCGGAAAGCTGTGCCGCGAGCAGGTCTCGCGCGCGCACGACACCGACCAGCGTGTCGATGGTGTCCTCGCCGACCGGGATCAGCGAATGCGGTGTCTCGATCAGTTGCTGACGGATCTCCTCCTCGCTGGTCGCGATGTCGATCCAGTCGACGTCGGTGCGCGGCGTCATAAGGCCGACGACCGTGCGATCGGCGAGGCGCATGACGCCCGAGATCATCTCGCGCTCGGGCTTTTCCAGAACGCCCGCCGCCTCCGCCTCGGCGATCAGGATTGCGATCTCTTCGTCCGAAACCTGGTTCTCGCTGGTCTCCGCCTGGCCGAATACTCGGAACACCAGGCGCGTCGAGGCATCGAGCAGCGAAACGGCTGGGCTCGCGAAGCGCGAGAACGCGGTCATGATCGGCGCGATCATGCAGGCGATCCCCTCGGCGTTGCGCAGTGCGATGTTCTTCGGCACCAGCTCGCCGATGATGACCGACAAATAGGTGATGACGGCGATGACGGTGCCGTAGCCGATCGGTGTCGCCGCCGCCTCGGGCAGCCCGGCCTCGCGCAGGGCGGCGTAGGCGTACTCGCCGAAGGTCTCGCCCGAGTAGACGCCGTTGATGGTGCCGATCATGGTGATGCCGATTTGCACGGCCGACAGGAAGCGCCCGGGATCGGAGGATAGGGCCAGCGCACTTTCCGCACCCCTTTGGCCGCTGGCGGCCATGGCTTTGAGACGCTGCGGACGGGATGAGACAATGGCCAGCTCCGACAGCGCAAAGAGGCCGTTCAGGAGAATGAGGCCGAGGACGATCAGGAGCTCGATCAAGGTGTTTGCGGCCGGACTTCGTTGGTCGTGCTGTTTGCGGCGAGACCGAATTTCGTCCCGTTTCGATCGGGACAGGTCTTCTCCGGAAGCACTCCTGCGTCTGCGGCCACTCCATGTTGCGGAGGGGCCGGATGCTATCGGCCTCGGCTTGTGAGGTCAATGCGGGCTAAAACGGAAGCATTTACGCTGTTTTCCGGCTCATCCGTCAGCTGCCGGGCTTCTTGAACAGGGCTGCGGCCGCGTTTTCGTGTGCGCGCTTTTTCGCAAGCTCGGCCTTCACGCGCTCGATCTCGGCCGTGAACGCTGCGATGCGCTGCTCCAACTCGGCGACCGACAGGGTCTCGAGATTTTCGCCGATGCTCGCGGATTTCGGCGGCGTCGGCCGTGCATCGTCCCAATCCATGACGTCTCCAGTGGCGTGCGTTCTTCTCGCGCACCAAGCGTGACACTTTCGCGGGCGTGCCTCAAGCGGTGCGGGTTGTCGGACGCCGATCCGCCCGCTATGCACGCGACGGAGATATTCCGAGGAGCCTTGCGATGCCGACCTTGCCCGAGACCATGACCGTCGTCGCCATTCACGGCAAGGGCGGGCCCGAGGTTCTCGTCGCTGAGCAACGTCCGGTGGCGACGCCGGGCGCGGGGCAGGTGCTGATCAAGGTCGCGGCGGCCGGCGTCAACCGGCCCGACGTGCTGCAGCGGAAGGGACTCTACCCGGCGCCCAAGGGGCATTCCGAGCTGCCGGGGCTCGAGGTTGCCGGCACGGTTGTGGCCGTGGGCGAGGGTGCGGCGCGGTTCAGGATCGGAGACGGCGTCATGGCGCTGCTCAACGGCGGCGGCTATGCCGAGTTCGCGCTCGCGGACGAAGCGGCGGTGCTGCCAGTGCCGGACGGCGTGTCGATGATCGAGGCGGCGGCCATACCGGAGACGTTCTTCACAGTCTGGCACAACGTGTTCGAGCGGGGCGCGCTCAAGGCCGGGGAGTGGCTGCTCGTGCACGGTGGCACCAGCGGCATCGGCGTGACGGCCATCCAGCTCGGGGCCGCGTTCGGCGCCAAGGTGATCGCGACCGCGGGATCGGCGGAGAAGTGTGCGGCGTGCCTTGCGCTCGGTGCGCGCCGCGCCGTCAACTACCGTAACGAGGACTTCGTCGAGGCGGTCAAGGCGGAGACCGAGGGGCGCGGCGTCGACGTTATTCTCGATATGGTCGGCGGCGATTACGTGGACTGCAACATCCGCTCGCTTGCCGACGACGGGCGGCTCGTCAACATCGGCTACCAGGCGGGCTCGAAGGTGACGGTCGACATGATGCGCGTGATGCTGAAGCGCCTGACACTCACCGGCTCGACGCTGCGTATCCGGCCGACGGCGGTGAAGGGCGGCATCGCGCGGGTGGTGGAGGCACACACGCTGCCGCTGGTGGCTGCCGGCAAGGTCAAAATCGTGATCGACAGCACGTTCCCGCTCGCCGACGCCGCGGCAGCGCATGCGCGCATGGAGACGAGCCAGCACATCGGCAAGATCGTTTTGACGGTCGGTTGAGGGAGCGCACCCTCACGGTGTCATCCCGGCCGGGGCGGCGCAGCCGCGTAGCGCCGGGATCCAGGGTAACACGTTCAACGTCTCCGTTTGGGCTCTGGGTCCCGGCTCTGCGCGACATCGCAATCGCGCTGTCGCTTGGCCGGGATGACAGGGATGGCGTGGGGTGCGCCTGCGCAAAGAAGCCTGCTGGAGCGAGCGGTCGCGGGATCACCACGCGAGCGCGGGCAGGGCGGCGATGGGGCGGATGTCGGGCGTGGGAAAGAGATCGTTCAGGACGTCGCTCGTCAGCCTCGCCGCGACGTGCACGCCGCTGGCGATGAATACGCTCGCGAGGCCGGCCGCCGCGGCGCCCTTGATGTCCGTGCGGATGCCGTCGCCGATGCAGAGGATGCGATCCTTCGCAACCGGCTTCTGCTTCAGCTCCTGGATCAGGGCGAAGGCCATCTCGTAGATGGGCAGGTAGGGCTTACCGGCATAGGCGACGCTGCCGCCCTTGACCTCGTAGTCGGCGGCGAGGGCGCCGGCGCAATAGACGATCTTCGACCCGCGCTCGACGGTGAGGTCCGGGTTCGCACACACCATCGGCAGCTTGCGCTCGGCCAGCGTGGCCAGAAGCTCGGCGTAGTCGGCGGGCGTCTCGATCTCGTCGTCGAAGAGGCCCGTGCAGGAGACGGCATCGGCGTCGGTGGGCTCGGCGAGCGTGACGTCGAGGCCGTCGTAGAGCGAGAGGTCGCGCTCGGGGCCGAGGTGGAACACGCGCTTGCCGGCGAAGGCGCCGACGAGGCTGCGGGCCGCGTCGCCCGAGGTCAGGATGGCGTCCCAGGCAAAGCGCGGCACGCCGATGCGGTCGAGCTGAGCGGCGACGCTGGCGGCCGGGCGCGGGGCGTTGGACAGCAGAATGACCGTGCCGCCGGCGAGGCGAAACCGCGTGCATGCCTCGCACGCCGCTGCGAACGGCTCGACGCCGTTGTGGATCACGCCCCAGACATCCGTCAGCCAGACGTCGCGTGCCGGCGCGAGGCCGGAGATCGACGTCAGGATCGGGATGGGCTGAAGGGCTGCGGGTGGCTCCATGGCGCATGCCTAACGGCTGGCCTGCCGTTCGGCAAGCTCAGTCGTCCGGTAGGGCTGGCCTGGGCTGGGCCGCCTCAGGCTGTCGCCCTGGCCCCTGCCGTGCTGCCGGTGCCCCGCGCCCTGTCGTTGACGACCTCGGCACGTACCGGGCGCGCGCCGCCGAAGAGCTGCCCCTGGCCGAGAAGCACGCCGAAGCCGAACACGCGCGCCAACAGCTCGTCGTCGTCGATGTGCTCGACCACCAGCGTCAGGCCGTGCTTGGCCAGGTGCCGGCAGACGTCGCTCGAGGGGAGATGTCCGCTCGGTGCGCGCAGGCCATCGAGGAACACGGATGCGTCGAGCTTGGCGAACACGAAGCCTTGATCGGCCAGCGCCTCGAAGTCCATGTCGAGATCGGTCATGTGCGAGATCGCGAAGCGGAAGCCGAGCGCGCGCATGTCGGCGAGCGAGTCCCATTCCGGCGTCGAGAAGCCGCGCACGTCGCCCTGCGTGAAGGAGAGGACGAGCTGCGAGGCGAGGCTCGCGCGCAGATGCAGCGTCTCGGCCAGCTCGCCGAGGAAATGCTCGTCGGCGACGGACTCGCCGCTGAAGGCCGAGAACACCGAGCCGTTCTTGCCGCGATCCTCGAGACGGCGCGCGACGGCGGCCGTGCGCGCCACGCGTACGCCGTCGAACAGCGGGAGCAGGCCGGTGCCGCGCAGGTCAGGCCCGTCCGGCGTCACATCGAGTGGGTTGCCGTCGGCGTCGCGCAGTCGCACGCTTACCTCGTAGTGGCGCGTCTGCTGGTCCTCGAGGCCGAGGATCGGCTCGAGGGCGACATCGATGCGGCCGGCGGAGATGGCGTCGGCCATGAGGCGCGCGCGGGCGTCCGCAGGCGAGGTGGCGCGCGGCTGCGCGGGGCGCACGAACGGCGGCAAGGGCGGCGGCTGAGGTGCGCCCGCGGCTACCGGAGCAGCCTCGCCTGCGCCACGGGCGGCGCGCATGGTGCCGGCCGTCATGCGCAGGGCCTCGATCGAGCGCTCGATGGAGGCATCGGGCGAGGACGGCGCCGGCGCGGCCTGAGGCGGTGGCGGCGTGCCGGCGGGGGCACTGCGCGGCGCGCCCTGAGCCTGGGAGCGCGTCTGCTCGGCGGCGTTGACCTCCTCGAGCAGCCGCTTGATGGCGTCCTGGATCACCTCGACGTCCGCTTCGCGCGGTGCGCCGGCTCTCGGCTGCGGCGCCGCGGGCCGTGCAGGCGCTGCGGAGGCGGGCCCGCGCCCGGTCGCGGGACCGGGTAGCGTCGGCTCGACAGGCTGGCCGGGCGCTCGGCCCGTTACAAACGGTGGAAGCTTTTGCCCGGACGCAGATGGCCGAAAGGACCAGAGGTCCTGGAGGTCGTCGGCCATCGGGGCGGCCGCTGGGGGTGGGCTCGCGGGAAGAGGCGGGGGGCCTGCGCGCTCGGCCTGGCGCTGCGCCTGGGGCGGAGCCGGCGGCGCAGGGGGCATCGGCCCCGCGGCCGGCATCGGGGGGCCTCCGGCCGGCATACCGGTTGCGCCGATCGGCGCACGCGTCTTGGCTTCGAACGGAGGGGGCGCTGGAGGCGGCGGCGCATTGGGGCGCACGCCCTGGGGAAGCGGAGCCTGGTTGCCCGGGCCATGCGGCAGCGGAGCCTTGCTCAGCGGGCCGGAGGGAGGCATGGGCATGGCGGGCGGCACGCGGTGGGCGGCATCCTGCGGACGGCGCAGCCCGTTCGCGCGCACGTCACGCGGGCGCGCCGGCTCAAGTGCGCTGCGTCCCTTGCGCCAGAGGAAGGCGTGAAGCGTGAGCAGCAGCAGGTAGGCCGACAACGCCGCCGTGGCGGCGACCGGTCCCGGCATGCCCGCATGCTGATGCAGCGCCACCGCGCTTGCGCCGGCGACCAAGCCCATGGCCACCACCACAATGGTCTGTGAGGCTGTCTGATTTCGCGTCATAATCCGCTTTCCCCCAATACGTGCGCAGACACGACCCATTCCTTGCGAATCGCTCATCCGACAGAGTCGGGCCGTTCCCCTCGCAAGGCAACGTGAACGCCCCGCGGTATCACCAGCATTTCGTGAGGCCGACCGACGACTTAGGAAAAGCGTGGCGCGGATGCACCGGCGAGCGGTGCGCGCGTGCCATGGATTTCCAAGGGGAGAGCCGCAAATCAGCCATTGCGCAGCCTAGAGGGCACCCGAATCGAGGCGCCGTTTAGAGGTCGTTAGGCGAATCGGCATGGTATCCTTCCTGTCCGGGCCGCCTCTCTGTCCGGCGTATGAAGGAGACCCGTCCATGTTGATGAGCGTGATTGCGCGTGAGTGCTGCTCCCTGGCGCTGCCCGAGCTCAAGGGCGCCCGCGTTCTCATTACGGGGCTGACGTCGGCCTCGGGCTTCGACATTGCCCGCGCCTTTGCCGACCAGGGCGCGCATCTCATCCTTCAGTCGCCGGAAGACAGCCCCGAGATGACGGAGCTCGCCGCCGTGCTCGCGGAGAGCTGCGTCGAGATCAAGCTTTTCAACACGCCGCTCGAGAGCGAGGAGGATGCCGTGCGCCTCGTGCGCGCGGCGGCACAGGATTTCGGCGGTCTCGATGCGGTGATCAACCTCGTTCCGGTGAGCGCTGCCGCCGCGTGCGCGATCGACACCGCCGAGGATGTCGAAGGGCTGATTTCCGATGCGCTGCGCTTGCCATTGCGGCTGACGGAGGTGGCGGCCAATCGCATGCGGCTGGTCTGGGTCGAGGGCTCGATCCTCAACGTGGTGCGGGTGCAGGACGCCGCGGGCGGGCGCGCCATGATGCTCGCCGACATCCTGCGTGCGGAGCTCGCCGAGCTGACGCGTGGGCTCGCGCGCGAGTGGGGCGAACACGGGATCCGCATCAATGCCGTTGCGCCGCCGTCGTCGATCGCGGTGCTCGGCGGGGATGCGCACCAGGCCTCCGACGCGGACCTCGCGGCGATGGCCTTGCAGCTTGCGAGCCGCAAGGGCCGCAGCGTCTCGGGCCACGTGCTCGATGCCGTCGGCGCCGCGCGGCGCTGGTGCTGAGGGCATTCCTAAAATAGCCCTTCCCCCGTGTCATGGCCGCCGTCATCGCGGAGCGATGCTTCGCATCGACAGGCGGCCATCCAGGGCCAGCGCAAACGTCCGAACAAGTTGCCCCTGGATGGCCGGGTCAAGCCCGGCCATGACCTGAGAGGTGAGCCCAACGCGATAACGGCGAGCTATTCGGCCGGGGCGGTGGCGGGGGTGGCGTCGGGCTCGTCGACGTGGCGGTGCGAGGCGCCGATCAGGCTCAAGACGGTCGGCACGACGAACAGCGTCAGCACCGTACCGAGGCTCATGCCGCCGACGATGACCCAGCCGATCTGCTGGCGGCTCTCGGCGCCGGCGCCGGTGGCGAGCGCGAGCGGCACG
>NZ_JADZBI010000027.1 GCF_020852195.1 Hyphomicrobium sp. | reverse complement strand
TTCCGCTTCGCTCCACTTCGGCCGGGATGACAGATGGTGCATTTTGCCACTTGTGTCATCCCGGAAAGGCGAAGGCTCTAGCCGGAGCCTTATCCGGGACCCAGGGGCGTAATGCGCCCGCTGAGCGTACGTCGCGCTACTCCGCCGCATCGAGATCGTACACGCCCGGCGCGAGCTCGGCGTTCTCGACGAACACCTGCATCGCGCCGAGCATCTGCCAATGCAACCGCTGCAGGTGCGCGGCCAACGCGGGCTCCGGCTCGAACACCGCCGGCCCATCTCCATCCGGCGCAGGCGGCAGGCAGCCGAGGATGCGCGCCATGTCGACCTCGATATACGTGTAGTCGCCATACGGCCGCTTGGGATCGGCAGCCGCCGCCGGATAGACGCCGGCGTCGACGCGCTCCTCGCATTCGGACGAGGACGGCCAGCGGATCTCGATGTTGCGCAGGAGCTTCAGATGCTCGTCGGTGACCGTGACGGCGCCGTCGGCATCGAGGCCCAGATCCGCATCGCTCACGCCGTCTGCGCCGCCATAACCGCGCATCGCGTCGCGCACATCGCCCGCGCTGATATTGCCAAGCCGGTAGCGTCCGGGCGCGAGCACGCCATGCTTCAACGCTCGCGCCAGAACGAAGAGCATCTCCACATGCCGACGCGCCAGCGCGTCCGCATCGTCGGTCACGAACACGTCCGCGAGCTGCGCCAGGACGTCCGCACGGGTCGAGCATCGGCGCGCCGCGCTCAGCGCCGTCCCACGAAAACCGCATCTGCCGCAATAGCGCGAGATGGGATGGTGTGATCTCGAAGCGGCCATGGCCGAACCATGCGCCGTCGGGCACCTCCAGCGCCGCCTCGGGATCGGTCCAAAGCTCCGCCACATGGGCCGCTAGCACCAGCGGACCTGGAGCGGGGCCTGAAGCATCCAGCCCCAGCCGCGCGTCGATCATGTGTCGGGCGGCGGCCAGCTTGGCGTCGTCTGCGCTCGCGCCTGCCTTGCGCGCCCGGCGGTAGGCGCCGACAAAGCCCAGCATGAACTTCAGACGGTCGAGCATGGCCGCGCCGTCGCCGCCGAATGCGATAGGGAGAAAACGCTCACTTGACCGTGACGCGCGTCACAAAATGACAAGGCCGGTACTTGCGCGTATCGATGGTGACGCGGGCTCCGGCCGGCACCGGCTGCTGCCCCCGCGTATCGAGAAAAACGACGAGACCGCTGTCGGTCACGACCTCGGCCGTGCTCGCGGCCCAGACGCGCACGGTTCCGCTGAACGTATGTTGTCCCGGCTCGAACCGGTCGAGATCGTCCATTCCCTCGTCTCCTGCTCCACCCCACGCGGCAGAGCCGCGAGCATATGAAACCCAGACCATGACCGACGCCGGTGGCTTGCGTCCGAGGCGTCGTCGTTGATCCCATCAAAAAGCCCGGAGCCCGATCGGGATTCAAACGAAAACCGATCAAACTTTAGTCTTTAGGGGTCCCCTGCCGTGTCATCGGAACAAAGCATACCGGGATGATCTCCCTCAAGACGGTCGATTGATCGCTCCGCTTTTCGACAAGAATGAGTTGCTGCGCCGTGCCGCCGACCGACATGAGCAGACGCCTGCCCGGTGCGAGCTGTTGGATCAGAGCCTCCGGAACCTCGGCTGCGGCAGCCGCGACCAGGATGGCGTCGAACGGTGCCGCCTCCGGCCAGCCCAGATGCCCGTCGCCGATGCGTGTGTGGATGTTGCCAAGCCCGAGCGCCTTGAACGTCCTTGCCGCACGTTCGGCGAGCGGCGCGCAGAGCTCGATCGTGTGCACGATGTCCACGAGCTGGGCCAGCACCGCCGCCTGATAGCCCGAGCCGGTGCCGACATCGAGCACCTTGTCGCCGGGCTTGAGGTCCAGGATGTCGGTCATCAGCGCGACGATCATGGGCTGCGAGATGGTCTGTCCGTAGCCGATCGGTACCGGCCGGTTGCGGTACGCATCCGAGATATGCTCCGGCGGAACGAACAGGTCCCGCGGCACGGCACGCAGCGCTGCGAGCACGCGCGGCGAGAGCGCGCCACGGCCAAGCTCGCTGGTGAGGCTTGCCGCGGACTGCTCGACCTCGCGCACCATCGCCTCGCGCTGGGCTCTCATTTCCTCGTCGATCGCGCTCATCGTCCATTCAATGCCCGAGCGTCGAGCCGAGTTCGGACCCGATGCATCCCGCCATGATCGCAAGCAGCAACGTCGTCGCGGGTGTCGCCGCTCCGGCCAATGACATCGTTTCGACCAACTCAGGCCTCACACATGGCGTGTGCGGATTGCCAGTAGCGTCAGGGAGAGTGAGCATGGTTTTCAGTCGCAAGCCCGAGCCGGTTCCGGCCGAGGCTCCCGCACCGCAATTGCGTCGGGGTAACGGGGTGGAGAAGCAGCATCTGCACGCAGTCGCGTCCGCCGGCGCAGCCGCCACCCAGTCCGTGATCGGCAACGATCTCTCCATCGAGGGAGAGACGATCACCATTCGCTGCAAGGGGTCGTTGAAGGTTCTCGGCAACATCCAGGCCGATCTGCACAGCCGTCAGCTCGAGGTCGGCAAGGAAGCCGTGATCCAGGGCGCGATCGCCGCCGAGACGGTGGACGTGTTCGGCCGCGTCAACGGCGCCATCATGGGCACCCATGTCGTCCTGCACGCGACCGCCGAGGTCGAGGGCGACATCCACAGCCACCTGCTCTCGATCGAGCAGGGCGCCGCCTTCGACGGCCGCTCGCGCCGCGTGAACGACCCCTCGCAGATCGCCCCGCAGCTCGAGCGCCCGGGTGGCCTTGCCGCGTCCGCGTCGACGGGCCCGGCCGTTCCGCCCGCCGTGCCGACCTACAGCTATTCGACGAACGGTTGACGGCGGCGGGCGCCCGACAAACAGGCCCTCGCGTGTGCTAGAAAGCTTCGGGAGACGGCACCGGCGCCCAGCCGGTCCGTCTCCTGCAGCATCGGGCACCCATGAACTATCGCCACATCTATCACGCCGGAAACTTCGCGGACGTCTTGAAGCACGCCGTGCTCGCCCTCGTCATCGAGCACATGAAGCTGAAGGAAGGTCCGTTCCGCGTCATCGACACTCACGCCGGCACCGGTCTCTACGACCTCACGAGCGGTGAGTCCGAGAAGACGGGGGAATGGCAGGACGGTATCGGCAGCCTTCTCCCGGCCGCGCCTCCGGCCGAAATCGCGGCCATGCTGGCGCCTTATCTGGACGTGGTCCGCGCGGAGAACGACGGCGGTGATCGCATCGTCCGCTATCCCGGTAGCCCGCAAATCGCGCGCCGCCTCATGCGCCCGGTCGATCGCCTGGTCGTCAATGAGGCGCATCCCGAGGATGCCGACCGCCTCGCGGCGCTGTTCGCGAAGGATCGTCAAACCAAGGTGCTGGCGCTCGACGGTTGGACGGCGCTCAAGGCGTTGCTGCCGCCGAAGGAGCGGCGCGGCGTCGTCCTCATCGATCCGCCGTTCGAGGAGCCCGGCGAGTTCAAGCGTCTGCTGGAGGGGCTTACGGCCGCCCACCGCCGCTTCGCGACGGGCACGGTGATCCTCTGGTATCCGATCAAGAACGAGCGTGCCGCTGCCGCGTTCTCGCGCGATGCCGCGGCGCTTGGCATTCCGAAGTTGCTCTCGGCCGAGCTTTTCATCGACACGCCGCGCGACGAGGGACCGCTCGTGGCCACGGGCCTCTTGATCCTCAACCCGCCCTTCACCTTGGGATCCAAGCTTGCCGTTTTATTGCCGTATCTGACGGCACTTTTCGCGCGCGGCAAGGGCGCCGAAAACCGCCTCGCATGGCTCGCCGGCGAGCGCGTAACATCCTCGTGAGGCCAGAAATTTCGGTGCTGTCATAAGCCACCAAGGGTTGCACGCGGAGCGGCTTTTCGGAATACTTCGGACGCTGCGCGTGCGGGAGGACGCACGCGTAGCGAATGCCGGTGTGACCGCCGAGCGGGACGGGTCCGAGGTTCGATTGGGATTGCCGTGCGCAGGATCGTGCTCTTGAAGACTCCGAAGTGTCTCACGCGTCGAAGGTGATGGCGGCCCGCCGGCTGGAGCATCGCCCGCGCTCCTGCCGGTTCCCTGAGTGACGCGGGCACGTGGAGAGTTGCGATGCGCCAGGTTGGAACGGTCAAGTTTTACAACGATCAGAAGGGATACGGCTTCATCACGCCGGACGACGGGGGCAAGGACGTCTTCGTCCACGTGACCGCCATCGAGCGCTCGGGCGTCGGGCCACTGGCGGAGGGCACGCGCATCTCCTTCGACACGGAGCCGGACAAGCGCGGAAAAGGCCCAAAAGCGGTCAACCTCCAGCAGGCCAACTGAGCAAGTTGTCCGGAGGCAACGAGCAACGGAAAATCGCAACGCAGCGTCCGTTTTCCTGTGAAACAGCGATGGGCAGGGCACCGTAAGTCGGGCAGAGTCCCCGCCGTTGTGCCATGCGCACGAAGTATTTCCAGGGAGATAAGAGCGATGCTCAAAGCTGTGCGTTTGACGACGGCGCTCGCGGCCATTGCGGGCCTTGCGGCCATGACCGCCTCGGCCGAAGCAAAATCCTGCGTCAAGAAAGGCGCGATCGGCGAGGCCGGAAGCCAGCAGGACGCCAAGCTGCAGGTGGACGAGGCCCTTCTCCAGGCCGTCGACTGGGGCGCCTGGGCCGCGTGGATGGGCTCGAGCAACAAGGTCGGCGCGGCAGCGAATGTGGGCGGCTACTCGTTCGGGCCGCGCAACTATAGCTGCAAGCAGGGCGGCTCCTGGGGCTGGACCTGCCGCGGTTCTGCCACGATCTGCAAGCTCTGATTGAGACCTCCACAAGGGGAGGACAACACCGCGCCCTCCTCGGAGAGCGCGGGGTTGTTTTGAGCGCCGGACGGCAGGCATTGCAGGGGGGCGGCCGGCTGACCTGCGTCTGCCCTGGGGTGTGACCCCGAGGGGACGGGACCTTTGCCGTTGGTAAACCTGCGCATAATGTTGCCAAGCGGTCTAGGCATGCTGCCCGGACACGGCTATAGCAGCAGGAAGATGAAATGATCTTCGGCCGTTACGGAGAGGCTTGATGGGGTTCGTGTCCAGGTTCGCTCTTGCCGCCGCGCTGACAGGTGCGCTCGCCTTCGCGCATCCGGCGCTCGCCGGTTGCAAGCGCATGGGCTTCACGGTCAACGACTATGGCAAGGAAGGTCCCACCCGCGACGCCAAGGATCTGCTCGACAAGCACATCGCGACCTGGGCCGCTGAGCAGGGCATCGAGAAGTATACCGTCGGCAAGAAGGACGTGAGCTGCGAGCTCTTTCTGAACCTCATCATCGTCGACGAGCACACGTGCACTGCCTCCGCCACTGTCTGCTGGGGCCCCGACATCAACAAGCCGAAGCTGCAGGACGCGAAGACGACGCCGGAGAAGAAGAAGGACGCGCCCGCCAAGAGCGAGAGCAAGTCCGCCGGATCCTCGGAGACTGCCAAGCCCAAGGAGAAGTCGGCGGAGAAGTCCGACGCCAAGCCAGAGCAGACAGCCGCGGACTCCAAGCCGGAGGAGCCCAAGCAGGACGAGACCAAGGCCGCCGACGCCACCACGCCGGAGGCAACGCCGTCCTCGGAGCCTGAGGTCGAGACGGGCGCAATTCCCGTTCCGCCGACTGCGGCAGGGGCCGCAGCAGCTGTGTCGCCGACCGCTGTCGAGCCGGCGGCGAGTGCCGATAGCGAGGCCAGCAAGGCAGCGGCCGCCGCTGCCGAATCGGCCGCCGCTGCAGCCGAGCGTGCCGCCGCCGCCGCTGAGCGGGCTGCGGAAGCCGCGGAGCGTGCCGCGAAGGCCATGGCCGAGCAGCAGCAATTGCAGCAGCAGTCGGCAACGCCGCCTGCCGAAAGCGCCCCGTCGACGTCCGCGTCGTCCTCGGTTCCCGTCGCGCCCGTCTCACCGACGCCTTAGACCGTCATCGCTTTCGGATCCTGTCAGTCCGAAGCGTGCACCCATAGGCGCCTTTTCCGAGCGCGAGCGAGCGTGCCTGCACACGCTCATGTTTGCCTGAGCCGGTCGAGGCGCAGGCGGTGGCGCTCGTCGGTCAGCAGCAGCACGGATCCAAGCCCCGCGGCAACGACTGCGATGCTCGTCGATCCGGCGATCAGGAACATGATCATCACCTGATACTTGGCTGCCGAGACGGGATCGATGCCGGCCAGGATCTGTCCCGTCATCATGCCGGGCAAGGCCACCACGCCGGTCGTGGCCATGGCGGTCACGATCGGCATCAGCCCCGTCGTCAGCGCGCGCCGCAAGATGCCGTCGAGGGCCTCGAAGCGACCCGCGCCGAGCGCGAGCCGCGCCTCGATCGCCGAGCGCTCGCGCACCGCGGCCGAGGTCATGGCGTCGAGCACGAGGCTGGTGCCCGACAGCGCGTTGCCGAGCATCATGCCGAAGATGGGCAGCACGTAGCGCGGCGCGTACCAGGGCTCTGGCCCGATCACCAGCGTGGTCGCGAACATCGTCGCGACCAGACCTGCGAAGAACGGCGCACCGGCCCCGAGCGCGGTCGCAGCCGCGCCCCCGATGCGCCGCTCCTGCCGCGAGACGACCTCGTAGGCGGCGGCGGTCGTCATGAAAAGCGCGAACAGTGCCGTCCACAGCGGTGAATCGAGCGCGAAGATGTATTTGAGCGCCAGCGCCACCACGGCGAGCTGCACCACCATGCGCAAGGCCGAGATGGCGAGCGAGCGCTCGAGCCCCAGCCGGAACGCGAACGAGACGGCGCCGTTGGCGATCAGGAGCAGCGCGGCGAGCGCAAGGTCGGAGATCTCGAGCGGAACGTAGGTCATGGCGGCGACATCCGGGCTGCTTTCGGCGCCCTGTCCTGCGGCGGCGCGAGCTGGAGGCGCGCATGGGCGAGGCGCGCGATCAGCCCCGCATCATGGCTGGCGATGAGCACGCTGCGCCCGGCGAGGAGCTGGAATCGGATCAGCTCCTCAACGAGCGCCGTTGCCCCGACATCGAGCGCGCCCGTCGGCTCGTCGAGCAGCAGCACTTTGGGCTCGTCGGCCAGCGCCCGCACCAGCGCGATCCGCTGCCGCTCGCCCGTGGAGAGCAGGGTCACCGGACGATCGAGCACATCCTCCACCAGTCCGAGGGCCGAGACGAGACGGTCGATGCGCGGGCGCGATGCCGGCGTGGCGGGAAGGGTGCCGCGCGGTGTGTCGGTCCACCACCCGGGCTCCGCCGCCGCATAGCGGACGGCACGCCGCCACGCCTGAGGCGGCATCTCGCGACGCTCCGCGCCGTCCAGGAAGAGCTGCCCCTCGACGGGGTCGAGATCGGCGATCGCGCGCAGAATCCGTGTCTTGCCGGACCCCGACGGGCCTTCGATGGCCAGGCATTCGCCGCTCGATACCGCGAAGGAGAGCGGCGGCAGCGATCCGATCCGGAGGTGTTCGACGCGCAGCACGTGAGGTCCCTATCATCGATATGAGGATAGCGACGCTTACCAAGTGCGGGAGGCGGAGACCAGACGGGGCGGGACCTTGTCCCAGACCTTGTCGGGGAGCCCGCGAGCGAACACCCTCCAGGTCAGGCCGCGAGCCCCGCGCTGCTGAGCGTGCCCATGAATGCGGCCTGATCGAACGGCTTCAGCATGTAGGTGTCCGCGCCGGCGGAAAACGCGCGCGAGATGTCGGCCGGATCGTTCTCCGACGTGGCGTAGATGACGAGCGGCCGGCGCGTGTTCTCGCCCGAGAAGCGCAGCGCGGTCATGAACTCCACCGGGGTCTTCCCCGGCAGGCGCCAGTCGAGAAGGATGACGTCGATGTTGTTGTTACGGCAGAACTCAAGCGCCTCGTCGGCGCAATCCGCTTCGACCACATCGTACGACAGTTGCTCGAGATAATGGCGCGCGACCTTGCGGATGATCTCGGACTGATCTGCGATCAGGCATCGCTTCATTGGCTACGAAACTCCAACCTGTCGATTGATGCGACCATGGGCAACAGCACGTCGCGACGCCAGCGGTCGATACACAACTGGTGTATCGGCCGGTAAGTCCTCAGTGATATGTCCTTTGTGATATAAAGGAATTAACGAGAGGTTGAGGGGTGGCTCAGAACGAGCGCCCCAGCGGCCTTAAACCCGGATGCGATCGGGATGAAACCGCCGCTCGCGAATTTCGCCGCGCAAGCGAAAGTATAAAGGACCGTCGGTGGAGCGCGTTATTCGAAGGCCGAGAGCAGCACGTCCTGGCCGTCCTTGACGATGGACAGCGTCATCCCCGCGGCCTGCGCCAGGCGCCACGTGTAGTAGGCCTGGATGGTGAGTGCGTCGAGCGGTGGTATGCCTTCCCCGGAGATGAACTCGCCGAGGTGCTGCGGCGCCCGAGCGCCGGTTCCCCGGCAGCGCAGGACAAAGCTCGGTGCCTCCGTCGTGCCCTGCATCACGACCTCGATGTCGCCCCCGCGCGGGAGTGCAGAGACGGCCATCGCGACCAGGTTGAGCAGGAGCTTGACCTTGTCCTTGGTCATATACCCGCTGAGGCCCTGCCAGATGAGCTTGTGCTTGCCCTGGCCGATGAAGCCGCGCGAGATCTGCTCGGCCGTGCCGAGGTCGATGAGTGCGCCTTGCGAGCCGGCGGCTCCGAACGCGAAGCGCGCGAACTGCAGCCGTGCCGACGCCTGCTCCGTGACGTTGCGGATCACGGACAGCGCATACGACTGGGCTTCCGCGTCGTCGTCCTCGTTGAGGATCTCGAGGCCGTTGTAGATGGCGCCCACCGGGCCGATGACGTCATGGCAGATCTTGCTTGAGATCAGCGCGGCGAGTTCGAGATCCGTGGGATGCACGCGCTGCGTCGTCTCAGTCATGGAATTGCCCCCTCGCGAACGATGCGCCGAACAGGGTGACCGTCTCCCGCGGCCCACGGGCTCGAGACCCGGGCTGCCGGATGAAGCCACGCGCCGATCCCCCTCGAACGGTCCGCGTGTGCCACGCATGTGTCACGAACACCCTGTCTGCTCTGATACACGCGCCCTCCCGATCTGCAAAGGCTGGGTGCGCGAGACACGGGATAAGCCGGGTTTTTTGGGAGCCAATGAGTCTCCGTGGTCACGCGCGTGCGGTGCGCAAGACCGAAAACGAATCATTGTGCGCAGGGCATGGGCGCGCGGAGTGCGCGGCGCGATCAATCGCTGAGCAAAAAACGAATCGGAGATTCGCGAATCGAATTGAGAGCTTGCGCAGTTTCGCCAACATCCGCCGCGCTTTGAGCCACGGCCCAGCCACACTTTGGTAATACTTTGAAGCAAGGATCATCGCGGGTTCGGTTCATTTCTGCGCGGCCATCGCGACGTCGCGCTTGTCCGCGGCACCCAAGGATTTCGCATACCCATGACCATGAGTCTTCGCCCGCGCCATCGCTTCGCGCTCGCCGGAGCGGCACTGCTTCTTTTCACCGGTTCGGTGATCGCCCAGAACAGCGAGCCATGGAGCCCTGACAGCTACCGCAGCGGCGGCTCGTCCTATGCCCCGCGCAATGAGGGCTACCCGCCGGCCAACGACGGCTATTCGTCCGGCAGCGGCTATCGCGGCGGCGGCGAGGCCTACGCGCCACGCAGCGCCTATTCCGGTAACGGCGGTGATGCCTACTCCCAGGGCGGCGGAGGAGGATACGGCGGCGGCAACGACGCCTATTCGCCGAGCCGTGGCGGCGGCTATGGCGCCGACGACGCCTACTCTCCGGGCCGCGACGGCTACGCTGCGGGCTCCGACGCCTATTCACCTCGGGGCGGGCGCAACGACAGCTACAGTGATCCGGGTCAGCCGGTCGACAACGGGGGAGGCTATGGCGAGCCCTATGCGCCCCCGGGCCAGGAAGCCTATCGTGAAGGCCCCCCGCCATCCGATGACCGCCGCACTTACAATCAGAACGAGATCGTCGCCGCGGGCCACGGCTTTTTCGGCGCCGTGAGCCAGGGCCTTGGCAAGGCGGTGGAATATGCTTTCCAGAGCCAGGGCCGTCCGAACGGCTACATCCTGGGCGAGGACGCTGGCGGCGCGTTCCTGCTCGGCCTGCGCTACGGCGAAGGCATGCTGTACACGAAGGATGCCGGCGATCACAAAGTCTTCTGGCAAGGCCCGTCGGTCGGCTACGACGCCGGCGCCGAAGGATCGAAGGCCATGGTGCTCGTCTACAACCTCCACGATCCTTCGGAGATCTATAACAGATTTGGCGGAGTGCAGGGCGCGGCCTATCTGGTCGGCGGCCTCAGCGTCCAGTTCCAGACCTACGGCCATGTCACGCTCGCGGTCATCCGCTCGGGGGTAGGTTTGCGCCTGGGCGCGAACATCGGCTACCTGAAGTATACCCGCGCACCGACTTGGAATCCGTTATAAACAGACGGCGAATCCGTCCCGAGCGACACACTTGCGCCTGACGCCAGGGGCAGATTAAGTCGCCTCGTCGGTGCGAGTAGGCTCCCGCTCACGTTCCGGAGCGAAGCCGAAGGCCCGCGGCGGCGGAAATGAGAGGAGTGACCCCGGGGATGCGCCGGTGATCACCATCCAGTCGGCCATGCTGGTCGCGCTCGGGTTTTTCACGGCAGGCCTGATCGGCTTCCTGCTGGCGCCGTTCTATGGCCGCCGCTCCGCGCGCATTGCCACCGACGAGCTGCGCGCAACCATGCCGCTCTCCTCCGCCGAGATTGCCGCCGACAAGGACCGGCTGCGCGCAACCTACGCGCTGACCATCCATAAGCTGGAACAGAAGGTCGAGAAGGCTGGCAACTCCGTCGCCCGCCAGCGTGTGGAGCTCAACCGCCGCGATGCCGCCATCAGCGAGCTGGAGGGCGAGGTGGAGCGCCAGAGGGCCTTGCTTGAGGAGCATGAGAACGCCCGCCGCGTGCTCGAGCAGACCATCGCCGAGCGCATGCCGAAGGTGGAGTTCCGCCTGGGCGAGACCAAGAAGCTGCTCGTGCACCGGGACCGCGAGATCACCGACCTCACACAGTCCTCGCAGCGGCAGATGCAGGCCCTGGAAGAGGCGACGCAGATCAACGCCCAGCAGCGCGACGAGATTCACCGGCTCAACGCCACGCTGGCGGCGCGGGCCGCCCGCAACCGCGAGACGCTGGCCGACCCCCGCTTCGACGGCGAGGTGGCGCTGCGGGCCGAGATCGAGGCGCTGCGCGCCAAGACGCGCGACCAGTCGGCCGTCATTACGCGCCTGCAAGGCGTTCTGTCCAACGCGGGCGCGCGCCCGGACCAGATCGCCGGCGCCGACACCGCGCCGTCGTCCGCGACACGTGCGGAGGAAAAGCCGTCGGCCACGGCCGCGCCCGGCATCGACCTCACGGCCGAGATCAACCGCCTGCGCAAGGACCTGCTCGACGCCGAGAACGCCCTGCGCTCCGTGCGCAGCATGGCGGAGGCGGGCCACGCAGGCCAGGCCGCCCTCGAGGCGGAGATCCGCGCCTTGAAGACGGTCAACGAGGATCGGGCCGCGGAGGTGGCGCGCCTCAAGGCGGCGCTCGCCACCTACGAGGCAGAGGATGCGGACGACCGCGCGCTGAAGGAGAGCAAGGTCGCCATGCGCGCGCGCCTGAGCGCGCTTCAGGCCCAGGCCGACGAGCAGACCAATACCATCCAGCGGCTGCGCGCCGAGATCGCCGCCGCCAACGAGAAGCTCGCCCGTCAGGCGGCTCACTTCATGGACGAGATGCGCCGCCTGGGCGCCGGAACCGTACCCACATCAGGCGCCCGCCGCGACGCGACGGCCAAGCCCAAGCAGCCGCTGGTCGAGCGCATCAGCGCTCCGCGTCCGTCACGCCCTCCGGCACCGTCCAAAGTCGGCACCGGTACGGCCGCGGCGCCCCCCCGGGAGGGTGGCGATTCAGCCCGCGTGAGCGGGTTCCTGCGTGCGCTTGACGGCGCCGCTGGCTCCACCGCCCGGGAAACGCCGAAGGCGGCGGAGCAGAACGGCGCCACCACCCCGACACCGGCCAATGGTGAAGCGCTGCCCAAGAAGGCCGACCGCCGCGCCAGCCTCATCGAAAGGATTACCCGGGCAGAAAAGCCCGTTGCTTGACCTCAGGTTCTTGACAGCCGGAGACGGTGCACTCATTGTCGCACCCGCCGGGTGAGGGGGCCGATCTACACCGGCGAACCATAGAAATCAGGGCCCAAGTCTAGGGAGAAGATGTTCGGGGTGGAACCGCTTGGTCCCGCCCCGAATTTTTTCGCGCGTGTCGTCGAGGCGCCGGCCCTGGGCGATGCCGTACGCCGCAGGGGGCACGTGTGGAGCTCGAGATCATTGGGCTGCTCGTCGCGGTGGCCGTTTGCGCCGGATTCGTCGATGCCATCGCCGGCGGAGGCGGTCTGCTGACCCTCCCGGCCCTGATGATGGCGGGCGTGCCGCCCGTTCAGGCCATCGCCACCAACAAGCTGCAAGGTACGTTCGGCGTCGCCGCGTCGAGCTTTGCCTTCTGGCGCGCCGGACACATCGACGTGCCGAGCCTGGTGCCGGCGGTGGTGGCTGCCGCGCTTGGCGCCGGTCTCGGAAGCTTGGCCGTTCAGGCGGTCGACCCGCAAGGGCTTCGGCAGGTGGTGCCGGCAGTGCTTCTTCTGGTGGCTGCCTATTTCGCGCTCGCCCCGTATATCCGCGACACGGCCCGCAGTGTTCGCCTCGGGCCGCGGTCGTTCGCGCTGGCCGTCGCGGCGCCGATCGGCGCCTACGACGGTTTTCTAGGTCCCGGCGCGGGCTCGATGTATTTGATCGGCTTCGTTGCCCTCTTCGGCTCCGATCTCGTCAAGGGGGTCGCCGGCACCAAGCTCTTGAATCTGACCTCGAATGTCGTGGCGCTTGCCGTCTTTGCAGCGGCCGGCCACGTCGATTATGCCATTGGGCTGGCGATGGCCGTCGGGCAGATCGTGGGTGCACGCGCGGGCGCACGGGCTGCGATAGCGCGGGGCGCGCCGCTGATCCGCCCGCTCGTCATCATCGTCTCGATAGCGATTGCGGCGAGCCTGCTTCTGCGCGGATAGTCGACGGACCCACGGGGGAAGGGAATGATCGAGGTCGGATTCGGGCTTCTGCTCATCGCCGCTGCGGTCGCGATCCTCTCCGGCGTCGGCGGCCTGCTGCCCGGTGCGTCGGGCGTTGACCTCCTGCCGCTGCTCGGCTATGGCGGCATCGGCTTCCTGCTCGCGACGGGCGTGCTCCTGGTCGCCGCGGGCCTCGCGCGGCGCGCCATCGGCCGCCAACCCGAGCGACGGCACGCGTTGCGCACGGCCCGGCTGACGACCGTCGCCCTCCTCGTCGCGGCGCTTCTTGCGATCGGTCTGCCGTTGGCCGTCGGCCCGTTCAATCTCGTCCGCATCGGTGGCCTGCCGTTCGGCTACTATCTTGCGGCCCAGGGCGCCCTGATCGGCCTCGTCGTGCTGGCGTTCGCCTGGGCAGCGCGGCAGGGCCGCATCGACGCCGAGGGGGCGCGCCATGAGTGAGGCGACTGCTTCCGCTGCGCGCCGGTCCTGGATCAGCGCCGAGCCGCTGGCCGGCCTTGCGGCGGCCGGACAGGCGGTTCCCGTCGCACTGCTTGCGTCTTTGCCGGGGCTCGTCTTCGTGGCGGGGTTCGACCACCTCGCCTACGGCCTTGGGCTGCTTGCGGGCGTTGTGCTGGCCGGCCTCCTGATCGCACCGCATGTGGCCCGCACCGGCGCGGCGACGATTACGGACGCGCTCCGCCACAGATTCGGACGGGCGACCGCGATCATCGGTGCGATCGTCATTGTGCTCGTGGTGCTGCCGCTGCTTGCGGCCGAGCTCACCTTTGTCGGCGTTCTGGCGGAGGCCGGCCTCGGAGTACCCTATCTCGTGGCGATCTTCGTCACGCTGGCAGCAAGCGTCGCGGCCACGCTGTGGCTCGGCGAGCGCGCATTCGCCTGGCTGGCCGTCGCAGCCTACGGACTTCTCGCCGCGAGCCTTTTCTTCCTGCTCGGCCTGCTGGCCTTCAAGGCCCACGGGATCGTCCTCCCGCACATCGCCTTCGGCCAGGCGCTCACAGCCATCTCGGGCCACGAGGGAACGCTTCTCGAGAACGGTCTCGTCGATTTCGACACCTTCACCGTGCACGTCGCGCCGTTCCTTCGGCTCTCCGGCCGCGACTTTCTTGCGCTCGTCATCTCGGTGGCGTTGGGCACGGCCGTGCTGCCGCCGCTCGTGTCGGCGCTGGCTGCCGGACGGCATCCGCACATCAGCCGGATGACCGGCGCCTGGGCCGCGCTCTTCGTCATGCTGGTGCTGGTCTCGGTGCCGGCGCTCGCCGCCTACGTCAAGCTCGCGATTTACGGCGCACTAGCCGGCGACACGCCACTTGCCGCCCTTCCATCATGGCTCGCGCCGCCGCTCAAGGCCGACCTCGCGCACGTCCATGGCATCTCGCTCGCAATGCTTTCTCGGGCGGCGGACGCCGTGGGCGCAGGAGCCGCGGATCCCGCCGCCATCGCTGACCATCTCGCCCGGCACGCCCTCGCGGCGGAGCAGCGCTGGCTTGCTCTCGACGAGCAGGTTCGCGCCGCCATCGTCGCGGCCGCGCGCACGATCTCGGCCGACGCCTCAGGAGACGCGTTGTGGCAGGCCTACGTCGGTCAGGTGCTGCCCGTTGCAGCTACGGCCGCCGGCAACGAGGCCGCGATGCTCACCCAGGCCGCCCTGGTGATCGAGCCGCTGGGCCTCCTGCTCGCGCTTCCCGCGCTCTCCGGCGCGCCGGGTTGGATCGCGCCCCTGATCGTCATTGCCATACTTGCGGCCGCGCTCGTCATGGCGACGGCTCTCATCCGCAGCCTGCGCGCGCTTGTCGTCGACGAGCCGGCAGCGAGCCGGTCATGGCGCGCGCCAGCGGTCACGCTCGCCACGGCTGCCGTCGCCGCGGGCTTCGCGACACTGAGGCCCGACGAGCTCGTCACCATCGTTGTCTCCGCGCTCTCCCTCGGCGCGGCTGGATTGTTCCCCGTGCTCGCTCTCGGCCTCGCCTGGAGGCACGCCACCGCCGCCGGCGCCATCGCGGCCATCCTCGCCGGCGGCGGCGTCACGCTCTACTACGACGTCGGCATTCAGGTTTTCCCCGCGGCGTTCTACAGGACATGGGCGCCGATCTCGAACGCGGCCGATTTCGCGATCGAGGAGTTCGCGACGCTGGAGACGGACGCACGCGAGGCCGAGAGCGAGGAGGAGAGGGCCGCCGCCGCGGCGGCGCTCGAGACGCTGGCGCGGGGCACGGCGACGCGCCACGGCCTCGCCAACTGGTTCGGCATCGACAGCGCCTCCGGCGCTATCTTCGGCGTGCCTGTGGGCTTGCTTGCGCTCGTGCTGGTCAGCCTTCTTTCGCGCTTCCGCCCGAGTCGCGACAAAGAACCATAGCGCCGTCGATTGGCCGGGACCCAGGTGCCTCCGCGCGATCCCACTCGCCGGCCACCTCACCCATATGCGAGCCGCGGATGCCGCTCGGCGGATTCGGTGGCGGCGAGGAAGCGCGCCACCACATCGATCGTCTCCGTATCCCGGAGCAGCGGCGCGTGACCCTGTCCGGGAACCACGAACGACGACAGCGCCGGATGCCGCCGCCGCATCTCCTCGACCGTCTCGTCGGAGAGGATGTCGGACAGGGCACCGCGCAGCACCAGCACCGGCACGCGCTTCAGCGCCTCGAACTGCGGCCAGAGCTCGGGAATGGGGCCATCGAGCACCGAGAGCGCATTGGAGAGCGCGGGATCGTAGCCGGGTGCCGGCCGGCCCTTGTACTCGTTGAACCACTGCCGGGCGACGTCCTCCCACTCCTCCGCGGAGATGCCTGGGAAAGCGCGCCGACCCATGTCATGCACGAGCGTGCCGGCCTCCTTCCACGACCTCGGCAGCGGGATGCGCCCGACGTAGGCCGAGATGCGCCCGAGTCCCTTCTGCTCGATGACGGGCCCGATGTCGTTGAGCACCACCGGCCCCAGGGAGCGCGGTTGCAGCGCCGCCATTACCATGGCGATGAGCCCGCCGCGCGAGGTGCCGATGACCGCCGCGCCCGTCGTTCCGGTGACGGTCATGAAGTCGAGCACGTCCGTCGTCTCGAAGGGCACGGTGTAATTACGCCAGTCGGGATCGTTCTCGGAAAGCCCGCGCCCGCGTGCATCGAGCGTGTAGACGTCGCGTGGCGCTTCGGCGTGCTGCGACAGCGCCTCCGCGATGACGTGGAAATCGCGTCCGTTGCGCGTGAGCCCGGCGAGGCAGAGCACGGGACGGCGCTCGGTGCCGTCGTGGAACGCTGCCGGATAATGCCGGCCGTACAGCCTCAGCCCGTCACGGGCCGTGAAATAAATATCTCGATACGCCTGATACATACGCGTCATGCCACCACCCCGCTGTTGGCTCCGGCCGAAACCGCCCCGTCTCGGCCGGAACGTGAACTCGATGCGACGCCCTAACCGTCGGACGCTCCCTTCCGTTGGCCCGCCGCCACGCGTGCTCTGTTGAGATCTTCCTCGAGACGCAGCGCCGCCTGCTCCTCGCCGAGCCGCGCCCGGTAGATCTGGATGTTGGCGAGCACCTTGCCCACGTACTCGCGCGTCTCCTGGATCGGGATACGCTCGATCCAGTCGATGGGGTCGACCTTCGGGTTGCGCGGATCGCCGAACTCCCGGATCCACTGCCTCGCTCGCCCCGGCCCCGCATTGTAGCCGGCGAGCGTCAGGATGTAGGAGCCGGAGAACTCGTCCATGCGGTCGCCAACATAGGCCGATGCCAGCATCGTATTGTAGGACGGGTCGGACACCAGTCTGTCGATGTCGCACTTGATCTTGTAGTCCCGGCAGACGTGCTTGGCGGTGACCGTCATCACCTGCAGCAGCCCCTTGGCGCCGGCCCCCGACACGATGAGCGTGTTGAACTCGGTCTCCTGCCGGGCGAGCCCCAGGAGAAACGCCGTCTCCGGCGGCTTGCGCAGCGGCTTGTAGGCCGGGAACGGATGCACCGGATATGCATAGTAGTAGAGGTTGTGGCCCCGTGCGATGGCTGCCTTCGCCACCCGCACCGCCGACTGCGTATCGCCGACCGCCTCCGCGAGATGCGCCACCATCGCCATCCCCGCCTCGCTCTTGAGGTGGTGCATCCTGAGCTGCACCAGGAAGCTGCGCATGACGCTGGCGTCGAGCCCGGCGCTCTTGGCGATCACCACCGCCTTGGCCGCGTCGAGCGAGATGAAGCTGCGGACCTCCTCAGCGGTCGGCGCCTTGGGCGGCGAGGTGGTGATCGCGAGCCGCCCCGGCTCGAGCTTCTGACGCGCCAGCAGCGCGTGGAACGTGTCGGGGTCCGATAGCGCCTGCCGGTAGTATTCGTCCGCGGCCGCCTTGTTGCCCTGGGTCTCTGCCGTGCGTCCGAGCCAGTAGCGGGCCTTGGCGCGGCTGAGGGGGCCATCGGCCGCCTTGTTCATGACCTGGAAGTGCCGCTCGGCGCTCTTCGCGTCCTTGAGGTAGCGCAGCGCCAGCCACCCGGCCATGAACGACTGGTCTTTGAGCGGGTTGGCGCTGAGCGGCCCCGCCTCGCGCACGAGCGCATAGGCGAGCTTCGGGTTGCCGTCCTTGAGCGCCGCATAGGCGTTGGCGCGCCGCTCGGTCCACCATTCGTCGGGGGCGACGATAAGGGCTTCCTCGGTGGGCGCGCCGAGCAGCACCTTCGCGGCTTCCTCGGTCTTGCCTGCGCGCCTGAGCGCCTGCACGCGATGGAACACGAGGCCCCAATCCGGCACCCGCTCGGCGGGCAGCGCCTCGATGCCCTTGAGCGCCGTCTTGGAGCCGAGGAACACCGTAAGCCGCGCCTGGGCCTTCTTCTGCTCGGCGGCCGGCAGCAGCGCGATCACGCGGCGCGCCACGGCCGCGCGCTGATTCTTCTCTCCCTGCCAGCGGATGTCCTCGATCAGCAGCCGGTCGAGCCGCCATTTGTGATCGGCGGCAGAGAGCAGCGAGCCGAACCGCGCCAGGAATCCGGGCTCGAGCCCGGCCGGCAGGATGGTCTCGCGCCACGCCTTCACGGCCAAGCGGCGCGCCCCGTCCGTATCTCCCTCGGCGAGATGGGCCGAGGCGAGTGCCGCGAGGCCTTGCCCCGTCTGGGGCTCGCGGCCGGAGAAGTAGGATTTGATCGCGCCCGAGCTGCCGCCTTGCGTGAACAGCGTCTCCTCGAACTTCTGCGTCAGCGTGGTGCGGTCGCCCCAGGCCGGATTGGCATCGAGGAAAGCGCGGTACTCGGCGGCCTCGCCGAAGCCCTTGCGCAGGCGGAACCAGTCCACCAGCTTGCGCGCGGTCTCGTCTTCGATCTGCTGCTTGATGGCGTTCGCCTGCTCGACGTCCACCTTGGCCCCCGAAAGCGCCTTGATCGCGTCGCGCAGCCGCTGGGCGTCGCCGGCGCTCAGCGTGAAGGTGCTGAGCGGCGCGATCGCCTTGTCGAGCCGTGCCGTGTGTTCGCGCTCGCTGGGCGAGGGCTTGGCGGGCTTCGGCATCTCGCTTTGCGCGCCGTCGGCCCCCCCTGCGGCCATGGCCGCAAGGGCGAACGCCAGGAGGCCGACGAGCCCCGATCCGTTCCTCCGGGCGGCACGCCTGAGCGCGCTGCCGGCCGTCAATGTCGAGGTCTGTCCCGTCACGCTTATCCTCGCCGCGGCGCCGCAAACGCCCGTTTCATCCAAGAGTGAGAGGCCGCCGCCCCGGAGGGCGGTCTTTACGTCATGAAAATCGTGGTACGCGACACTAGCCGCCACGTCGGCTTGCAGGCTTCCGCCCGAGCGCATAATGTCCACCATCCCAGCCGCATTTGAGGCCGTGGCCGAGACGGGCGAACGGGGCGAGGGTACAAACTCGCGTGCGCGCGTTCAAGCTGTCCCGCCCGCCCCTGGGGGAGGTGGCGGCATGGCGATGCCGGCAGCATAAGGACAACCAATGTTCAAAGGCTCCATCACGGCGCTCATCACGCCGTTCAAGAACGGCCTTCTAGACGAGGACGCGCTGCGCCGCCTTGTCGAGTGGCAGATCGCCGAGGGCACGCACGGGCTGGTTCCCACCGGCACCACCGGCGAGAGCCCGACTTTGAATTTCGACGAGCATAAGCGGGTGATTGACATCACGGTCGAGGTCGCGCGCGGACGCGTGCCGGTGATCGCCGGCACGGGGTCCAACGCCACCGACGAGGCCATCGAGCTCTCCACCCACGCCGAGCGGTCGGGCGCCGACGGCATCCTGATCGTGAACCCCTACTACAACCAGCCGACCCAGGAAGGGCTCTACCAGCACTTCAAGGCCATCAACGACAAGGTCGGCATTCCGATCGTCATCTACAACATCCCGAGCCGCACCAACGTTGACATGGCGGTCGACACCATGGCGCGCATCTTCGAGCTGAAGAACGTCGTCGGCGTCAAGGACGCGACGGCCAACCTGGCGCGCGTCTCCCAGCAGCGCGCCGCCCTGGGGCCGGAGTTCGTCCAGCTCTCGGGCGAGGACGCGACCGCCCTCGGCTTCGCGGCCCACGGTGGCCACGGCTGCATCTCGGTGGCCTCGAACGTCGCCCCGCGCCTCTGCTCCGAGTTCCAGAACGCGCTGATGAAGGGTGATTTCCCGGCGGCGCTCAAACTGCAGGACCGGCTGCTGCCACTGTTCGACGCGCTCTTCGTCGAGACCAATCCCGGCCCCGTGAAGTATGCCGCCTCGCGTCTCGGCCTCTGCTCTGCGGAGATGCGCCTGCCGCTGGTGCCGATAACCGACGCGGCCAGGAAGGTCGTGGACGCGGCGCTCGCCAAGGTCGGCGTGCTGCAGGCCGCCGCCGCCGAATAGAAAGCAAGAGAGTCATGTCGGCCAAGAAGGACGACGGCCGCCGGCTCGTTGCCGAGAACCGGAAGGCGCGCCACGAGTATTTCATCACGGATTCCTACGAGGCCGGCATCGAGCTCAAGGGCACCGAGGTGAAGAGCCTGCGCGCCGGCCAGGCCAACATCGGCGAGAGCTACGCCTCCTTCGAGGACGACGGCAGCTTCTGCCTGATCAACGCCTACATCCCCGAATACCAGCAGGCCGGCCGCTTCTTCCAGCACGAGCCGCGCCGCAAGCGCCGGCTGCTGCTGCACAAGAGCGAGCTGGCCAAGCTCTTCCAGGCCGTCGAGCGCAAGGGCATGACCATCGTGCCGCTGGAGCTTTATTTCAACGCCAAGGGCCGCGCCAAGCTGAAGCTCGCGCTCGCCGAGGGCAAGAAGCTGCACGACAAGCGCGAGACCGCCGCCAAGCGCGACTGGAACCGCCAGAAGGCACGCATCATGCGCGAGAAGGGCTGACATGGCCGACAACGCGAGCTTTCTCGATGTCGACTGGTCGAAGCTGCCGGTGCCCGAGGACGACGGCGCCGCCCGCCACTTGGCCGGCACCCGTTTGCCCGACGTTGCACTGCCCGCCAGCGACGGTACGTCGGTCGACCTCGGCAAGCTCGCCGGGCGCACGGTCGTGTTCGCCTACCCCATGACGGGAACGCCCGGCGTCGCGCTGCCGGACGGATGGGACCTGATCCCCGGTGCGCGCGGATGCACGCCGCACACCTGCGCCTTCCGCGATTTGCACGCTGAGCTGAAGGCGGCCGGAGCATCCGCCGTGTTCGGCCTCTCGACGCAGACGCTGGCGGAGCAGACGGCAACTGCGGCGCGGCTGCATCTGCCGTTTCTGCTGCTGTCGGATGCGGCGCTCGGTCTGGCACGGGCCATGGCGCTGCCGACCATGGAGGTCGCTGGCCGGACCATGATCAGGCGCCTTGCGCTGATCATCGACGATGGAGCCGTGACGCACGTGTTCTATCCGGTCTTTCCGCCCGACCGGAACGCCGGCGACGTGCTCGCCTGGCTGCAGGCGAACCCGCGATGACCGACCAGTGGCCCTATCCGCCGCCCCAGGACGACGGCAGCGCGCGCCACCTCGTGCCGGGCCTTGCGCTTCCCGCAACGCCGCTGCCCGCCACCGACGGCCACAGCCTCTCGCTCGCGCGCCTTGCCGGCCGCTGGATCGTCTTCGTCTACCCGTGGACCGGCCGCCCCGGTCTTCCCAATCCCCCGGGCTGGGACGACATACCGGGTGCCCACGGCTCGACGCCCGAGGCCGAGGGCTTCCGCGACGTCTATGATGCCTTCCGCGCCGCAGGCTTCGACGTGCTCGGCGTGAGCGGGCAGTCGACCCCGGACCAGCAGGAGTTCGCGGCGCGCGTGCGTCTGCCGTTTCCGCTGCTCTCTGATGCGGCCGGCGCGTTGCGTGCGGTGCTCGGCCTGCCCGCCTTCGAGACCAGCGGCGTACCCTATTTCAAGCGCCTGACGCTCGTGCTCCGCGACGGCACGATCGAGCGCGTGGTGTACCCCGTGCATCCCCCGCACACGCACGCCCGCGACCTTCTCGCCACGCTCGCGCGGTGATGACACGGTACGCCCGTGGGGGCCTCGCGCCGCTAAAGCACGTCGCTCTCGATGTCGTTGGCGGAATAGCCGAGCTTCTCGAGCCCTTCCTCGAGGTAGTCGGCGAGCAGCGGCAGGCCCAGAAGATAGCTCGCCGTCGAGCTGGTCTGCTCGTTGCGGGCCATCTCCACCGCCTCGTCGAACTCCTCGGGCTCGAACGTGCCGCGGCCGACCCACGCCAATGCCACCAGGTTCACCTGCTCGTCGTCGTTGAGCGCGTCGATGAAACCCGCGATCTCCGCCGCCGTCGGATCGTTGGCGAAATCCTCGAGGATGGCGTTCGGATCCTCCTCCGCGTCTCCCTCCTCGGCCGACGCGTTCCACGCGCCGACCTTGGCGTCGTACTCGCGCGCTTTGATGATCACGTGCGCCACCTTCTCGGGCGCGATTTCGAGTGCGGGCTTGGCGGCCATCAACATCCTCCGCTGGACCACGATCGCTTCGGACCCTATCCATCCGAAGCGTGAATCATAGGTCTCATCAAAACCTGGAGCGCGATACCGTTTCAATCAAATCGATCGCGCTCTGGGTCTGCAGAGACGGTCGGCCGGGACTGGCGCGAGTCTGCTGCAGACGGATGATAGGCGGCCGGCCGGCAACCTTGAAGGGGGACGCGCGGGATTTTGTCGGTACCACGACGACTATTTTTTAGCCGGAAGCTCGTCCAGGAATGCGCGCACGTCGCGGAAAACGTCGTGGAACATCTCGGTCGTGAGCCGGCCCGTGTTGGTGTTGAGCCGCGAGCAGTGCAGACTGTCGAACAGCGTGAGCGGGCCGGCCACGTGGCGCGCGCCGTGGCGGAAGGGGAACTGCGATTTCTTGAGGGCGAGCGTCGCCAGCGTCTGCTCGTGCGCGACCCGCCCGAGGACCACTAGCGCGCGGAGCCTCGGCAGCGCGGCGAGCCGTGCGGAGAAGAACCCGCGGCAGGTGGCGACCTCGGAGGGCAGCGGCTTGTTCTCGGGCGGCACGCACCGCACCGCGTTCGTGATCATGCAGTCGACGAGCATGAGCCCGTCGGCCGGATCCGCCCGGTAGGTGCCGCGCGCAAACCCGAAGGCGAGCAGCGTGGAATAGAGGAGCTCACCCGCATAGTCGCCCGTGAACGGGCGCCCCGTGCGATTGGCGCCGCGCAGTCCCGGCGCCAACCCGACGATCAGGAGCCGCGCGTCACTGGTTCCGAACGACGGTACGGCACCGTTGAACCACGTGGGCTCGGCCCGCGCCGCCTCCTCGCGAAACGCCACCAGGCGTGGGCACCGCGGACAGTCGCGAGGTGCTTCGGGCGGGAAGGACGATAGCGAAGGGGAGGGCGCGGGGACCATGCGCGAAGGAAGCACACAACGGCCGGCAAGCAAAGCTCCCTGCCGGACGAGAGCCTGATCGTTTGTGGTGGGCGCGGACACGCGCGCACCGAGAACGTGGATCGGACTCTAGATCAAAGAGATCGAGCGCATTCTCACCCGAGAATCCGATTCGACCTGGAGCGAACGCGCTCTGGTGCGCCTCGGACCTACACCTCTTCCCGCGAAACGTCGTCGGGGTAGGTGGTGTCGCGATGGCCGCGGCCGCCGGACGAGCGCCCGCCGCGTGCGGAAGCGTCGCGCCCGATCAACTGCTCGAGGTCGGCAAGGTCGATGAACTGATCTGCCTGCCGGCGCAGCTCGTCCGCCACCATGGCCGGCTGGGTCTGCAGCGTCGAGACCACGCTGACGCGCCGCCCCTTTTGCTGCAGCGCTGCGACCAGCCCGCGGAAGTCGCCGTCGCCCGAGAACAGCACGATGTGGTCGAGCGTATCGGCAAGGCGCATGGCATCGACGGCGAGCTCGATGTCCATGTTGCCCTTGACCTTGCGCCGGCCCGAGGCGTCGGTGAACTCCTTGGTCGGCTTGGTGACCATGGTAAAGCCGTTGTAGTCGAGCCAGTCGATCAGCGGCCGGATGGAGGAATACTCCTGGTCTTCCGAAAGAGCTGTGTAGTAGAGCGCCCGCACGAGATGGGCCTTCTGACGAAAAAGGGCCAGCAAACGCTTGTAATCAACGTCGAATCCTAAAGCCTTCGAGGTGGCATACAGATTGGCGCCGTCGATGAACAGGGCCACGCGTTCGCCTTGGTAGAAGTGCATTTTTTTGTTCCTTGAGTGAAACTGTGCGGCTCCACGCGCCGGAAAAATGGCTGCGCTCGCCGGCCGTATAACGATATGCGGTTCGCTTCAGATCAAGATTAAGCGCAATCCTGCACGAAAGAAATCGTTGGAGGGTGAAAAAACGTCTCACCCCCCACGGCTTAAAGTTGTACCAGGTATGAGCAAACCGCCAACCCTATGGCTGTAGTGTAGGTGAGAGATGGGATCTTCCCGGGAATTTGCAACTGATTAATACGATTTGCCCATCCTGGCCCCTGGGCAGGGGTTCGCTTCCGCCGCCCCCGACTTGCCGAAAAGCCCGTTTCATGCCACTTAGACGCACTTGAGCGGCATGTCGGGCTCGGTGAGGGGCCGCGGCAGCGATAGATTCTACTCCGCATCATCTGCGAGACGAGAGAGGGGTGCTAGCGAATGGCACGCGTCACAGTCGAGGATTGCGTCGACAAGGTCCCCAACCGCTTCGAGCTTGTGCTCCTGGCGGCGCATCGGGCCCGGTCGATTGCCAACGGCAGCGCAATCACCATCGACCCGGACAACGACAAGAACCCGGTGGTTGCGCTCCGCGAGATCGCCGAGCGCACGATTCCGCCGGAGGACATGCGCGAATCGTTGATTCACTCGATCCAGAAGAACGTCGAGGTCGACGAGCCTGAGGCGGCGGCCGCCCCCGTGCTCCCGCAGGAGCGGCGCGGTCCCATCCTTGGCCGCGACGACCAAGCGTCCGACACCCAGGTGGACGTGCTCACCGAGGAGCAGCTTCTGCGCGGCCTCGAGAGCATGACCCCGTCCGAGCCGTCCTCCAACGGCGGCAGCGGCGGCCCGCGCGAGCGCGGGCGCTGATTTCCCGCGGCTGACGCGCCGGGCATCTGTATGGTTTTGAGCGACGCTTGTCCCCGGTGGCGCGCGAACGGCGCCGTGTGCGGCGGGCAGGCGGAGACTGTGCGGTGCTGGGCGGCGCCGGGAGTGTGTGCGGGCCATGATGCGTCAGTACGAGCTCGTCGAGCGAGTACAGAAATACGATCCGACTGCGGACGAGGCGCTGCTTAACCGCGCGTACGTTTACGCGATGCGCGCCCACGGCAACCAGAAGCGCGCCTCCGGTGCGCCGTACTTCTCGCACCCGCTCGAGGTGGCGGCGATCCTGACCGACCTCAAGCTGGACGACGCGACCATTGTCACGGCGCTGCTGCATGACGTCATCGAGGACACCGACACCACCCGCGCCGAGATCGACCAGCTTTTTGGGCCCGAGATCGGCGCCCTCGTCGACGGCCTGACCAAGATCAAGCGCCTCGATCTGGTGACGAAGAGGGCCGAGCAGGCGGAGAACTTCCGTAAGCTTCTGATCGCCATCTCGAGCGACATCCGTGTGCTGCTCGTCAAGCTCGCGGACCGTCTGCACAACATGCGCACCCTCGAGCACATGAAGCCCGAGGCGAGGAAGCGCGTGTCCGAGGAAACGCTCGAGATCTACGCGCCGCTCGCCGGACGCATGGGCATGCAGGCGCTGCGCGACGAGCTCGAGGAGCACGCCTTCCGCTGGCTCAATCCCGAAGCCTACGAGACCGTCACGCAGAAGCTCGAGGAGCTGCGCGACCGCAATGAGGGGCTGGTCGAGGAGATCGAGACGGCGCTGCACAAGATGCTGGCCGACGTCGACATGAAGGCCGAGGTCTCCGGGCGCGAGAAGAAGCCGTACTCCGTCTGGAGCAAGATGGCCAACAAGCAGATCAGCATGGAGCAGCTCTCGGACATCTACGCCTTCCGCGTCATCGTCGATACCATCGACGACTGCTATCGCGTGCTCGGCGTCGCGCACCAGACCTGGCGCACCGTGCCCGGCCGCTTCAAGGACTACATCTCGACGCCGAAGCAGAACAACTACCAGTCGATCCACACCACGGTCGTCGGCCCGCGCCATCAGCGCGTGGAACTGCAGATCCGCACCCGCGACATGCACGAGGTTGCCGAGTACGGCGTCGCGGCCCACGCGTTCTACAAGGACATGCAGAAGATGAACGGCAATGGGGCGGCGCACGGCGTCACCTCGAAGAGCCTCGTCTTCACCGATAAGGAGAGCGGGCCCTACCAGTGGCTGCGCCGCCTGGTCGAGACGCTGCTCGAAGGCTCGAACCCCGAGGAGTTCCTGGAGCACACCAAGCTCGAGCTGTTCCAGGACCAGGTGTTCTGCTTCACCCCCAAGGGCCGGCTTATCGCGCTACCGCGCGGGGCCACCCCGCTCGATTTCGCCTATGCCGTCCACACCGACGTCGGCAATGCGGCGGTCTCGGCCTACGTCAACGGCCGCCACGTGCCGATCGACACCCGCCTCCGCAACGGCGACGAGGTCGAGATCAAGACCTCGAAGACACACACGCCGCCGGCCGCCTGGGAGAGCCTGGCCGTCACCGGCCGCGCCCGCTCCGCCATCCGCCGCGCCGCCCGCGACGCCATCCGCCGCCAGTATGCCGAGCTCGGCCGCCGCCTTCTCATCTCGGCCTTCGAGCGCATCGGCGAGAGCTACTCGGACGAGCGCGTCAAGAAGGTGCTGCCGCGTCTCTCGCACAAGAGCCTCGACGACCTCCTCGCAGCGGTCGCCCGCAACGAGGTGAAGACCGAGGATGTGCTGCGCGCCGTCGCACCGGAGCTCGCGGCCACCGCTCGCTCTGCTGCTGCGCGCCCCGAGGAGCCGGGGAAGGCCAAGGGCTGGCTGCGGCTCACGCGCAAGCTGCGCCTCGGGGCATCCTCGGATGCGGAGGGCCAGCCCGGCACGGCGCCGGCCGGCCGCGTCCGCGGCGTGCCCATCCGCGGCGTCAAGAACGACATGCCCGTACTGTTCGAGGCCGGCGGCGCCGTGCCGGGCGATCGCATCGTCGGCGTGCTGGCGCCCGGCGAAGGCATCCGCGTGTTCCAGATCCACTCGCCGCGCCTCAAGGAGTACGAGCACGAGCGCTGGATCGACGTCGCCTGGGACATCGACCCCGAGAACCCGGAGCGCTTTCCGGCGCTGATCAGCGTCACCGCCCCGAACCGGCCCGGCACGCTGGCGGAGATCGCCGACGTCATCGGCCAGTCCGGCGGCAACATCGACAACCTGAAGATGCTGCGCCGCGCTTCCGACTTTACCGAGCTGCGCATCGGCCTCGAGGTCTGGGATCTGGCCCACTTGAACCAGATCATTAACGGCCTCAAGGCGAAAGCCGTGGTCAGCAAGGTCGAGCGTGTGTTTGAATAACGGCGTGATATCTTCCATATCCGGAGTTTTCGACGGGGGCACCTCTGCGCCTTGCCCCCCTCCCCCTTGCGGGGAGGGTGAAAAGGTGGAGGACGAACCGGTTCAACTGCGATGAGCGACGGATGAAAGGACGATGACGAGCAGCCTCAACTCCCTCCGCCTCGGCGTGAACATCGATCACGTCGCCACCATTCGCAACGCGCGGGGCGGGCGCCATCCCGATCCGTTGCGTGCGGCTCACCTCGCTGTCGAGGCCGGCGCCGACGGCATCACGGCGCACCTGCGCGAGGACCGGCGCCACATCTCGGATTCGGATATCGCGCGCCTGAAGTCGGAGCTGACGCGCCCGTTGAACCTGGAGATGGCGGCGACGCCCGAGATGCTCGCCATCGCGCTCCGCCATGTGCCGAACGCCTGCTGCCTTGTGCCCGAGCGGCGCGAGGAGCGCACGACCGAGGGCGGCCTCGACGTCGTGGGCCAGCGCCGGTCGCTGGCGCCTGTGGTGGCGGACCTCAAGGCTGCCGGTATCCGCGTCTCGCTGTTCATCGAGCCGGACCTCGCCGCCATCGAGGCCGCGGCCGGGCTCAATGCCGATATCGTCGAGCTGCATACCGGTGCTTACTGCGAGTATGCCGCGGCCGACGACGCCACGGGCACCGCCGCCGAACTCGGGCGGCTGGCCAGGGCCGCGTCCGAAGCTGCCGCCCGCGGACTCGAGGTGCACGCCGGCCACGGCCTCACCTTCAACACCGTCGCCGCGCTCGCGCGCATGCCCGAGGTCGTCGAGCTCAACATCGGGCATTTCCTCATCGGCGAGGCCATCTTCGGCGGCCTGCACGCAGCGGTCCGGCGCATGCGGGCCTTGATGGACGAGGCGCGGTTCAAGGCCTCCGGCCGGGTCATCGCGTGATCATCGGCATCGGCAACGACATCGTCGACATCCGTCGCATCGAGGCCACTCTTGCCCGTTTCGGCGAGCGCTTCGTTGACCGTGTCTTCACCGATATCGAGCGCGCGAAATCCGAGCCCCGCGCCGCGCGCGCGGCGTCCTACGCCAAGCGCTTCGCGGCCAAGGAGGCGTGTGCCAAAGCCTTGGGCACGGGGCTGCGCCACGGGGTTCACTGGCGCGACATGGGTGTCATCAATCTGCCGTCAGGGCGTCCCACGCTCTCCCTCACGGGGGGCGCGGCGCTGCAGTTGGCCCGTATAACCCCGTCGGGGTGTACCGCGCGCATCGACCTTGCTTTGACGGATGATTTTCCGCTTGCTGAGGCATTCGTCATCATTTCCGCCGTGCCGGACGACTGACCGGCGGCCGCACCGCAACACGGCAGCGGCTCCACGCCGCACCCCGGTTTGCACGGCGCGCGCTGAGCCGCTATAGGCAGCAGGGTCTTAAGTACGCCCCCGGCCCACCCGGCGGGTCAAGGAGCAGGAGAATGAGCCTGGACACGAACTCCAAGGCCAAGGCGGGATCCGGTTGGGGTGAGACCGCGAAGATCATCGTGCAGGCGCTTGCCATCGCCATGGTCGTGCGCGTGTTCTTCTTTCAGCCTTTCAACATCCCCTCCGGCTCGATGAAGTCGACGCTTCTGATCGGCGACTACCTGTTCGTCTCGAAGCTCGCCTACGGCTACAGCCGCTTCTCGTTCCCCTTCAGCCCGAACCTGTTTTCGGGTCGCATCTTCGGAGGCGAGCCGAAGCGCGGCGACGTGGCCGTCTTCCGCCTGCCGCAGGACGAGTCGCTCGACTATATCAAGCGCGTGGTTGGGCTGCCGGGCGACCAGGTGCAGATGCGCGAGGGCGTGCTCTACATCAACGGCCAGGCGGTGCCGAAGGTGTACAAGGACGAGTTCGCCAACATCGAGTGCGACCCCTATTTCCGCCACTGCCGCCGCGTGGTCTACAAGCGCTACGAGGAGACGCTGCCGGACGGCGGGCCCACCTACACGGTGCTCGACCTCGAGCCCGAGGGCGAGTTCGACACCACCGAGGTGTTCACGGTTCCGGCTGGCCAGTACTTCATGATGGGCGACAACCGCGACAACTCGTCGGACAGCCGGGCTTCCGTGGGCTTCGTGCCCTTCGAGAACCTGATCGGGCGCGCCGAGATCATCTTCTTCTCGGCCGCCATCGACGAGCCGGACGCGATGCGGTGGTTCTCGCCCTGGACATGGCCCTTTGACATTCGCTGGAGCCGGTTCTTCAATCTCGTTCGCTAGACCATGATCGCTTCGGACCCTATCAGTCCGAAGCGTGAATCATCGGTCTCATCAAAAGGCTAGAGCGCGATCCCGATTCAATCGAAGCTAATCGCGCTCTAGGGGTGGGGAGAGGCGCGGCTCGCACGGAGCGCGGAACCGGCCATGTTCAAGGCCCGCAAGTACAAGGAGCTCGAGAAGAGGCTCGGCTACCGCTTCAAGAACGAGGCGCTGCTGACCCGCGCTTTGACGCATGCGAGCCTGCGCGGATCGAAGAAGGTGCGCGAGGACAACGAGCGCCTGGAGTTCGTTGGCGACCGCGTGCTCGGCCTCGCCGTCGTCGAGCTCCTGGAGGAGACCTATCCGGTCGCGACCGAGGGCGAGCTGGCACGTCATCTCAACCGCCTCGTGCGCGGCGAGACCTGCGCCAAGGTCGGCCGCACGCTCGGCCTCGGCGATTTCCTCATGCTGTCCGAGAGCGAGGCGGGCAGCGGCGGCCGCCTCAAGACCACCATCCTGGCCGACGCCGTCGAGGCCGTGCTCGGCGCGGTTTTTCTCGAGGCGGGCTACAACACGGCGCGCGACGTCGTGCGCCGGCTCTGGGGCAACGAGGAGGTCACGTTCGGCCATGCCGCCGCCGACCCCAAGTCGGCGCTGCAGGAATGGGCGCAGGGTCAGGGGCTCGCGCTGCCGAGCTACGTCGAGGTGGAGCGTACCGGACCGGATCATGCTCCGCGCTTCACCTCCGAGGTGCGCATTCGCGGCAAGGCGCCGGCGCGCGGGCAGGGGGCCTCGAAGCGCGCCGCCGAGCAGGCGGCGGCCACTGTGATGCTCGAGCGGGAAGGTGTGATGGAGAAGCGCCCGGTTGGCTGACGCACCCAAAGCCGCGGCAGAGGGCGATGCCGCCGGTCCGCGCCGCTGCGGCGTGATCGCCATCATCGGCGCGCCGAACGCCGGCAAGTCGACGCTGGTCAACGCAATGGTCGGCGCCAAGGTCACGATCATCTCGCGCAAGGTGCAGACCACGCGCATCCAGATCCGCGGCATCGCCATGGAGGGTGCAAGCCAGCTCGTGCTGATCGACACGCCGGGAATCTTCGCCCCCAAGCGTCGGCTCGACAAGGCGATGGTCGCCAGCGCCTGGGCGGGCGCCGCCGACGCCGACCAGGTTCTGGTGCTGGTCGACGCCGCCAAGGGCCTCGACGAGGACGTCGACCAGCTTCTGGTGAAGCTTGCCGAGCAGCGGGGAAAGAAGCCGATTCTGGTGCTGAACAAGGTCGATCGCGTTGAGGACAAGGCGCGCCTGCTCGCGCTCATCGAGGAGCTGTCGTCACGTCTCCCCGTCGAGGACGTGTTCATGATCGCGGCCCTGACCGGCGACGGCGTTGCGGAGCTGAAGCGCTACCTCGCGGCGCGCGTGCCGGAAGGCCCGTGGCTCTATCCCGAGGACGAGCTGTCCGACATTCCTTTGCGCCGGCTTGCGGCCGAGGTGACGCGCGAGAAGATCTACGACAACCTCCACGACGAGCTGCCCTATCAGATCACGGTCGAGACCGAGTCCTGGAAGACGCTGCGTGACAAGTCGGTGCGCGTCGAGCAGGTGATCTACGTCGCGCGCGACAGCCAGAAGAGCATCGTGCTCGGCAAGGGCGGCCAGACCATCAAGCGCATCTCGCAGGCCTCCCGCACGGAGCTGAGCGAGATCGTAGGCGCGCCCGTGCACCTGTTCCTGTTCGTCAAGGTGCGCGAGGATTGGGATCGCGACCCCGCGCGCTACCGCGAGATGGGCCTCGACTTCCCGGAGGAGTGACGACACTCCCGAAGTCCGCACTGAGGCGGTCGCAGGCGCCTCGGGGCCTTCCTCCTCGCCAGAGCCGGACTCGCGAGCTGCGCGAAAACCGTATTGGATTTGAGCACCTTTGATCCAAAGCGCTTCGGCTGGTTAACCCCATTCGACGTGAGGAAAGGCGTTCAACTGGTCACGACGGCGGCGAAGGTTTAGTTGTTTTTGAGGTCGCTGGGGGGCAAAGGAGGATTCCGATGCTTGGCCGGACATTCGTTGCTTCCCTACTGTGCCTCGTCCACACGGCGGTCTCGGCTGAAGAGCGAGCCGCCGATCAGTCCGCTCTCACACTGTTCGACAACGTACGCATCTTCGACGGCAAGAGCGACACGCTCAGCGCCGCAATGAACGTGCTCATCCGCGGCAACATCATTGAGAAGATCTCCGCAGACCCCGTTCCAGTCGATCGCCGCGCCTCGACCACGATCATTGCCGGAGACGGACGGACGCTGATGCCCGGCCTGATCGACGCGCACTGGCATGCGATGCTGATACGGCCTGACCCTGCGCAGGCGATTGGCGGCGATATCGGGTACAACAATCTTGTGGCGGCTGCCGAAGCCCACGCTACGCTCCTGCGTGGCTTCACGACGGTTCGCGATGTCGGCGGGGCGGTGTTCGGTCTCAAGCGTGCCATAGACGAGGGCGTCGTCGATGGACCGCGCATCTATCCGTCCGGCGCCATAATCACGGTCACGAGCGGACACGGGGATTTCCGCCAACTGTCCGACCTGCCGCGGAGGATCGGCGGCTCGCTCACCCGCATGGAGCAGATTGGCGGCAGCATGGTTGCCGACAGCCCGGACGAGGTGCGCGTGCGCGTCAGGGAGCAGCTGATGCAGGGCGCCTCCCAGATAAAGCTCACGGCCGGCGGTGGCGTGTCGTCGCCGTTCAGTCCGATAGATGTCACGACGTTCACCGAGGCGGAGCTTCGCGCTGCCGTCGAAGCGGCCGAAAACTGGGGCACCTACGTCAGCACGCACGCGTTCACATCGGCGGCGATCCAACGCTCCGTTTCCGCTGGCGTGAAGTGCATCGAGCACGGATTTATGATGGACGAAGCAGACGCCAGACTGATCGCCGAGAAGGGAGTTTGGTTGAGCCTGCAGCCACTGCCGGAAGAGCTGCGTCAAGGCTTTCCGGTTGGCTCGATCCAGAGGATCAAGGCGGATCAGGTCTGGCCCGGCATTAGCCGAACCTACGAGCTGGCGAAGAAATACAAGATCAGGACGGCATGGGGCACCGACGTCCTGTTCTCCAGCGCACTGGCAAAGCGCCAGGGGGCGATCCTGGCCTCGCTCACCCGCTGGTACACGCCCGCCGAAGCGCTGATCATGGCGACGAGTGCCAACGCCGAGTTGCTGACGCTGTCGGGCGAGCGCAATCCTTATCCCGGAAAGCTCGGCATCGTAGAGCAGGGCGCGCTTGCGGACCTGCTGTTGGTCGATGGAAATCCGCTGGAGACGATCGATCTCATCGCGGATCCAGGAAAGAATTTCGTGGTGATCATGAAGGACGGAAGAATAGTCAAGAACGCGTTGTAGGCGGCTCGAAGCTGCGTGCTATGGCCGTTTGCGGAGCCGCCACAAGAGCTGCTATTGCTGCCGGGCCGGTTGCCCCTGCATTTGCCTGCCCCTTTCCGCGAGCCTTGCTTCCGCTAAGCTCCCCCCATGAACTGGTCCGACGAAGGTGTGATTCTCTCCGTGCGCCCGCACGGCGAGACGGCGGCGGTGGTCGAGATCCTGACGCGCTCGCACGGCCGCCACCTCGGCCTCGTGCACGGCGGGCGCTCGCGCAAGGCCCGCCCCGTGCTGCAGATCGGCAACCACGTCGACGTCACGTGGAAGGCGCGCCTCGCCGATCACCTCGGCCACATGTCGGTCGAGCTGATCCGTGGCTATGCCGCCTCCGCCATGGACGAGCCGGCGGCGCTGGCTGCGCTCACCTCGCTCGCGGCGCTCGCCCACCTGCTGCCGGAGCGCGATCCGCATCCGAACCTCTACGAGGTGACGCTGTTCGTGCTCGCCTATCTCGACGACGCGAGCGTCTGGCCTGCTCTGCTCGCGCGCTGGGAGATGGCGCTGCTCGACGAGCTGGGCTTCGGCCTGGACCTCTCCCAGTGTGCGGCCACCGGCGCCAACGACGATCTGATCTACGTCTCCCCCAAGACGGGCCGCGCCGTCTCGGCTTCGGCCGGCGAGCCCTATCGCGACCGGCTGCTTCCTCTGCCGCCGTTCCTGCTGCCGGGCCGCAAGGCGGCGCTTGCGCCGGGCGACATCGCGCGCGCCTTCGAGCTCACCGGCCATTTCCTGGAGACCCGCGTCTTCCGCCCGCGCGGCGAGGAGATGCCGGACGCCCGCGCCCGCCTCCTTACGCTTCTGAAACGCCTCGACGAGGCCGGCCACGCGCCGTGACGTCCCTCGACTGTCCCGCAAACCTGATACGTATCTGGACCCCGGCCTCCGCCGGCGTGACGGTGTCTATTGGCCGGCCGGCTGCTCACACTCTGCCGTCATGCCGGCGCAGGCCGGCATCCAGATACGTGTGGATTTAGCCGCTTACCTGACCCGCTCGATCGGCGTCACGGCGACGCGCACGCCGCCGTCTGCGTCCGGCTCGAGCCTGTAGAGCAGCCCGTCGCGCGCCTCGTAGCGCATGGAGAGCTTCGTCGGCCATAGCCCGCCGCCGAAGCTATCGAAGCTGATCTCGCCCGGGCTGCACGACGAATGCGTCACCGCGTAGCGCGGCTTGATCTCGTGCGCCTCGCCGCCGAACGAGTAGGCGACGCTGTCCCGCGTCGTATTCGAGATCTGAAACTCGTAGGAGAGCGACTGCGGCCGCGCGAAAAGCTGCACCGAGATGAACTTCGGATCCTTGTCCGGCGCGCGGGCCACGCCGACGCCGATCTCAGTCATGTGCGGCGCCACCAGGTTGGCGCGGTGCGGCGGCGAGTTGATCCACCCTTCCACCGACTTCTCGGCCAGCGCCCGCGCTTCGAAGCCGCGGCTGTCGAGGTGCATGGCGAGGTTCTCGCCGATCTGGCACCACGCATAGCCCGCCGACGTGATGCGGTCGCCCGCCTCGCGCCCGTCGGCGGTGTGGGAGAAAAGGCCGCTCTTGGCAAGAAAAGCCGCATAGGTGCGCGCGGCCTTCGTCAGGTTGGGATTTGCCGTCAGCGTCCCGAGATTCTGGCGCCCGCGGTAGGCGTTGGTGAATTCGATGATCTGGGCTTCGACAGCGGGCGTGTCGGGAAGAACGGCGGGCATGGTGTCCGGAGCTTGTTGCGTTCGCGGTCAGGAAAGACGCCGACCGCGGCAAAGACAAGGCGCCGTCGCGTCTTGCGCGGAGGCCGCTTGAGGGCATAAACAGCAAGCAATTGTGGATGCTGCAACTTGTGGCGCGCCTGCACTTGAGCGCCGCCCGGCAGGGAAGTAACCAACGCCTATGACAGACAAACCGATTCTGCCTGGCCCCGGCCCCATCGAGCCCGTCCTGCTCAAGGACGCGCTCGAGACACGCTACCTGGCCTATGCCCTCTCGACCATCATGCACCGTGCGCTGCCCGACGTGCGCGATGGGCTCAAGCCCGTGCACCGGCGCATCCTCTACGCCATGCGCGAGCTTGGCCTCGACCCGGACAAGGGCTATCGCAAGTGCGCCAAGATCGTCGGCGAGACGATGGGCAACTACCATCCGCACGGCAACCAGGCGATCTACGACGCGCTGGCGCGCTTGGCCCAGGATTTCGCCGTCCGTTATCCGCTGGTGGATGGCCAGGGCAATTTCGGCAACATCGACGGCGACAACCCGGCTGCCGACCGCTACACCGAGGCCCGCCTCACCACCGTTGCCGCCGAGTTGCTCGACGGCATCGACGAGGACACGGTCGACTTCCGCCCCAACTACGACGGCCGCGAGCAGGAGCCGTCCGTGATGCCGGCCGCGTTCCCGAACCTGCTCGCCAACGGCGCCGCCGGCATCGCCGTCGGCATGGCGACCAACATCCCTCCGCACAACGTCGACGAGCTGTGTGCGGCGCTCCTGCATCTGATCAAGCATCCGAACGCGACCATCGAGAAGCTGGTCGAGATGATCCCGGGCCCCGACTTCCCGACCGGCGGCGTGCTGGTCGAGCCGCGCGACTCCATTCTCGAGGCCTACAAGACCGGCCGCGGCGGCTTCCGCCTGCGCGCCAAGTGGGAGAAGGAAGACACCGGCCGCGGCGGCTATCAGATCGTCGTCGCCGAGATCCCCTACCAGGTCCAGAAGGCCAAGCTGGTCGAGAAGATCGCCGAGCTTCTGACCGAGAAGAAACTGCCGCTCCTGGGCGATGTGCGCGATGAGTCCGCCGAGGCGGTGCGCCTGATCCTGGAGCCCAAGAGCCGCGCGGTCGATCCCGTGCTGCTGATGGAAAGCCTGTTCCGGCTGACCGAGCTCGAGGTCCGCTTCGGTCTCAACATGAACGTGTTGTCGGCCGGCCAGATCCCGAACGTGCTGTCGCTGCGCGACGTGCTCAAGCAATGGCTGGAGCATCGCATCGAGGTGCTGATCCGCCGCTCCGAGTATCGGTTGAAGAAGATCGAGCATCGCCTGGAGGTGCTCGACGGCTACCTGATCGCCTACCTCAACATCGACGAGGTGATCCGCATCGTCCGCTTCGAGGACGATCCCAAGGCCAAGCTGATCGCCCGCTTCAAGCTCACCGAGGTGCAGGCCGACGCCATCCTGAACCTGCGCTTGAAAAGCCTTTCGAAGCTGGAAGAGGTCGAGATCAAGTCTGAGCACGACAAGCTCTCGAAGGAGCGCCGCGAGCTGAAGCAGCTCTTGAAGTCCGAAGAGCTGCAGTGGGAGCGCATCTCCGAGGAGGTGCGCGAGACGCGCGAGCGCTATTCGAAGAAGACCGAGCTCGGCCGCCGCCGCACGAGCTTTGCCGACGCACCCGAGATCGACGTCGATCTCGAGGCCGCCCTCGTCGAGAAGGAGCCGATCACCGTCATCCTGTCCGACAAGGGCTGGATCCGTGCGCTGAAAGGCCACCAGGACGACCTCTCGAAGCTCGACTTCAAGCAGGGCGATAGCCTGAAGCGGGCCGTCAAGGCGCAGACCACCGAAAAGCTCGTCCTCTTCGCCACCAACGGCAAGTTCTTCACGCTGGAGGCGAGCCAGCTCCCGGGCGGCCGCGGCCACGGCGAGCCCGTGCGCCTGATCGTCGATCTCGAGGAGAACCAGGACTTCGCAGAGCTGTTCGTCTACGAGCCTGGCCGCAAGCTGCTCGTCGCCTCCACCGGCGGCTACGGCTTCGTCGTTCCCGAGGACGAGGTGATCGCCTCGACCCGCAAGGGCAAGCAGATCCTGAATGTGGCGGCCGACGAGGAGGCCCGCGTCTGCGTGCCGGTGGACGGCGACCACGTCGCGACCATCGGCGAGAACCGCAAGATGCTGATCTTCCCGCTCGCCGACGTCAACGAGATGACCCGCGGCAAGGGAACAATTCTGCAGCGCTTCAAGGACGGCGCGCTGGCCGACGTGAGCGTCTTCCACAAGAAGGAGGGCCTCTCGTGGCTGGATGCGGCGGGCCGCAGCTTTACCCTCGAATGGGGAGAGCTTCGCGATTGGATCGGCACCCGCGCCCAGGCCGGCCGCCTCGCCCCCAAGGGTTTCCCGCGCTCCAACAAGTTCGGGCCCCCCTTCCGCTGAAAGTCACGCCTGTCCTGAAAAGAGCGGCGGCGGGCGATCGGGAAGCCGGGTGCGTCTTGCCTCGGCCCTGGCGCCCCGGTAGGAAACGGGACGGGGCGGAAGAACATGAGACCTAAGGTCGTGGCAGCGGCGAAGTTCCTGGGCGTGATACTGGCCGCTACACTCGGCGCCGCGCTCGGCGCGTTCCCGCCGGCACAGGCACAGGACACGCCGGAGGCGCCCGCCGCCCCGCCGGAGCCGGCAACCTGCACCAAGGTCGAGTTCGAGAGCGCGGTTGATCACGCGGCCGAATCCCTGCGCGACCTCAACAACAAGAACCGCCCCGAGTTCCAGGCCAAGCTGCGCCAGTTGAAGGAGAAGCGCGGCTGGAACGACAACCAGTTCCTGAAGGAGGCCGCGCCCTTCGTGAAGGACAACGAGATCACGGTCTACGACACCAAGACCAACGAGCTGCTGGCATCGATCTCGTCCATGGGCCAGGAGGGCGCCAGCGCCGCCGAGCCGAACTGCTCCATGCTCGCCGAGTTGCGCGGGCTTATGCAGGTGCTGATCGACACCCAGGCATCGAAGTGGAGCTATATGTTCAAGAAGCTCGACACCGAACTCACGAAATAAGGTCCGTCGGGTGGAGAACACTCCAACCCGTCATGGCCGGGCTTGACCCGGTCATCCAGGACCAAGCGTGCCGACCTCGAGCAGGCTCTGCCCCCTGGATGGCCGCCTCGGAGGGCGGCCATGACGTTGCTTCTGACGGCGTGCGCCGATTGCTCTACTTCGCGGTCACGCGCGCCCAGCCGTCGGGGCCGAGGTGCTCCTGCGGCTGATAGCGCGTCTTGTAGCTCATCTTGCGCGAGCCCTCGATCCAGTATCCGAGGTAGAGGTACGGCAGCCCGAGCCGGCGCGCATAGTCGATGTGCTCGAGGATCATGTAGGTGCCGAGGCTGCGATCCTCCTCGAGCGGCTCGTAGAAGCTGTAGACCATCGAGATGCCGTCCGAGAGCCGGTCGCAGAGCGCGACGCCCGCGAGCGGCCACGTCTCCACATGCTCCTCGAGCGGGTTCTCTGGCCGCGCCCTGTACTCGGTGAGGAACGTGCGCACCACGCTGTCCTCGACCATCATCGCATAGTCGAGCACGCTCATGTCGGCCATGCCGCCGTCCGAATGGCGGGCGTCGATGTAGCTGCGGAACAGCCCGTACTGCTCGGAGGTGGGAATGGCGGAGACGCGCCGCGCGGCGAGGTCGGTGTTGCGCGCCAGCGTCCGGCGCATCGTGCGCCCGGGCTCGAACTCGTCGACCAGGATGCGCACCGAGACGCAGGCGTGGCAGCCCTCGCAGTAGGGCATGTAGGCGATGTTCTGGCTGCGCCGGAAGCCGCCTTTCAGGAGGTTGTCGATCAGCGCCAGCGGCTTGTCGTGCGTGAGATGGGTGAACAGCTTGCGCTCGAGTTTGCCCGGGAGGTAAGGGCAAGGCTGCGCCGTCGTGACATAGAATTCCGGAAAGTGCTTTTGCTGTTCCGTCATCCCTGAACCATCCTCGCCGACCTCGAGCGTTCGGGGTGCGCGCGAACCTCGATCTGGATCGCGTCACGCCACCGTGCGAACGCGAACCGGACGGACAGGGTAACCCCCTGCCGGCCAACGAGGATAAGCGAGGCCGCCGCGCGCGATCAAGCGTCGGGCCGGAGTGCCCACTGCAACTTGAGCGCTGGCCCGGCTTTTCCCATCCTCGTTCACCCTTTGGCGCCCTTGGTGGCCGTGCGCCCATGGGCCGCGGCCGCCTCGATGAAGGTGATGATGGCGCCCGCCACGTCCGCGTTCGTAGCCCGCTCGATGCCCTTGAGGCCCGGCGACGAGTTGACCTCGACCACCATCGGTCCTCGGTTGGAGCGCAAGAGGTCGACGCCCGCCACGTTGAGGCCCAGCACCGCCGCCGCCCGGACCGCCGTGGCGCGTTCCTCGTCGCTGACCGGCGTTTTCTCCGCGAGCCCGCCGCGGTGCAGGTTGGAGCGGAACTCGCCCGTCCGGCTGAGGCGGCGCATGGCGGCCACGACCTCGCCGCCGACCACCAGCGCGCGCACGTCGCTGCCCTCGGCCTCGGCGATGTACTGCTGCACGAGAATGTTGATGTTGGCCGCGCTGAAGGCTTCGATGATCGACTTCGCCGAGGCTTCCGTCTCGGCGAGGATGACGCCCATGCCCTGAGTTCCCTCGAGCAGCTTGATCACGACCGGTGCCCCGCCGACCTCCTTGATGACGTCCTCGGCCTTGCGCGGCCCGTGCGCGAACGCGGTCACGGGCAGGCCCACGCCGGCGCGCGCGAGGAGCTGCAGCGCCCTGAGCTTGTCGCGCGAGCGGCCGATGGCGACGCTCTCGTTCAGGGGAAACACGCCCTGCATCTCGAACTGCCTGAGCACCGCGAGGCCGTAGTCGGTGATCGACGCGCCGATGCGCGGGATGACCGCGTCGTAGAGCGGCAGCGACTTGCCGCCGTAGCGCAGCACCGGCTTGTTCGACGTGATGTTCATGTGCACGTGCAGCGTGTTGATCACGTCGAGCGTGTGCCCGCGTGCCACCGCGGCCTCGACGAGGCGCTTGTGCGAGTAGAGGCCCGGATTTCGGGCCAGCATGGCGAGGCGCATGGGAGAGGGCCTGTGAGGGATCGCACCCGTGGAAACGCAGCGAGCGGCAGGCTGGCCGCTCAATTGGGATTTATTTTTGTCCCTTGCCGGACTTTTCCGTCTCGCCCGTGCCCATGAGGCCAGCCGCCGCAGGAGGCGGCTTGGTCGAGCGCCGCGGCGGCGTCCGCCCGGACGGCGCCCCGCCCCACGTCCCGTCCTCGTTTCCGGCCGAGGCCGGTGGCGGCGAGCCTCTCGGCCGCGACGGTACGGACGTCGCCTCGGAGTAGGGCCCGTCAACGCGGGGCCCGGGCAGCGGCTGTGCCTCACCGTACGGGCGCGCTCTGCCTTGCTCGGCGAGCGCCTTGAAGCGGCCGACCTGATAGCCGGCGTAGAACGCGCCGCCGGCGACGAGAATGAGAAGAACGAGATCGTAGGCAGACATCCGCGCGACCCTCAGAGCAGCGGTCTCGCAAGGACCACGATCGCTTCGAGGCTCATCGGCTCGAAAGCGGGCATCTGCGGGACGGCACCTGAATGCTAGTCAGGGACCGCGCCGCGCGCAACGCCCGCGATCAGAGATCGACCGGTGTCAGGCGCGCAGGAACCTCGCGGACAGCCTTCGCGGCCTTCGGCGCGAGCTCACCGTCTCCGTCGGGGTCGATGGAGGCATAGGTCAGCCAGGCAAGGCCGCCCATCGCGACCATCAGGATGGCGATGCCGATCAGCGAGCGCTTGAGGAACCATGCAGCGGTCACGGGTCGCACAAGCGTCCCCTGCACCGACGGTGCATCCTCGAGTCCAATGGCCATGAATTCCCTCAAAGCGGCCGGAAGAACGTCGTTTTAACAACGTCTTAGGAGCCGCTCACGCTCCCTGGGTCGCGGCCCGCAGAATGTCGCAGCCGCATGTTGTTAAGATTGATCCACTATGGGATGGAAGAGGTTGGGGTCGGGGTCAAGTGACGTTTGGCACGCTCCCACGTTCCGCCGCCAGAGCGTGCCATGGCGGCCACGGTGTGCCGCTTGTTTCGGCATTTGACGGTGCATCGCAGTGCCCCGAGCGGCGATAGAGTACGCGCAATGAAACGTTCGATAAGCTGCCGGCCGGGCTGCGGGACTGCCGTCCTTGTCTTGGTCCTGGCGTCATGGAGCTTCACGCCGGCCGGCCAAGGACGAGCCGGCCACGCAGAGCTGCCGGTGCGCGAGGTCGCGGCCCGCGAGCCCGCGCGTGACGCCATGTGGCGCGCCATCTTCGCTCGCCCCGGCAAGATCCCCGATGCGGGCCAGCCCGACGCGATGAAAGCAGCGCTCGGCTACGATCTCTTCCGCGACGTCCGATTGTCCGGGTCCGGCCGCGCCTCCTGCGCGAGCTGCCACGATCCCGCGCGCGCTTTCACCGATGGACGCAAGACCGCGATCGGGCCGGGCGGGGCGGTGCTTGCCCGCAACGCGCCGGCGCTCTACGACCTCGCCTGGGCTACATCCTTCTTCTGGGACGGGCGGGCCGCGAGCCTCGCCGAGCAGGCGAAGGTGCCGATCCTCGCTCCCGACGAACTGGCCGGCGACTTCGCGACCATTACGCGCCGGCTCGCCGAGGACGCTGCGATGAGCGCACGCTTCGCGGCGGCCTTCCCTGGCGCCTCGGGCGTGAGCGAGGCCGCCGTTATCGAGGCGCTCGCCGCCTACGAGCGCTCCCTGGTTTCGCCCCGGACCCGCTTCGACCGCTGGGTCGAAGGCGAGGACACCGCGTTGACGGAGACGGAGTTGAAGGGGTTCGGCATCTTCGTCGGCAAGGGCGGGTGCGTCTCCTGCCACGGCGGATGGCGCCTGACCGACGATGCGTTTCACGACGTCGGCCTGCCGGGCAGCGACCTCGGCCGGGGCGCCCTGGCGCCGGGCTCGCCGGGCCTGCCGGAGTTCAAGACGCCGTCCCTGCGCGAGGTCGCACACACCGCGCCCTACATGCACAACGGATCGCTCGCGACGCTTGACGACGTGGTGGAGCACTACGCCGGCGACCTGATCGTACGGCCCTCGCTGGCACCCACCGTGGTCAGAGACCTGTCGCTGACGAATGACGAAAAAGCGGCATTGATTGCCTTCTTGCTAACCTTATCGAGCGAACAAAAAAGCCACAGTCAGGATGGGACAACTCGCCCCATGCTCAAAAAATGAGCTGACGAAATTGGCTATTGCGCCGAGCTGCACGTATGAAATTCGTTGTTTTTCAGCGCGATTTATTCGCCGGGGCGATCCGCGGCATTGATGCCGAAACGCCGCAGCTCATGATATTGGCAATGCTTTGCACATGAATGCTTCTTGTGCAGTTTGCGATTCGCCGCCAACCTTAAGGTCAAGAAGAAAAGCAAAAAGGGACGACGCGCCCCGAAGGGTTCGGACCGCAAAAAAGCGGACAACTCGAAGACTGGGGATTTGCAATGCTGGAGCTGGTCGTCTCTGTTTGCCTCCTGGAAGATCATTCGCGGTGCAAGGAAGTCTCTTTGACATACATGGGCGAGAGCACCACCCCCATGATGTGCATGATGATGAGCCCGGCCGAGATCGCGAAGTGGAATGAAAGCAATCCGAAATGGTTTGCGAAGAAGTGGTCCTGCCGTCCAGCCGGTCGCTTCGCGAAAATCTGACCGAGATTAGCGCGGCGCGAAAACGCCGTCGGCCGTTTTCTCGGCTCATCGAGTTTTCTCTGTTATAAAGTTGCAGAAAACATGGATCGGACAAACGAGCGTCCGGTTCTTGCGAAATGCAATTCTTTCGAGGTCCCGGATTGGATCAAACGGCGGCGCCGCCGTTCTTCCCGCTGATCCGGCCATTGCTGCACAAGGTCATCGCCCAAGCCCTGTCCTTAGGCACGCTGGGCTTACGCCGAGCCGTCTCCGTGCAGCGTCGCCGCACATGAATTCCGACGCTCGGGTCGACGGTTGCCGCGAACGCGGGCAAAGTGCCGTCGTCGCAAACGGACGTTGCGGATGGCTGCATGCGCGTTGTGCACTTGCTTCTGTTGCTCTGCCTGTCGATTTCCGACCTGGCGATCGACGGGGCGGCAGCCGGCGATATCTACAGCCCGCCCAAGGGCACACCGCTGCGGGCGCAACTGCTCGATGCGGCCCGTCCCACGTTCGAGAGGGAGGTCGGTGCGCCGGTCGAGTTCGTGGTCGAGACACTGAACGTCATGGACGGGTGGGCCTACGACAACGTCAAGCTGCAGCGGCCCGGCGGTGTTCCGATCGACTGGCGCAGCACGAAGTTTGCCGAGGATTTTGCGCAGGGCATGCGCGAGACGGAGAGCAACCTCTTCCTGCTGCAGCAGGGCGGTGACGGCTGGACTCTGGTGGAGTACGCGATCGGTCCGACCGACGTCGCTTGGGACTGGTGGCGCCAGCAACGCAATTTGCCTTACGAGCTGTTTGGAGCCACCGCCGAGGACTTCGGTGCCCCACCCGCGAGCGTCAAGCCGCGTTCCGGCGGCTGACGTCGACCAGGCTCTGCTGCGCCACGATCCGCGAACGGTGATGCTGAACACGCTCCGGCTAAGGGGCGTCGCATGCGTGGCACACGCCTGCCGCCCTCTACGTCATCCCGGCGAAGGATGGGACCCACGCCAGTGTCCACAAACGCCGCGCCTGCAGGATCCTCGTGCGACGGCGCAACGCGGATCGGGGGGACCTACCGGTTCGTGAGCTTCAGCTCGATACGCCGGTTCCGACGCAGGCTCTCCTCGTCGGAACCGGTCTCGAGCGGCTGGAACTCGCCGTGCCCGGCCGCAACCAGATGCTCAGCCGGCACGCCCCGCGACGCGAGATACTTCACAACCGACACCGCGCGCGCCGTCGAAAGCTCCCAGTTCGAGGGGAACTGGGAACTCGCGATCGGCCGGATGTCGGTATGTCCGTCCACCTGCAGCGCCCATCCGATCTCCGGCGGGATGGTCTTCACCAGGTCCGTGATGGCGACGGCGAGCTGATCCATGGCAGAGAATCCTTCGGGCGCCAGCGTCGCCGATCCGGACGGGAACAGCACCTCGGACTCGAACACGAAGCGGTCGCCCACCACGCGGATGTCCTTGCGGTCCTTGAGCAGCTCGCGCAGCCGCCCGAAGAAGTCGGAGCGGTAGCGCTGCAGCTCCTGCACCTGCCGCGCCAGCGCCGCGTTGAGCCGCGCCCCGAGATCCTTGATGCGGTCCTGGCTGTCCTTGTCCTTCCTCTCGGAGGCTTCGAGCGCCTCGTTGAGCGCCGCAAGCTGGCGCCTGAGCGCCAGCATCTGCTGGTTGAGCAGATCGACCTTGGCCAGCGCCTCGTTGGAGATCTTCTTCTGCGCGTCGAGATCCGTCTCGAGGGTCTGGATGCGCCCCTCGGCCGCCTTCGCCTTCTCGTCGCCGCTGAGCGCGAAGCCCGAGAGCTTGTCTTTCTCCTGCTTGAGGTCGGCGAGCGTCGCCTGCAGCGAGGCAAGCTCGTCCTCGGCCGAACGCGACTTTCCCTTCTCGAGGGACAGGAGGTTGGTCAGCTCCGCGATCTGCCGGTTCAGGCGGGCGAGTGCCGTGTCCTTGCCGCTCGCCTCCTGCGTCGCGAAGTACTGCGAGATCATGAAGATCGACATCAGGAAGGTGACGACGAGCAGCAGCGTGCTGAGCACGTCCACGTAGGCAGGCCAGAACTCTCCGTACTCGCCGCTGCGCCGCGAGCGCCCGCGCGCCATTTTAGCCGCCTCTCTTGAGCATGTTCTGCGCGAGGTCGCGCAGCACGTTCGTTACCTCGGTCTGCTGCGTGGCCTGCTCGTCCACCCATTCGCGCACCACCTTCTGCTCGGCGCGCATCTGGCTGACGAGCTGGTTCACGCCGCGGGCAAGGTCGCGCACGTGATCGTCGGCACCGCCGCCGGCCGGCGAGCCGAACGTGCCGCCGTCGCCGCCCTTGAGGCGCGTCGAGAGATCTTCGACGGCGCGCTGCATCTCGTAGACGGCGGAGAGGAGCTGGCGGCTCGCCTGCTCCGTAGCGCTCGATGAGCCGGGCGTCAGCTCGGTGATGCCCGACAGCCATTCCTCGAGTTCGTTGTAGAAGCGGTTGTGGGCGTGCGTCGCCTGTAGCTCGAGGAAGCCGACGATCAGCGAGCCCGAGAGGCCGAGCAGCGAGGACGAGAAGGCCGTGCCCATGCCCTTCAAGGGCGCCGCGAGGCCGGCTTTGAGCTCGTCGAAGACGGCGACCGTCTCGCCCGACGTGTCGAGCGCGCTGATGGCGCCGCCGACGGACTGGATCGTCTCCAGGAGGCCCCAGAAGGTACCGAGCAGGCCGAGGAAGACGAGCAGCCCCACCATGTAGCGGCCGGTGTCGCGCGCTTCGTCGAGGCGCGAGGAGATGCTGTCCATGATCGTCCGCATCGAGACCGTGGAGAGCGAGAGCGTTCCCGTCCGATCACGGAGCATCGTCGCCATGGGCGCGAGCAGCACCGGCTGGTGGGAGCTCGCGAGCCCGGGGTCCGAGATGCGGAACGCGTTGACGAAGCGGATCTCGGGATAGAGGCGGACCACCTGCCGGAAGGCATAGAGGATGCCGAAGGCCAGCACGCCGATGATGAGGCCGTTGAGGCCCGGATTGGTCATGACCGCAAGCTGGAGCTGCTCGTGCAGGATGGCGGCAAGAAAGGCAACCAGCGTCAGGAAGACGAGCATCCGCACCAGGAACAGGCCGGGCGGCGTCAGCGATTTGTGCATCGTGGCCGAGGTCACATCGGGTCGCTTGCGTGCCATTCCTAAAGTCTCCGGCCGTGCGCTGGGGTTCGTGAAGGCGTGAGGGATCGTAGGTCGACGATGCGCCCGACCATAACCGAACCCCATGACACCCGAAACGGGCAACATCGTGCCTGAGACGCCGGAATAGGGCTATTTTTTGGCTGCGGTAAACGTCCTGGCGGACGAGTGGCAGATGCGAACCGAGCCTAGAGAAGGTCCTTGAGGGCGGCCCTGAGCTGCGGAGCCAGATCCGCGCGCTCGAGGCCGTAGGCGACGTTCGCGGTGAGGAAGCCGATCTTCGAGCCGCAGTCGTAGATCGTGCCGTCGAAGCGCACCGCATAGAAGGGATGCGCCTCGTCGCGGCTCAAGGTGATCATGGCATCCGTGAGCTGGATTTCTCCGCCCGCGCCGGCCTCCTGCTTGGCAAGCAGCGGGAAGATGTCCGGCTCGAGCACATAGCGCCCGGTGATATGCAGGTTCGAGGGCGCCGTGCCCTTGGGCGGCTTCTCGACCATGGAGGTGATGCGGCTCACCTTGGCCTTCGCGTCCTCGACGCCGACGATGCCGTACTGGTGCGTCTGGTCCTCTGGCACGGGCGACACCGCAACCAGGTTGCCGCCGCCCGTCTGCCCGTAGGCTTCGATCATCTCGGCAAGGCACGGCGTGCTGCCGTGATGGAGCATGTCCGGAAGCAGAAGCGCGAACGGCTCGTCGCCGATGACGTCGCGCGCGCACCACACCGCATGCCCGAGCCCGCGCGGCGCCTGCTGTCGCGTGAAGCTCGTGCGACCCGCCTCGGGAAGCTCGGCGAGCAGCTCCTCGAGCTCCCGCGTCTTCTTTTTGGACGAAAGCGTCGCCTCGAGCTCGAACTGATGATCGAAATGGTCCTCGATGACGGCCTTGCCGCGCCCCGTGACGAACACGAAATGCTCGACCCCTGCCGCCTGCGCCTCGTTGACCACGTGCTGGATCACCGGCCGGTCGACGACCGTCAGCATTTCCTTCGGCACCGCCTTGGTCGCGGGCAGGAAGCGGGTTCCGAGCCCGGCCACGGGAAATACGGCTTTGCGAACGCGCTTGGTCTTCGTCATCAGGCACCAGCAATGAGGAGAGAGGGTTGAGCGGAGGGAACAGCCGCAAGGACGCGAGACTTTATCCGACGGCGCAGGGGTCGGCAGCAAGTCCCCCGGATGCGCCGATCCGTTCGGGTGAATGTTGGGACGGCCAAAGGGTTCCCGGAAAAGCAGGCCCGTGGGCCGTAAAAAAGCCCCGAATGGGGGACACGGGGGAGGGAACGATGGAGTCCGTTCCACGTGGTAAAGCAGACGGCAACCATCGCGGCGGTTGAGGATCTTTAGAGTTGCGCATAAACCATCGGCCAGCCACGTCTCCGCGCCGCAGCTCTCCCACGCTCGGCTGCATTCTGGTTGCGGGTCTGGCCCTGCTGTCCGCTTTCACCATGATACCGGCGCCTGCCGCCGCCGACGCCAAGCTCGACGCCTGGATAGAGGGCCTGTGGCCGGAGGCCCAGGCGGTTGGCGTCTCCCGCGCGACCTTCGACAAGGCCCTGCGCGGTTTCGCGCCGGACCTCAAGCTGCCGGATCTCGACCTTCCCGGCCGGCCGTCCAACGACGCCCGCGGCCAGGCCGAGTTCACACGCGCGCCTGCCGACTACCTCGACCGTGCCTATCTGATGCGTCTCGCCGCAACCGGCCGCGAGCTCCTCGCCAAGCACAAGACGACGCTGGAGCGTATCGAGCGCGAGCTCGGCGTCGATCGCTATTCCGTACTCGCCATCTGGGGCCGCGAGACGGCTTTCGGCCATCACAAGCTGCCGCACGACGCCATCACCGTGGTGGCCACGCAGGCCTACCTCGGCCGCCGCAAGGAGTTGTTCCGCGCCGAGTTGATCGCCGCGCTGCGCATGCTGGAGGCGGGCATCCCGCGCGCGAGGATGCGCTCGTCGTGGGCCGGCGCGATGGGCCTCACGCAGTTCATGCCGAGCGAGTACTTCACGCACGCCCACGATCTCGACGGCGACGGGCACGCGGACATCTGGACCTCGGTCGCCGACGCGCTCGCCTCCGCGGCGAGCCAGCTCAAGGGCAAGGGCTGGGTCGCGGGCCAGACCTGGGGCTACGAGGTGAAGCTCACGCGCGAGGCCGATTGCGGCTACGAGGGCCCGACCCAGGAGCGTCCGATCTCCGAGTGGGCCAAGCTCGGCCTGAAGCGCGCCAACGGCCGCCCGTGGACCGAGGCCCAGCTTGCGCTCAGCGCTTATATGATGAGCCCGGCCGGCGGCTACGGCCCGTCATTCCTCGTGCTCGAGAACTACAAGGTGATCCGCCGCTACAACATGTCGGACCTTTATGCCGTTTTTGTCGGCAACCTCGCCGATCGCATTGCCGGCGGCGGCGACTTCGTCACCCCCTGGGGCGGCACCGGCCCGCAGAAGACGCGCAACATCGAGGAAATCCAAGGGCGTCTTCAGGCGCTTGGCTACGAGGTCGAGAAGATCGACGGCAAGGTCGGCTCCAATACCCGCAAGGTCATCGGCCTTTATGAGCGCAACAACAACTTGAAGGTTGACTGCTGGCCCTCGGATGCCGTTCTTGATCACGTGCGAAAGACAGCCTCGCGCGAGTCGCGGTAGAAGCGCACAAAGGCGTTTGCATACGAACCAAAGAGCCGGGAAGGCATGCACGCGCGTCTCATGAGTCCGCTCGCAGTTCTGCTCGCAGCCCTTCTGGCTGTGGCGAGCCCGGCTGCGGCGCAGGACGACCCGGCCGGCACCAGCTTCATCACCCCGTTCCCGCCGAACGACACCTACAATCTGGTGATGATCGGCGACGACCTCTCCGAGGGGCTGCTGGCTGGTGCGCGCGAGATCTTCCAGAAGGACCCGCGCCTCGTGATCCGTAACACCCCGCTGTCGATCAACGGCCTCATGCGGCGGGAATTCGATCAGAAGCTCGTCGCGCTCGAGGAGGACCTGAAGGCGCAGCCGATCCAGATCGCCATTCTGATGCTGGGCGCCTGGGATCGCGTGTCCGTGCGCGATCCCGCCACCGGCAAGCGTCTGATGGTCGGCACCGACGGCTGGCGCCGCGAGTACGCCGCCCGCAGCGACCGTCTTCTGAAGATGCTGAGGCGGCAGAACATCGCGGTCTACTGGGTGGGTCTGCCCGGCGTGCGGCGCTACGACGCCAACGAGGACGTGCAGATGATGAACAACATCCTGCGCGAGCGCGTCTACCTGAACGGCGCCAAGTACATCGACACCTATGCCGGATTCGCCGACGAGAACGGCGCCTACAGCCAGTATGGTCCCGACGTCACCGGCAAGATCCGCCTGCTGCGCGCCGGCGATGGCGTCTATTTCACCTGGGAGGGCAACCGGAAGCTCGCCTATTTCGTCGACCGCGAGCTGCGCCGCGACCTGACGCAGGCGAGGGCCGATCGCGCCATTCCCCTCGACGGCAGCGAGGCCGAGCAGGCCAAGATCAATCCGGATAGCGTGAAGCAGGAGCCCGCCACTGGCCCGGGCGGGGCGGCCGCGCGTGGTCCCGAGGCAAGCGCCTCCAGGATCCGCCAGGCCGAGGCCAGCGGCGCCGGCGACCAGAAGGCCGATAACGGCCGCATCAATCTGCGCATCGTGAGCGAGGGCGGACGCGAGGAGGTGGTGGCGCTCGACATCGTGCGCCCGGCGATCCCTGCTTCCGTCGTGGCGCTGGTGACGCGGCGCGAGAGCCCCGACCGGCCGTCTCAGCTCGGCGAGTCTGTCGTCGATCAGATTCCGGGTGGCCTCACGGTCATGAGCACGGTTGCGCTGGCAACGGCAACCGGACAGGTCGGCGGTCGCCGCCGGCTTTCGCCGTCGCAATCGCCCTATTTCCGGGTGCTGTTCAAGGGCGAGCGCTTGCCGCCGAAGCCGGGCCGCGCCGACGACGCCTCATGGCCGCGTCCGGCTCCGCCGCCCGAAGCGGCATATTTCCCGGAGGCCGATCCCCTCGAGACCGGCACGACCGAGGCCGCCGACGCCGCGCCCGCAAAGGAGAAGCGCCGCAAGCCGCGGGATTGAGCGCTTCGCCTCTCCGGCACCTTCGCCGGCATCGGACGCCGCTCAGTCGCTGTCGCCCTCTGCAACCTTGCTCGGACGGCGGCGCCCACGCTCGGCACGCGCGGCCCCGTTCTTCTTGTCGACGATCTCGTCGAGCCGCCGGTCCGCGGCATCGAACGCATCTCGGAGCGCGATCTTCAGGTCCTCCTGCGCCTGCCCGACTGCGGACTCGTGCGTGACGATCAGCGGCGCGGCGCCGGGAATGCCGATATCGATCTTGATCTCGTAGGTCTTGCCCTTGTGGGAATGCTTGTGGGGTGCAGCCACCACGACGCGGCAATGCGTCATGCGGTCGAAATGTTTTTCGAGCTTGGCCGCCCGCTCCGCGATCTTGGCTTCGATGACGGCGCTCTTGTCGAGCCCTTTGAAGGAGATTTCGAGCGGAGTGTTCATGTGCGCTCCCTGTTGGTTGGTCGATGAGCCCCTTAGCTCACCTGGGCATGCCGGCGCCCCGGATCAAGAGTAGCCACGGGCCGCGAGACGGACCTGATCGCGGTCAAAGGGGCATCGATCCTAGCACGGCCCGCGGCCGGCGCCGGCCGGAATGGTGGGCAGCCGGTGATCAAAGAAACGCCGGCATGGAGAAACCCCAAGGAGGCTGACTGAGCCGACAAATTCGAATAAGCTGATTGGTGGAGGCTGCAATCATGAACGCTCGACTTAGGTCGATCTTTGAAGAGGCGCAAAAACTCAGCGCCGGAGAGCGGGAAGAGCTCGCGGAGCTTCTCCTGGCCACCGTCGATCCCGATCCGGGTCTTGGGAAAGCGTGGGCCGACGAGGTCGCGGACAGAATAGCCGCGCACGAGCACGGCGATATGCCGACGCGCTCCGCACAGAGCGTGCTCGAAAAGTATCTCGGGAAATGAGAATCGAGTTCGCGGCTGCCGCGGAGCGCGAACTCGATGAAGTCGTCTCTTACTTTGAAGCACGCCGCCCGGGGCTCGGTCTTGCGTTTGCGGCCGAGGTCGCATCGGCGGTCGCCAGGATCGAGCAGTATCCGAACGCACGGCAAAGTCTGTCCGGAGGAACGCGCCGGTGCCTCCTGCGCAAGTTCGAGTATGGATTGGTCTACCAGGTTCGCGGAGACGTTGCGACCGTCTACGCCGTTATGCACCTGAGGCGGCGGCCGACATACTGGCGCAGCCGGCTGGACACGAAATAGCCCCTACCGCGGCAGCGTGGTCTTGCCCATCAGGAACTTGTCGATGGCGCTTGCGGCTTGCCGCCCTTCGCGGATCGCCCACACGACGAGCGACTGCCCGCGCCGCACGTCGCCGGCCGCGAACAGCTTGCCGCCGCCGGGCAGCTTGTAGTCGCGCTCGTTGGCGTCGAGGCCCTTGAAGCGGCCACGCGCCACCGGCTCGAGTCCGAGCCCCGAGAGCACGCCGCCGTCGGTCGGCCCCGAGAAGCCCATCGCGAACAGCACGAGCTCCGCGTCCAGCGTCGCATCCGAGCCGGGGACCGGCTGCAGCTTCGAATCGACGTGCACATAGTGCAGCCTCTTCACCTTCCCGCCTTCGCCCGAAAAGCCCGTCGTCGAGACCGAGTACTCGACCTGTGCGCCTTCCGCCTGCGAGGTCGAGATCCTGAGCTTGAGCGGCCAGTTCGGCCACGACAGCGCCTTGTCCTCCTTCACCGGCGGCTTGGGCATGATCTCGAGCTGCGTCACAGACTTCGCGCCCTGCCGGAACGACGTGCCGATGCAGTCCGAGCCCGTGTCGCCGCCGCCGATGACGACCACGTGCTTGCCCTTGGCCGAGATCTCCTTGGTGCCGGGAAGCTGCGGCTCGCCCGCCACGCGCCGGTTCTGCTGCGTTAGGAAATCCATCGCATAGTGGAGGCCGTCGAGGTCGCGCCCGGGAGACGTGGCGAAGAAGTCGAACGGCGTCTCGGAGCCCATGGCGAGCAGCACGGCGTCATGCTGCGCCTCGAGGTCCTCGGCGGCGATGTCGGTCCCGACCTTCACGTTGCAATGGAAGACGACGCCCTCCGCTTCCATCTGTGCCTGCCGGCGCGCAATGATGTGCTTCTCCATCTTGAAGTCGGGGATGCCGTAGGTGAGCAACCCGCCCGGCCGCGCGTTCTTCTCATAGACGTGCACCTCGTGGCCCGCGCGCGCGAGCTGCTGGGCAGCGGCGAGGCCCGCGGGGCCGGAGCCGACGACGGCAACCGTCTTGCCGGTCTTGGTCTCGGGGGGCTGCGGTGTGATCCAGCCGGAGTCGAAGGCGCGGTCGGCGATCGTGCATTCGATGGTCTTGATGGTCACTGGCACGTCGTCGATGTTGAGCGTGCAGGACGCCTCGCACGGCGCCGGGCAGATGCGCCCCGTCACCTCGGGAAAGTTGTTGGTCGAGTGCAGGTTCTGCGCCGCCGTCTTCCAGTCGCCGTGGTAGACGAGATCGTTCCAGTCCGGGATCTGATTGTTGACCGGGCATCCATTGTGACAATAGGGGATGCCGCAGTCCATGCAGCGCGCGGCCTGCGTCTTCACTTCGGGCTCGGGAAGCGGCACCACGAACTCGTGCCAGTGCTTCACACGAGATTCGACCGGCTCGTACTTGCGATCCGTGCGCTCGAACTCAAGAAATCCGGTCGGCTTTCCCATCGTCGTTTCTTCTTTCGATCTTAGGCCTGCACGCGCTCGGCGGCGGCGGCAGCTTTGGCCTTCGCGAGTTCCGTGAGCGCACGCCGGTACTCGAACGGCATGACCTTTTTGAACTTGGGCACGGTGCTCGCCCAGTCGGCAAGAATAGCCTGTGCCTTGGTCGAGTTCGTGTAGTGAGCATGCCGCACGATCAGCGTATGCAGGCGCTCCAGATCCTGCTCGCGCATGTCGAGCATCACCTCGGCGAGCTGCCGCGTGGCCTCGCCGTTGCCCTTGGCGAGCTTTTCGATCAGCGCCACATCGATCGCCAGCGTCTCGATCTCCACCATCTCCTTGTTGAGCCGGGTCTCGAGATCGCCGGCCTCGTCAAGCACGTAGGCGACGCCTCCCGACATGCCGGCCGCGAAGTTGCGTCCCGTCGGCCCGAGCACGACCACGCACCCGCCCGTCATGTACTCGCAGCCGTGGTCGCCCGTGCCCTCGACGACGGCGTAGGCGCCCGAGTTGCGCACGGCGAAGCGCTCGCCGGCCACGCCCCGGAAATAGCATTCACCTGTGATGGCGCCGTACATCACCGTGTTGCCGACGATGATGCTCTCCTCGGGCACGATGCCGGACTTGGGATCCGGCCGCACGATGATCTTGCCGCCGGAGAGTCCCTTGCCGACGTAGTCGTTGCCTTCGCCTACGAGGTCGAGTGTAAGCCCACGCGCGGCCCAGGCGCCGAAGCTCTGGCCCGCCGTGCCCTTGAACGTGAGCCAGATCGTGTCCTCCGGCAGGCCGATATGACCGTAGCGCTTGGCGATGCGGCCCGAGAGCATGGTGCCGGCCGTGCGGTCGGTGTTCTTGATCGCGAACTCCGCCTTGATCGGCTTCTTCGCGTCCAGCGCCGGCTTGGCGGCCTCGATCAGCTTGTTGTCGAGCACCTTGTCGAGCCCGTGGTCCTGTGCCTCGCAATGACGGATGGCGACGCCCTTGGGCGCGTGCGGCTTGTGCAGCAGCTTCGTGAAGTCGAGGCCGCGCGCCTTCCAGTGGTCGATGGCGCGGTCCTTGTTGAGCCAGTCGCTCTGCCCGACCATCTCCTGGAACTTCCGATAGCCCATGGCGGCCATCATCTCGCGCACCTCTTCGGCGACGAAGAAGAAGAAGTTGACCACGTGCTCCGGCGTGCCCGTGAAGCGCGCGCGCAGCACCGGATCCTGCGTGGCGACGCCCACCGGGCATGTGTTGAGATGGCACTTGCGCAGCATGATGCAGCCGGCCGCGATCAAGGGCGCGGTTGCGAAGCCGAACTCGTCGGCACCGAGCAGCGCGCCGACGATCACGTCGCGCCCGGTCCG
>NZ_JADZBI010000026.1 GCF_020852195.1 Hyphomicrobium sp. | reverse complement strand
CTCGGCGCCAACGGCAACGGCAAGTCTACCTTCGCCAAGCTTGTCGCCGGCAAGCTGGCGCCGCTCTCGGGCGATGTGTTCGGCGTCGGTCGCGTGACCGTCGGCTACTTCGCCCAGCACCAGCTCGACGAGCTGAACCCGCAGGCAACGCCCTTCGACTACGTCGTCAAGCTGATGCCGGAGGCCACGGAGGCCCAGCGGCGCGCGCGCCTCGGCACCTGGGGCTTCGGCGCCGACAAGGCGGATACGAAGTGCGCCAACCTCTCGGGCGGCGAGAAGGCGCGCCTACTGCTCGCGCTCACCGCCTTCCATGCGCCGCATCTCCTGATCCTCGACGAGCCGACCAACCACCTCGACGTCGACAGCCGCGAGGCGCTGATCCACGCCATCGCCGAGTACGAGGGCGCGGTGATCCTGATCAGCCACGACCGCCATCTCGTGGAGGCGACCGCCGACCGCCTGTGGCTGGTCGCGAATGGCACGGTGAGGACGTACGACGGCGACATGGAGAGCTACCGCGCCGAGCTTCTGGAGGCGCGCTCGCAGCGCAGCGAGCGGCGCGGCGGCGCCGAGCAACAGTCGGAAGGCCGCGCAAGCCGCGCCGACCAGCGCAAGGCCGCTGCCGGCCGCCGCGCCGAGCTCGCGCCCTTGAAGAAGGCCGTGCAGGCTGCGGAGAAAACCGTCGAGAAACTGACCGCCGAGCTGGCAAACCTCGACGCAATCCTTGCCTCGCCGGATCTTTACGCCGACGCAGCAAAGGCGAGCCGCGTCTCACAGGAGCGCGGCCAGACGGCAAAGCGCCTCGCCGAAGCCGAGGACACTTGGCTCGCGGCCACCGCCGCCTACGAGGAAGCCGCCGAGCAGGCAACTACGGCCTGACAGGCTCCGATCCCGGCCGGATCGCCCATTCGTCGGGCAAGCGGATACTGACGCGCCACGGCTTCGCCCATGACGCCAGCCTATTTTCAACGTCATCCCGGCGAAGGCCGGGACCCACGTCAGCCTCCACAAACGCCACGCCGGCAGGATCCTGGGCGGCAGCACAACTCACTTCGGTGGGACAGACCCCTCCCCGTTTGGATTCTTGCGCGGGAACCCGCTCCCCGCACCCGGCGTTTGTCCGCCACGGAGGCGAGCAACGCACACCGAGGCGCTGCCAGCGCGATGCGCCGTCTCCACGAAAAAACGGAGGAAACGATCATGACGCGACACGGACTGGCACTGGCCAGTGCGCTGATGCTCGGCGCCACGGCCGCCTACGCCGAGAGCATGATTTCGCCCGAGGGCATCGCGGCATCGGAAACCTCGGTCACCGTCGGCTCCGTCACCGCCGACAAGGATGGCTACCTCGTCGTGCACAGGACGGATTTCACCGGAACCATCCCGGGCAGCATCATCGGGCACGCGCCAGTCAAGGCCGGCGACAACGCCGGCGTATCGATCACCCTCGACAAGAAGGCGGAGGTCGGCACGAAGCTGATCGTGATGCTGCACGAGGAGGGCGACAACGACACCGACTTCGACGCGGCCGACAAGCCGGCCACCACGGGCCGCGGCCCGGTTCAGCAGATCGTGAATAAAAGAAAAACGCGTGATCAGAGGCCCGCAAGTAGCGTAGCGGACCAAGGCAGCGACTGAAAGATTTCGCTGCAGTGGCACGGATCATGAGCGGTCGGCGGTCCTCCGGGACCGCCGGCCATTTCATTCGCGCATCCGCCTCAGATCATCTGCTGAAGCAGCTTGCACGCCGTCTGCTCCGGCTGCACCGGATTCTCGGCATGCGCCTCGCGACGCGTCACACCGTCAGGACCCCAGTAAAGCACCGAGACGACGTCCCCCTGCACCATATACGTCGCATCGTGGTACTTGCCGTCCTTGGCGATGCTGAATGTCGTAGGCTGGCAGGCGTTTCCCATTTTCGCCCCCTATTCAAGACCTAAGCACGGTACCTTGAATCGGGGACTTGGGAATGTACGGAAAAATACGTACCCGTCCCTCAGCCCGCGATCTTCGAGAAATTGGCCACCGTGAGAGTTGTAGCGCGGATCTCGGACAAAAGTTTCAGCCGATTCTCGCGCAGGGCGGAATTGGAATCGTTGACGGTCACCTTGTCGAAGAAGGCGTCCACCGGCGCGCGCAGCTCGGCGAGCGCGTTCATCGCCCCCTTGAAGTTCTCGACGTTGATCGCCGCCACCGTATCCTGCTTCACGCTCTCGATGGCCGCCGCCAGCGCCAGCTCCTCCTTCTCGTTGAGAAGTTTCAGATCGTAGCTGCCGGCGTAGCTCGTCTTGTCCTTCTTCTCCTCGATGGCGAGGATGTTCGACGCGCGCTTGACGCCCGCGAGCAGGTTGGCGCCGTCGTCGGTCTTGAGGAACTGGGCAAGCGCCTCGACGCGCTTGACGATCAAGGCAAGGTCATCCTGCCCGCCGAGCGAGAACACGGCGTCGATGAGGTCGTGCCGCGCACCCTGGTCCTTGAGATAGACCTTCAGCCTGTCGGCGAAAAACGACAGGAGATCCTGCTTGAGCGGAGACGGAAGCGCATAGACCCCGACGAGGGCGTCGAGCGGAATCTCCTTCTCCCGGTTCTTCAGGTATGTGTCCGGCACCGGCACGGACCAGACCGCGACGCTGTTCCACCCCGCACCGGCATCGACATCGATCCACTGCGAGCGCAGCGCCTCGTCTTGCACCTTGTTGTTTGCCACCTTGGCAAACAGAAACAGGTTGCCCTTCTTCGAAACGCCTTGCTTGAGCTGCTCATAGGCGTGATCGAACGCCCGCATCAGCGGCACCCGGAGATCGTTCTCGATCACAATGCGGATCACGCCGAGCGCCGCGCGCCGGAGCTGATAGGGATCGCCTGAGCCCGTCGGCTTCTCGTCGATGGCCCAGAAGCCGACCAGCGTGTCGAGCTTGTCGGCGAGCGCCACCGCGATGGCTACGGCGTCGCCCTCTTCCTCCTTCGGCACCGTGTCCGACTGCCCTTTGGGCTTGTAGTGCAGCTCGATGGCGCGCGCGATCTCGGGCTTCGTCCCCGCTTTCTCCGCGTAGTAGCGGCCCATGAGCCCCTGCAGCTCCGGGAACTCGCCGACCATGTCGGAGACGAGGTCCGCCTTGCAAAGCTCCGCCGCACGCCGCGCATCCTGCGGATCCGCATCCACCGCGCCCGCGATCTGGAACGCCAGCTCCTTGACTCGCTCCACGCGCACCGCCTGCGTGCCGAGCTTCTCATGGAACGTGATGCCTTCGAGCGCGCTCGCCATCTCGTCGAGCGGCCGCTTGAGATCCTGCTCCCAGAAGAACTTGGCATCCGACAGCCGCGCGCGGATCACCTTTTCGTTGCCGGCGACGATCTGCGCCCCGCCGTCGGTCGCAGTGAGGTTCGACACCAGGATGAACCGGTTGGCGAGCTTCTTCGTCTTCGGATCCCTGAGCGAGAAGCACTTCTGATGCGTCTTCATGGACGTGATCAGGCACTCAGCCGGCACGTCGAGAAAGCTCTGATCGAACGCACCCATGAGCACCACGGGCCATTCAGTGAGCCCCGCGTTCTCGGCAAGCAGCGCCTCGTCCGCGATCAGCTCGAGCTTGGCCTTCTTGGCCAGCGCCTCGGCCTGCTCGCGGATCTCCTCCGCGCGCTCACCGGCGTTCAGCATCACAGCGTGGCCGGCGAGCTTGTCCGCATAGTCCTCGAAGCTCTTGACCTCGAATACGTCGTTGCCGTGGAAGCGATGCCCACGCGTCGTGTTCGACGCCGTAAGCCCCGCCACCTCGAGCGGCACCACGCGGCCGTCGATCAGGCAGATGACCGACTTCAGCGGCCGGATCCACTGGAACGTGCCCGAGCCCCACCGCATGGACTTCGGCCACGGAAACTTGGCCAGCACGCCGGCCACGACCTCGGCGGCGATCTCCGCCGCCGGCCGCCCGCGCTTCTCGATGCGCGCGACGTAGTAGTCGCCCTTCTTCTCGTCCTTGACGATCTCGGCTTCCCCGATGGAAGCCAATCCGGCCGCCTTCAGGAAGCCCGCCACCGCCTGCTCCGGCGCGCCGACGCGCGGCCCTTTCCGCTCTTCCGAGACCGCGGGCGAATGAGCGGGCACATCCTCGACCGCAAGCGCGAGCCGCCGCGGCGTTGCGAAGCTGTGCGCCTCGCCGACCGCAAGACCGGCGGCACTGAGGCCTTCCGTCACGAGGCGCTTGAGATCCTCCGCCGCCCGCGCCTGCATGCGCGAGGGGATCTCCTCGGAAAAGAGCTCGAGCAGCAGTTCTGCCATCGTCGGTCGCCTCTAGAGTGAGCGGGCGCGGCTCCGCAAAGCAGCCGCGTCGGAGAGACATACGAGCCCGGCCGCACCCCGGCAACCCGCGACTTCACGTGCGCTGGACGCGGAAAAGCCGAGGGCATGCGTTGCGGGCATGTCCTCGACTTCGATAGTGCGGGGCCGACGACTGACGAAGGTCAGCGAAAGCTTATGGCGCCGGTGCAGGCTCAGGTGCCGGAGCAGGCGCGGCCTCGGGGGCCGCGGGTGTCTCTGCTGGCGGCGCCTCGGGAGCAGGTGCTGCCTCAGGCGCAGGGGCGGGCTCGGGTGCAGCGGAAGGCGCAGGCTCCGGAGCTGGTTCAGGCGCAGCAGGCGCGGGCGGAGCAGGTGCAGGCTCCGGCGCTGCGGCAGGCGTATCGGCCGGCGGCGCACCGATGTAGTCGATCGCCGTCTTGCCGACCTCGTCGACGGTGCCGGTCGTCGTGAGATAGCCGAGGCCGACGGCAAGCGCGACGACGTACATCCACAGCACCGGTTTGTAGCGACCGAGCAGAATTCCGCCGATCAGGAGCGCCGGAACGCCGATTACAATTAAGCCAATATGAGTCTCAGTCACGAACGGCCTCCTTCAGTCTCAAGCCAAGCCGCGCAGCACGCTTTGGCGAGCTCGCGCACACGGAGGATATACCCCTGGCGCTCCGTAACAGAGATCACTCCCCGCGCATCAAGAAGATTGAAAACATGTGATGCTTTTATGCACTGGTCGTAAGCAGGCAAAGCCAGAAGGTGTTTTTCATCAGTTGCTCCTCTTTCGAGCAGCGATTTGCACTCCTTTTCAGCGTCGCGGAAATGCTGCAGCAGAAGCGCGGTATCGGCGTGTTCGAAGTTGAATCGCGAATACTCTTGTTCCGCCTGCAGAAAAACGTCGCCATAGGTCAGCTTCCTGTCGTCGTGGCGTCCGTTGAAGTTGAGGTCGAAAACGCGATCCGTACCCTGAACATACATGGCGAGCCGCTCGAGCCCGTAAGTAATCTCACCGGAGACAGGATTGCAGTCGAAACCGCCGACCTGCTGGAAATAGGTGAACTGCGTCACCTCCATGCCGTTGCACCACACCTCCCAGCCGAGCCCCCAGGCACCGAGCGTCGGGCTCTCCCAGTCGTCCTCGACGAAACGGATGTCGTTGACCTTCGTGTCGATGCCGATGGCGTCGAGGCTCGCCAGATAGAGATCGAGAATGTTCTCGGGTGACGGCTTCATGATCACCTGGAACTGGTAGTAGTGCTGGAGCCGGTTCGGGTTCTCGCCGTAGCGTCCGTCCTTGGGCCGGCGCGAGGGCTGCACGTAGCAGGCGTTCCAGGGCTTGGGCCCGAGCGCGCGCAGCGTCGTCGCCGGATGGAACGTGCCGGCGCCCACCTCCATGTCGTAGGGCTGCAGCACGACGCACCCCTGCGCGCCCCAGAACTGCTGCAGCGTCAGGATGAGATCCTGGAAGCTCTCCTTGGGCCTCAGCGCAGGCAGACCTGCGGCAGGTTTGGCTTCGGCTGTCCGGGTCTGGGATTTGGGCATAAGGCCGCCGAGAATTGTTGCAAGCGGCGCACTATACGCATTCGCAGCCCCCTGTCACCCCGGCCCAATCGGCATACCCCGCCCAAGCGGCAAGCCCTCAATTGCAGGCCACAGACGTCGAAAAACTGAAGCGACCACTAAACTGTTCTTGCGTCCGGCCCGATCTTGCGATAGTTAAGCGTATGCTTCACCAATCGAGCCAGCTCGACCGCCTCTACCACGCCCTCGCCGACTCCGGGCGGCGCGCGATGCTGGACCGTCTCTCCCGCGGACCGGCGTCCGTCAGCGAGCTCGCCGCTCCGCTCGAGATGACGCTGTCGGCGGTCGTGCAGCATCTCAAGGTGTTGGAGGAGAGCGGCCTCGTGCGCACGGAGAAGGTGGGCCGCGTGCGCACCTGCCGCGTGGATTCGAAGGCGCTCAGCCTGGCGGAGCGATGGATCAACCAGCGGCGCAAGTTGTGGGAGCGCCGCCTCGACCGTCTTGGCGACGTCCTCGCCGCCCTTCCCGACGAAGATCAAGCAAAGGACAGTAAGCCATGACCGAGCGTTCCGTCATTCACGCCACCTTCTCGATCGAGCGCACCTATGATGCCGCTCCTTCGAAGGTTTTCCGGGCCTATGCGGATCGTGCCATCAAGCGCCGCTGGTTCGTCGAGGGCGAAGGATGGGACATCGAGACCTACGACCTCGACTTCCGCATCGGCGGCACGGAATCCTCGAGCTTCCGCTTCAAGGGCGGCGCGCTGATCCGCTTCGACGCCGTCTATCAGGACATCGTGCCGAACGATCGCATCATCGTCGCCTACAACATGACGATCGACGACAAGCGTATCTCGGCCTCGCTCGCAACCACGGAGCTGAAGCCCGACGGCAAGCGCACCAAGCTCGTCTTCACCGAGCAAGGCGCATATCTCGACGGGTACGACAGTATCGCGCAGCGCGAGGAAGGCACGCGCGAGCTTCACGAAGCCCTCGCGCGGGAACTGGCACGGTCGTAGCGGCTATTGGGAGCGCGGGCGATAGACGCCCGTCGCCGGATCATATTCCAGCGTACCGAGGTCCTTGGGCATCCCCTGCCCGCGCGCCATGGCCTCGCGCAACTCCGCCTCCCGCAGACGCGCGGCGTCCTCTGCGTCCGCGAGCATCCGCGACACCCACTTGTAGCCGGCGTAGAGACCGGCACCGGCGATCACCAGAGCGAACACGTGCGGCATGGCCTGCTCCGCGAGACGACGGTCGAGCCCGCAATCTTACAACCCGAACCGCGACCAAAGGGCCCTTATCTCGACAGCCGACACCAGATCGTCGGCGAAAGCAAGGCCCTCACCGGAGGCTCCATCGCTCCCGCCGAATATGGACGGCAGCCGCCTGAGCCGCGACGCGAGCCAGCCACGCTCGATCGGCACCAAGCGCAGTCGCACGTCCTCCCCGTGCACCTCGCGCATCTTCGTGCGCACGTCCGAGATGCCGTCGATCAGCCCGAGGTCGAGCGCATCGGCAGCCGACCAGAACGCCCCCGAGAAGAGCTCTGCATCGGGTCCCTTGAGCCGCCCGCCTCGGCGATCCTTGACCACGCCGATGAACACGTCGTGCACGTTGCGCTGGACGGCCTTGAGCCGCTCGACATCCTCCGGTTTCTCCGGCTGAAAAGGATCGAGCGCGCCCTTGTTGGCGCCCGCCGTATAGACGCGCCGCGAGATGCCGAGCTTCTCGATGGCCCGGTCGAGCCCGAAGCTGGCCGAGATCACGCCGATGGAGCCCACGATCGACGACGCGTCCGCATAGATCTCGTCGCCAGCCACTGCCACGTAGTAGCCGCCGGAAGCCGCCACGTCCTCGCAGAACACGTAGAGCTTCTTTTCTTTCTCCTCCGCGAGCTGCCGCAGCCTGCGGAACAGGAGGCTCGACTGCACGGGGCTGCCGCCGGGAGAGTTGATGACCACCGCCACCGACTTTGCCCGTGACATCGAGAACGCTTTCTCGATCGGACCCGCCAGCGTCGCGATCGAGAGGCCGGGCCGAAGCGGCGCCGCCATGCCGATGGCGCCGGAAAGTCGCAACACGGGAACCACCACACCACGGCTGAACCAGCCCATGCGTCACATCCTTTCGCTTATTCCCCTCCCCCTTGTGAGGAGGTGTCGGGGGCGGAGGGACTTTGCAGCGCAGGCGTTTGCGCATCCCCCTCTGTGCCAGAGAGTCCATAGGCCACCGCAAGCGACTGGCCAAGCCGCAGCACACCCTCGGCACCCGGCGTAAAGCGGTTCTCCGCATCGTGCAGCCAGATCCCGGCCTCGAGCCGGAACGGCGCCCGCGAGCCTTTGACACCACGGAGCAGAATGCGCCCGGCCGGCTCGCCGGCAAAGGAATGGAGGGGCAGCGCCGTGAGCCCCCCGAATCGGCCCGTAAGCACCTGCATGAGATGCGGCAGCGCGGCCGTCTTGTGGATGATCAGCGCTTCGCCCCCGGGGCGCGCCATGCGCGCCAGGAACCGGCACCAGGGGTCGAGTCCGGCGAGCGGCATGGCGTACGCGGCCGCCTTGAGGGCATGCGGCGCCGCCGTCCCCGCCCCCTCCGCGTGATACGGCGGATTGGCGATAACCTGATCGAACGCCCCCTCGGCAACGTCGAGCGCGGAAAGCTCCGCGCGCGTCACATGCGAGACATCCGCCTCCACTATCGTCACGCGGTCGCCGAGCGCGTTTCTCGCGATGTTCTCGCGCGCCAGCGCCACGAGCTCGGGCTCGCGCTCGACCAGCACCACCCTGGCCGCCGGACACCGCCATGCGACGCAAAGCCCCGCCGTGCCGACGCCTGCCCCGGCATCGAGAACGCTGAACGGGGCTCCCTCCCGGTCCCCCACCGCCGCCGCCAGCATGACCGCGTCGAGCCCGGCGCGATAGCCCTGCCGCGGCTGCAGGATCCTGAGCCGGCCACCCAGAAAGGCATCGTCGCTGACGGGCATCAAGATCTCGCTGCGTCTCGTTTTTCGGTGCGCGGAAGCCAAACTCTGGCTATGCTGCGGGGGGTTATTAGACCGCAAGAAACGTTCGCAAACAAACTAAGGAAAACGCCGTGGGAGTTGTCGTTCCCCTGGACGAGGCACGCGAGCCTTCGCAAAGCCTCGCACCCCTGCTCGAGATCGTCAGCGAGGATATGAATGCGATCAACCGCATCATCCTCGACAAGGCCGTTTCCCACGTCGACCTGATCCCGAAGCTCACCCACCACCTGGTCAACTCCGGCGGCAAGCGCCTGCGCCCGATGCTGGCCATCGCCGCTTCCAAGCTGTGCGCCTACAAGGGCGACGGCCATGTGCGCACCGCGGCGGCCATCGAGTTCATGCACACGGCGACCCTGCTTCACGACGACGTGGTGGACGAGAGCGACACGCGCCGCGGTCGCAAGACCGCGCGCCTCATCTGGGGCAACCAGGCCACCGTCCTCGTCGGCGATTTCCTGCTCGGCCAGGCGTTCCGCATGCTGGTGGACGTGGGCTCGCTTCCCGTGTTGCGCATTCTCTCCAATGCTGCGGCGACTATCGCCGAGGGCGAGGTGATGCAGCTCGCCGCCGCCAAGAACACGGCGACCACCGAGGACGCCTATCTCTCGATCATCGACGCCAAGACCGCGGCCCTGTTCGCGGCCGCGGCCGAGGTCGGCGCCGCCATCGCCAACCGGCCCGCCGACGAGCAGGCCGCCCTGCGCTCCTACGGGCGCAACCTGGGGCTCGCCTTCCAGCTCGTCGACGACGCGCTCGACTACTCGGGCGACAGCGCCCGGCTCGGCAAGTCCGTCGGTGACGATTTCCGCGAGGGCAAGATCACGCTGCCGGTCATCCTCTCGTTCCGCCGTGGCAACGACCGCGACCGCAAGTTCTGGAACCGCACCATTGTCGAGGGCGAGATCGAGGACGGCGACCTTGAGCACGCGATCGGTCTCATGACGCGGCACAAGACCACGGAGGCGACGCTGGAGCGCGCCCGCTCCTACGGCAGCATCGCGCGCGACGCGCTGGCGATCTTCCCCGAGAGCCGCGAGCGGAGCGCCATGCAGGACGTCATCGACTTCTGCATCTCCCGCGCGCATTGACGCGCCTCGCTGCCCATCGCCCTGCACGTGCGGTGGGAACCTCGCGCTGCGGCCGAGAGCCTGCCCCTCGACCTAGCCTCCTCCCCGCAAAAACGGGGAGAGGGGATTAGTCTCGCCAAGCGCCACCGCGGCAATCCACCAATTGCCATGCTGCTCGGAGAGCACCTTCCGCGCGGCTTCCGCAGCGGATTTATCCGGGAAGACGCCGAACGAGGTCGGCCCGGCGCCCGATACGGCGACGTATTCGACACCCGGCAGCGCCGCGAGCGCGACGTGCACCACGCCGGTCTCTGGCACGACCGCTTCCGCCGCCACTGCGAGATCGTTGCCTCGCGCGCGCATGAAATCCAGGAGCACGTCGCGATCCCCGAAACGCGGTGGCTCCGGAGCCGTATAGCCCGCCCGAAGCGGCCTTGCGCCAAGCATCCGGAACACGCAGGCCGTCTTGTCCTCGGGCACCTCGGCCATGGGATTGACCAGCACCGCATGCAGCGGCGGCAGGCCGCCCGCGATCTTGGCCAGCGCGTCGCCGGTACCCGTCATCCAAAGCGGCCACGCTTCGAGGCAGACGGGTACGTCCGCACCGAGCGCACGCGCAAGCCCGTGCCAGTCGACGCTGTCGGAGGCCGCTTCGTTCGTCTTCCGCACCGCGCGCAGGAGCGCGCCGGCGTCCGCCGAGCCGCCCCCGACACCGGCCGCGACCGGGAGATGCTTCTCGAGATGCACAGTACCAACCGCGAGCTGCGGCGCGCGCTCCTTGAGCAGCGCCGCCGCACGCTCGAGAATGTTCACTCCCACGAGCTCCGCCGCGAACGGCCCCGACACCGAGATCTCGGGCGGCCCACCCGGATCCAACGTCACCACGTCGCCGATGTCGGCGAACGCAACCAGGCTCGCAAGCTCGTGCAAGCCGTCGTCGCGGCGCCCCGCGATCTCGAGCGTGAGGTTGATCTTCGCCGGCGCGTGTTCGCGAATGGAGGTCATGCGATGAAAATCCGCGCCGCGCCCAAGGCCCGTCGCGCAGACCCGCAGCGGTGATAGGCGCTACTTATCGCTGTCGCCGGCCTTCGCCGCCTGCTTGCCGGTGCCCTCGCCCGCGTGGGGGAGCTGAACCCCGGTAAGCCCCGTCTCGAGCTTCTTGCGGATCTTGGCCTCGTCTTCGGGCTCAGGCTTGAGCGACAGCGCCTGATCCCACTGATATCGCGCCTCGCGCTCGCGCCCCACGCGCCACAGCGCATCGCCCAGATGGTCGTTGAGCACCGGATCGTCGGGCTTGAGCTCCACGGCGCGCTCGAGGTAGCGCACCGCCTCCTGGAAATTGCCCTGCATGTAGTGGGCCCAGCCGAGGCTGTCGACGATGTAGCCGTCGTCGGGCTTGAGCGCCACGGCCTTCTCGATGTGCGCCATGCCCTCCTTGAGCTTGCGCCCCTGGTCGATCCACGAGTAGCCGAGATAGTTTAAGATCAGCGGCTGGTCCGGATAGAGCGAGAGCGCCTTCTCGAGATCGACCTCGGCCGCATCCCAGTTCTTGAGCCGCTCGTAACTCGTGCCGCGCGCATAGTAGTAGACCCAATGCCGCCGCTCCGGCTTGGTGACCAGCGCCAGCGCCCTGTCGTAGTAGGGGATGGCATCGGCATAGCGCTTGCGCGCGCGCATGATATTGCCCAGCGCGTCCAGGATCTCGAGCCGGTCCGATACCGTAAGCGGCACCGGACTCTCCATGGCGGCATCGCCGGCCTCCGCGCTCCCGCCGACGATGGCACGGAACGTGTTCGGCCCCACGATGCCGTCGGCGCGCAGGTTGTGCTTGGCCTGGAACGCCATCACCGCCCGGCGCGTGTCGTTGCCGAAACGGCCGTCGGGCGTACCGATGTCGTAACCGAGCTTCTGCAGGGCCTGCTGCAGCTTCTCCACCGCCTCCCCGCGCTTGCCGAGACGGAGGACCTCGTCGTCGGGGATCGAGACGGCCTCGGCCGCCGACGCTGCAGCCGACGCACCGTCCGTCGCGGCCACGTCCGTCCCGGGCTTCGGCTCGTCGAGCAGCCTTTCGAGCGTCGCGCGCGCCTCGTCGACCTTCTCGAGCGAGTTGAGATTGAACGCCTTGCGGATCTCCACCGCCGTGCCGAGCGGGCTCGAGCGCGGGATGCGATCATAGATGGCGATCGCGTCGGAATACTGCTTGTTCCCCTCGTAGGCGCTGGCGAGCGCCGCGAGCGCGAACTGATGCTCCGGCTCGATGTAGAGGGCCATCTGCATGTAGAGCACGCCGACGCCCACGGCACCTTCCGCGATCAGCGCCTCGCCGAGCCCGTAGAATACTTCGGCCATGCCCTCGGACGCGGTGGTCACGATCGGCTCGATCGGCTTGCCGGACCGCACGGCCGCCCTGAGGCTACGCAGCAGCGGATGGCCGTCGCCCTGCGAGCGCTGGATCTGCTCGTCGATGATGGCCAGCGCCCGTTTGCGGTCGCCGACGAACGCCTCGTGGCGGGCATAGGCGAGCGCGGTGCGCAACGTCCGCGCATCCTGCGCATAGACGCGCTCATAGGCCGTGCGGGCCTCGTTTCGCCGCCCCGCGATGTCGGCGATCATGCCGCGATGGTAGCGCAGGAAGAACTGCGCCCATTCGGCCTGCTTCGGCAGGTCGAGCTTCGCCAGCGACCCGGACACGTCGTCGTTGGCGAGTTCGACCCACGCCATGCCCATGGCGCTCGTCAGCTCGCCGATCGGCCCGGACCCGGCGGTCTTGAAATGCTCCTCGGACTTGCGCCAGGACCCGGCCTTGAAGTCCCTGAGCGCCAGCGCGAGCTGCGCCATGCGGTGCGTCTTCTGAACGCCGACCAGATCCTCGGCCAACTTGAACGCGCGTGGCCAGTCGCCGCGGGCGGCCTCGATTTGAAACGCCTGCTCGAGCAGAAGCTCGTTCTGCGGATCGTGGGTCAGCGCGCTGCGGTAGAACTCCGCTGCCTCGGAGGTATCGTTCTGCGCCCTGGCGAAGCGCCCGGCGAGATAGCTGCCGACCAGGGAATGCGTGCCCTCGAACGGCTCGCTTGCCTCCACCGCCTCGGCCCTCGACGGCCCTGATGATGCGATCAGCCCCGCGGCCACAAGCGGAATGAGGACGGCAAACCGGCCATGGCGAGCGCTCATTCTGATGATCCTCTTCGGGAAGCCCAGCACGACGTCGATGGAGAGTAGCAAACCTTGCCGCGGCTTGGCGACTCCGCTTCAACGATGATCCGAAGCTAAATTAACTGAAATTTCCACCCGTCTCGCGCCACCAGACACTCACATCTCGGCGTAATTCGGTCCGCCACCGCCTTCCGGGCAGACCCAGGTGATATTCTGGCTCGGATCCTTGATGTCGCAGGTCTTACAGTGAACGCAGTTCTGGGCGTTGATCTGGAACAGCGCCTCCCCCGCGTCATTGCGCACCACCTCGTAGACACCCGCCGGGCAATAGCGCTGCGCCGGCTCCGCATACTCCGGCAGATTGACAGCTATGGGGATCGACGGCTCCTTCAGAACAAGGTGAACCGGTTGATCTTCCTCATGATTCGTCGCCGAGAAGGAGACGTTCGTGAGTTTGTCGAAAGTGAGCACGCCATCCGGCTTGGGATACGCGATCGACGTCGCCCTCCTGGCCTTGTCGAGCGTCGCGTAGTCCGGCTTGCGGTGGCGGAGCGTGCCGAGCGGCGACCAGCCGAAGAGCAGCGTCCGGATCCACATGTCGATGCCGCCGAGCCCGACGCCGATTACCGTGCCGAAACGCGACCAGAGCGGCTTCACGTTGCGCACGCGCTTCAAGTCGCGCGCGATATCGCCCTCGCGTACCGCGCTTTCATATGCACCAAGCACATCGTGCGCGCGTGCCTCGCCGAGCGCGGCCACGACCGCCTCCGCGGCGTGGATGCCGGACAGGATGGCGTTGTGGCTGCCCTTGATGCGCGGCACGTTCATGAACCCGGCCGCGCAGCCGACGAGCGCGCCGCCGGGAAACACGAGCTTCGGAATCGATTGCCAGCCGCCCTCGGTGAGGGCGCGCGCGCCGTACGCGATGCGCCGCCCGCCCTGGAGCACCGGCGCAATGGTGGGATGCGTCTTGAAGCGCTGGAACTCGTCGTAGGGCGAGAGATAGGGATTCTCGTAGTTGAGGTGGATCACGAAGCCCACCGACACGAGGTTCTTGCCGTAGTGATAGAGGAATGATCCGCCGCCCGTTTTCATGTCGAGCGGCCAGCCGAACGTGTGCTGCACGAGGCCCGGGCGATGCTTCTCCGGCGCCACCTCCCACAGCTCCTTGAGCCCGATGCCGAATTTTTGCGGCTCGGCGTCGCGCGCGAGGTTGAACTTGCGGATCAGCGTCTTCGTGAGCGAGCCCCGCGCGCCCTCGGCAAACAGCGTATACTTTCCCTTAAGCTCCATGCCGCGCGTGAAGCCGTCCTTGGGCTGGCCGTCGCGGCCGACACCCATGTCCGCCGTCGCCACGCCGACCACCGCGCCGGCCTCGTCGTAAAGCACCTCGTTGACGGAAAATCCCGGATAGACCTCGACTCCGAGCTCGGCCGCCTGCTCCCCAAGCCAGCGCACAAGGAGGCCGAGGCTGCCGACGTAGTTGCCGTGATTGTTCATCAAGGGGGGCATCAGGAAGTTCGGCAGGCGGATGTCGCCGGCCGGGCCAAGCACAAGGAAGCGGTCCTCCTTGACCTCGGTCGCGAGCGGCGCCCCGCGCTCGCGCCAGTCCGGGATCAGGCGGTTGAGGCCGATGGGATCGATCACCGCGCCCGAGAGGATGTGCGCGCCCACCTCGCTGCCCTTCTCGAGCACGACGACGGAGATGTCCTCGCCCTTCTCGGCGGCGAGTTGCTTGATGCGGATCGCCGCCGCGAGGCCGGCCGGCCCCGCTCCGACGATCACAACATCGAACTCCATGGCCTCCCGCTCGGGAAGGTCAGCATCACCCCGCGCCATTCTGTCTTGTCCTATCCGCCACTGCCTTAATTGTCGGTGTGGTCCCAATTGACGGAGGCGTCAAGCCGGTACCGAGCCGCGGGATAACGCGCGGGGCGTGCAAAAGGATCGCCCAATGCGTAAGGTGCCGCACCATGCAATCCGACGCCGATATCCACGCGCTCGCCGCAACGCTGCTCGACTGGTACCGGGAGATGGGCGTCGACGCCGCCGTCGCCGATCACGCCGTCGATTGGCTCGCACGCGGCGATGTCGCGCCCGGCGCAGCGTTCCGCTTGCCTCCGTCATCCGTGGAGCGCATCCCTGAATTCCCTCCCCCTGGTGGGGAGGGGTTAGGGGCGGGGGGAATCCCGACGTCGCACGTTCGGGAGTCCCCCCCTCCCTTCCCTCTCCCACAAGGGGGGAGGGTTGCATCGCCTCGTCCTGACCCGCGGCCGGGCTTCACGGCCACGCCACCGGACGCGGCAGAGCTCGCCGCACGCACCGTGGCACGCAACGCCGCCAGCCTCGAAGAGCTGGAAACGGCGCTCGCAGCCTTCGACGGCTGCGGCCTCAAGGCGACGGCGAAAAACCTCTGCTTCTACCGCGGCTCACCCCGCGCGCGCCTTATGATCAGCGGCGAGGCGCCGGGCCGCGACGAGGACCTCGAAGGCAAGCCGTTCGTCGGCCGCGCCGGCCAGCTCCTCGACAAGATGCTGGCCGCCATCGGCCTTAAGGAGGACGACGTGCACATCACCAACGTCGTCTACTGGCGCCCGCCCGGCAACCGCACGCCGACGCCGCAGGAGAGCCAGGTCTGCCGTCCGTTTCTCGAGCGTCAGATGGAGCTCGTGGAACCCGACATTGTGCTACTGCTGGGAGGCGCGGCGGCCAAGCAGGTGCTGGATGTGACCGAAGGCATCATGCGCATCCGCGGCAAATGGCGCGAGATCGACATCGGCGGCCGGCCGGTGCGGACAATGGCGACGCTGCATCCGGCCTACCTGCTGCGCACGCCGGCCGCCAAGCGCCAGGCCTGGCGCGACCTCCTTGCCGTCCAGGCCGCCCTCGAGTCCGGGCCTGCGAAATGATCCTGCAGCCCCAAGCCATCGTATCTCGAATGTTCGCGCCGTGAGCCCCTCACCCGTACGACCTATGATCCCTGACAGATGACCACCACGATGACCCGCCTCGACGACACGCGCCCCTTCATCCCGCTCCGCATCGCCATCCTGACGATGTCGGACACGCGCACCGCCGCGGACGACAAGTCCGGCGACACACTGTCGGCGCTCGCGACAGAAGCGGGCCATACCATCACCGCGCGCGCGCTCCTAAAGGATGACGCCGAGGCCATCCGCGCCCAGGTCTCGGCATGGATCGCCGATCCCGCTATCGATGTCGTCCTCACCACCGGAGGCACCGGCTTCACCGGCCGCGACGTGACGCCCGAGGCCGTGAAGCCGCTCTTCGAGAAGGAGATCGACGGCTTCTCGGCTCTCTTCCACCAGATTTCGTTTCAGTCGGTGTGCACCTCGACCATCCAGTCGCGCGCCTGCGGCGGCATCGCGCATGGCACGCTGATCTTCTGCCTGCCGGGCTCGACCGGCGCCTGCAAGGACGCCTGGAACGGCATCCTGAGGTGGCAGCTCGACAACCGCCACCGGCCCTGCAACTTCGTAGAGATCATGCCGCGCTTCGAGGAGCACCGCCCGAAGTCGTGATGCGCACTTAGGCGGCCTCTTTTCCCCATACGGGAAACGGATCCTCGAGCGCGAGCCAAGCTTTGGCATCCACGGGGCCTGTATTCGGCACGTCGAGCAGGCAGGCATCGAGCGCCGCCACGATCGCGTCCTTGTCCATCTCCCGCGTGCCGATGAAGACCAACTCCTGCCGCCGGTCTCCCCACCGTTTGTCCCAGCCCTCGCGGATACGGATCTGCGTCGCCTCGTCGTCCGGCCATTTGCTCTTGGGCACCGCGGCCCACCAGTAGCCTGCCGCCTCGTGGCGCACGAGCGCACCGGCCTGCGACAGCTCCCCGACCCAGGCCGGGCGCGTGGCGAGCCAGAAGAACCCCTTGGCGCGCACAACGCCAGGCCAGGATTGGCCGAACAACGCATGCAGCTTCGCCGGCTCGAACGGTCGCCGTGCCCGGTAGACGAAGCTCGCGATGCCGTACTCCTCGGTCTCGGGCTGATGATCGCGGAATCCGTTGAGCTCACGGAACCAGGTCGG
>NZ_JADZBI010000025.1 GCF_020852195.1 Hyphomicrobium sp. | reverse complement strand
GGCTGCCTGATCGCGGCCCTGACCTACTTCCCCCTGTTTGAGCTCCTGGCGAAGGCGGCCAATCCCGACCTTGCGGCGTTCCAGGAAAGGACCACCGTCACGCTCAGTGTCGATCCCGCGCAGTGCAACTTCCACATCTTCGTCGGACCGTGGTCGAAGTTCACGGAATGCGACAAGGCGAAGGACCACATCATCAAGCAGGGGCTTTCGTTCGAGACCAAGGACTCGGCGCCTGGCGGGCCGGTGGTCCTGAGCATCAACGGAACCGAGGTGACGCCGTTCACGCCAGACGCCTACACTGAGGCCCTGATAGCCGCAGGCTATCCCAACCTCAAGAAGGAGGAGAAGGACGGCAAGACCGTCTACACGGCGGTGCCGTCCGATCCGGACAAGCTCGATTGGCTGGTCGTGCTCGGCGTTCTCTGTATCTTCCTTATCTACGTCGCGATGGTTTACGGCCCGATTGCCGCGTTCCTCGTCGAGCTGTTCCCGACCAAGATCCGCTACACGTCGATGTCGCTTCCCTATCACATCGGCAACGGATGGTTCGGCGGCATGCTTCCACTGCTGGCGACCGCGATCGTGGCCTGGGCCGGCAACATCTACGCTGGCCTCTGGTATCCGATCATCGTCGCCCTCGGCACGTTCATCATAGGCCTGCTGTTCCTGCGCGAGACCAAGGACAGGGACATCACGGAGGTTTGAGGCTCAAAAGAGCGGGAGCGGAGAGGCCCTGTGGATTTCCGCAGGGCCTTTTTCATTCGAGCAACGACGCCGGCTGCAGACCAAACGCAACGCGCGACCTTCAGCGATCAGGCCACCCTAGTACCAGTCGAGCTTTTTGAGCTTCTCGCGAAAGGCGAAACGAACAATGTGTGCCTCGACGACATATTTCAGCCTGGCGAGCGACTGATCGTCGGCAGCCTCGATCTCGAAGCGCAGGGTATTTCCGGCAGCCTCCATGTTGAGCAGGCCGAAGGGCATGTCGGCGGTACCCACCGACGCGTCGTAGTTGACCGGCACCTTGTGCGCGAAGTGCCTGCACATCGCCTGCAGATAGCGGGAGGCCCGTTCCGTCTCGAAGCTGCTTGTCGCCCTCAGCATCCAGCTCTCTCAGTGGATTGAAGCGTCCGGCGACGCAGCCGCAACATGCACCCCAGCTCCCTGCGGCAGGACGCGCTCGACAGAAACCTGCAGATGCCCCAGCGAGGAACGCTCGACCCGAGCCTCCACGCCGTAGACATAGGCAAGCATACCGGGCGTGATGGCCCTCTCCGGATCACCCTGGGCCGCTGCCGTACCGTCGCGCAGGACGACGATATGGTCCGCCCAACGCGCAGCCAGGTTGAGATCGTGCAAAACGATCACGACCACCTTCCCCTCGCTCGCCAGCTCACGCACGAGGCCCATCACCTGCGTCTGGTGGCGCAGGTCGAGCGCGCTGGTCGGCTCGTCGAGCAGCAGCACGCGCGGTTCGCGGATAACCGCCTGCGCGAGGCTCACGAGCTGCCGCTGGCCGCCGGAGAGACGGTTGAGTTGCTCCATAGCGATGTCACCGATCGACAGCCTCTCCAGCGCAGCGAAAGCGCGTTCACGGACCCGTGGCCCACGCGCCTCCAGTCCCGCCACCGGCGAGGCCTTGAGCGACGCCATGACCGATTCCAGCGCACTCAGCGCGACACCCTGGGGCAACGCCTGCGGCATGAAAGTGACAGCATTGGCGCGCTCGGCCACGGCCATATCGAGGATGTCCCGCCCGCCGAGGCGCACCGAGCCGGTTGCCCGGATCAGCCCGGCGAGGGCCAGCATCAGTGTCGACTTCCCGGCGGCGTTCGGACCGACGAGCGCCGTGATGCGGTTCGCCGGGAAGGGATCGAGGGTCAACTGTTCGATGACCCGGCGGCGCGGATAGCCCGCGGAAAGCCGCTCAATGCGCAATGCTTCGCTGGTCACGGTCATATCCGCTCCCTGCGGCCGAGAATGAGGGCGAGGAAGAACGGCACGCCGATGAGCGACGTGACGAGACCGATCGGCAGTACGATACCGGGAACGACGGCCTTGCTGGCGCACGATGCAGCGGACATGACCAGAGCTCCGCACAGCATGCTTGCGGGCAGGAAAAAGCGGTGATCCTCGCCGATCAACAGCCGCGCCAGGTGAGGACCGACGAGGCCGATGAAAGCGATGGTCCCGACGAAGGCGACCGCGGTTCCGGTCAGCAGGCTGGCACGCAAGAGCCCGGCAAGGCGCAGTCGCGCAACGTTGATGCCCAGGCTACGCGCGCGATCCTGGCCGAGACGCAAGGCCGTCAGTTGCCAAGCCGAAAGCATCGAGAACGGAACGACCACAGCCAGCACGACGGCGAGGATGAAGACCTTGTCGAGCGTCGCGCGCGTCAGGCTGCCCATGGTCCAGAACACGAGCTGCTGCAGGGCTTGCTCACTTGCTATGAACTGGGTCAGCGCGACGAGCGCGTTGAAGGTGAAGAACAAGGCGATGCCGAACAGCACGATGGTCTCGCCGCCGGACGCGTGAAGCCGCGAGAGAACGTTGAGCAGAAGCACCGAGCCGAAAGCGAAGAGGAAGGCGTTGACTGAGATGATCCAGGTCTCTGGCACACCGGGGACCCCGATCCCGAGCACAATGGCGAGGGCAGCGCCGAAGGTCGCGGCTGACGACATGCCGAGCGTAAACGGGCTCGCCATGGGATTGTTGAGGATGGTCTGCATCTCCGCGCCGGCAAGCGACAAGGCAGCACCGACCAAGAGCGCCATCAAGGCCTGCGGCAGGCGCACCTCCCAGACGATAACCGACGACGCGCGATCAAGCTTATGCGGCACGAAAAGTCCGCGCAACGCGTCAACCGCACCGAGCGAAGAGGGGCCGGTTGCGAGATCGGCAACAAACGCGGCGACCGCCAGCACGCCCACGCCCAGCACGATGGCGATGCGCACGCGCAGGAGCGACGCATAGGCGTCGAGCACGCCAGCGGCGTTCACGCCCTTACGGGCTTCCGGCATGCGGGGCCTCGCCAGGACTATTGAGCCGGATCCAATACGTACCTTGCATGGGCACGGGCAGGAATCTCTCGTTCAGCTCGCGCAAGCTCGCGTCGGGGTCGATGTCGGCGAACAGCTCCGGGTGAAACCACTTCGCCAGCACCTCGACGGCAAGAAAGTTCGCCGGATTGTTGTTGAAGATGTGCCAGAGCCCGTACACGCGCCCGTTGCGCACGGCAGCCAGGTCGGCAAGACCCGGGCGCGCGACAACCTCAGCCAGCGCCGTGCGCGAAACCTGCTCGTCGATGCCCGGTCCCATGACGAGGCCACCCTTGCCGGCGAGGTGCACACCCCCGGTCCCCACGTAGATATCGGGATCCTTCGACAGGATGTACTCGAGATTGAGCTGGCCGAACGGCGTCTTGAGAACATCGGCCGCGATGTTGTGGCCGCCGGCCGCGTCGATGAACGCACCGATGGTGGCGCGGGCAGGCGAGTTGCAGCACGCGCCGAGGCCCGCATGCGCATGCATGAACACGTTCGGAGCCTTCGGCTTCGCCTCAGCGAGGCGATCTGCGATGCGCTTCCTGCGGCCATTGTAAAAATCGATGTAGGCCTGCGCCTCCGGCTCGCGGCCGAGGAGCTGGCCGAGAATGGCAAGGCTGGGAGCGGTATTGTCGAGCGGCTTGGCAATGAAGTCGATGAACAGCACGCGAACACCGGCGTTCTCGAGGCGGGACACCACGTCCGTCGATTTGACGGACGGTCCGTAGCCGCCGCTGAAAACCGCGACGTCCGGCTGCACCGCAAGCGCCTGTTCGATGGAGAAGGTGTCGACACTGCCCTGCCCGACGAGCGAAACCTTTTCGATCCCGGGAAATCTCTCGCGATAGCGGCCGTAAGTCGTCGCATCTTGCCGGACGAGATCGGCCGGCCAGCCGGCCAGCAGCGACACAGGATCCGGATGTATCAGCGACAAGGCGAGAAGCTGCCGGCCTTCGCCGAGTAGTATGCGTTTGACGGGACGCTCGATCGTCACCTTGCGACCGACGATATCCGTGATCACGACCGATTCGTCGGCCCGCGCTGAAGACGCACCCATTGTCACCACGGCAACAAAGGCGAAACAGGCAACGGTGAACCAACGCGTCATCTGTAGTTCATTCATGCTGGCATCGTACCGTCACTGTGCCGGCGCGAGCGCGAAGCGCAGCGCACGGCTGATCAGGGTCGGAATGACCGAGACGTGGTTTTCGCCGGGAAACTCCTCGTAGGCAACGCGCAGTCCGCGCGCGGCATGCCGTTGCAGCCGGTCGACCAGCTCGCGGGCGTTGTCGACCATGCGGTTCTCATCGATCCACGCGGCACGCTGCGCGCCGCCCGGCATCAGTCGCTCCTGCGGTGACAGCGACTGCTCGAGCGCCCCGACTGCGATCATCAAACTGATATCATGCGGGCCGTCACCGAGGATATCTTCAAATCCGCGCTCAGCCTCAAGGATGGCGCGCGCGCCAAACCAGATCGACGGGCTTCCGGCGATATAGGTCTGAAAAGCACGCGGCCTACGGAACAAGGCATAGAGCGCGAACAGGCCGCCGAACGAATGGCCGAACAGAACCTGACGTCGTACATCGATGGGGTATTCCGCAGCGATCATCGGCTTCAGCTCGTCCTCGATGAAGCTCAGGAAGACGCCAGCCCCGCCCGTCGGCGGCCATTCCGAGCCGTCCGGACGCACCGACAGCGCGGCGCGGTCGACCTCAGGCGTATAGTCGAAGGTCCGCCGCTCGAGATCGAGCGGCAGATCGGTCGGATAGCCGACGCCGACGACAACGGCAGGTCCCACGCCGGTCGCCTGCGGTCGCGCCGACTGCAGGCGCACGGCTTCCGTCATGGTGCCGAAGACGGCGTTGGCATCGAGCACGTAGATGACCGGATAGCCGGTCTCCGGCGCGGGATGCAGCGGCATGGAGATGAAGACACGGAACTCAGCGCCCGAGCGGGATCGCATCGGGCGCTGTTCTGTTCGTGGCAGTGTGACGGGTCGTGCTATCGTGGCTGCTACCATTGATACTTGAGCGTGGCCATTACGTTGCGACCGGTGCCGTAGTAACAGCCGGAGTTCGTGCCTGTGGTCGCCGCCAGACCGCCGCCGAAGGCACCGCACGAGGAGAGATACTCCTCATCGAACACGTTGATGGCGTTGACCTGCAGCGAGTAGCCGTCGAAGGCGGGCGAAATCGCACCAAAATCATAGCTCACCGCCGCATCGACCAGAAGCGTCGAATCGACGGTCCAGGTGTTCAAGCGATTTCCGTAAGTCTCGCCGATGTAACGTACGCCGCCACCGAATCCGAAGCCGTCGAGCGGACCCTCGTGGAAGGTGTAGAAGGCCCAGAACGAGGCCATGTGCTCGGGGATCGCCGTCGGACGCTTGCCTTGATCAGACACCGTGACACCGCCGACGGTGAACGGGTTGGACTTTGTGATCTCGGTATCGAGATAGGTGTAGGCAGCAACGACATCCAGGTTCTCGTTCAGGCTGGCGCGCCCCTCGATCTCGAAGCCACGCGTACGGACCTCGCCCGTCTGCGTCTGGCAGATCGTACTGACATTCGGGAGCGGCGCCGGATTACACGGATAAACGTTTCCCACCGTGGAAACATGGTCCGGATCGGGCGTCAGCACGTTCTGAAGCGTGATATCGAACACCGAGGCGGTGATGAATGCGTTGAAGCCGCGCGGCTCATACTTGAAGCCGAGCTCGTACTGCTCGCCCGTCGTCGGCTTGAACGGATTACCCTGGTAGTCGACCGCCGTAAGTGCCGTACCCGTCACGGGCTCGAAAGACGTCGAATAGCTGAAATACGGCGCAAACCCGTTGTCGAAGTTATAGAGCAGCCCTCCGCGCCACGTAAAGTCCTCGTCCTTCTGGGAGATACGAGTCGTCACGGCCCCGGTGACAGCATTCGCCGAATCGTAGTCGTAGCTCGCCCAATCATAACGCGCACCGAGAAGCGCGACCCAATTGCCGAACTTGAGCTGCTCCTGCGCATAGATGCCCGTCTGTTCGGTCTCGCCGGAATTGTGCGTGGCGAATGGCGGCCTCGGGATGACGAGCCCATACACGGGATTGACGTACGAGATCGGAGTCACGACCGCTCCGCCGCCGCCGGCAGCCGCCCACGCGTCAGACCACGAGCGCTGGTGATCGATGCCGGCCAGCACGGTGTGCCGGAGAGCACCTGTCGTGAACTTGGCTTCCGCCTGATTATCGATAGCAACATAGTCACCCGTGTTCTTCGTGAGCGATCTGTTGCGCGTGATGGTCGGCGTAGCCACGGCAGGCCCTGCCGGACCTGACGTCTGCACGCCTGCGAACTCGGTATCCAGCGACATGTAGCGGAAGTTCTGGCGCACGGTCCAGACCGAGTCGAACTGATGCTCGAACAGATAGCCGATGGATGCCTGCTCGCGCGTGTAGGAATCGTAGGAGGGCTCTCCCGGATTGAAGAAGTGCGGGATTTGCCCGACCGGCGACGGCAGCGCGGATCCAAGCGCCGGCACGGCAACCGAATAGGAGCTCTTGGGATCGTTGAGGTAGCTGCCGAGGATAGTGAGGGTCGTCGCCGTGCTCGGCCGCCATGTGAGCGACGGGGCAATTGCCCACCGTTCCTCCTCCACTCCGTAGATATCGGTCTCTGTTTCGCGTCCAAGGCCCGTGATGCGATAGGATACCTTTCCGGCCCGATCGACTGGCCCGCCGAAATCGAATGCGAGCTGCTTGCGCTCGTGCGTGCCGAACGTCACGCCGACCTCTCCGAACGGCTCGTCCGTCGGCTTCTTGCTCACGAAATTGACGAGACCGCCGACGCCGACCTGGCCATAGAGCACCGAGGATGGTCCCTTGAAGACTTCGATGCGCTCCAGGAAGTACGGATCGACGACGGGCACGTCGAAGTTGAGGCCGCGCTGCAGCTTGAGACCGTCCTGGAAGTGGACGAAGCTTTGCAGACTACCGAGACCGCGGATGTTGACGATGTCATAGCGAGAGGCCGGACGCTGATCGACGATGACGCCTGCCGTGTAGTGCAGCGCGTCCGAGACGCTCTCGGCGCCCTGCTGCTCGATCTGTTTCCTGGGTACGACCGAAACGGACTGCGGCGTCTCGATGAGCGGCGTTCCCGTTTTGGTAGCCGTGGCGCTTTCCCGCGCGACGTAGCCGTTCGCAGGGCCGGTGGCCCCCTGGTATCCCGTTTGCGATGAGGCCGGCGACGGCGCTTGCGGAGCAGGAGACTGCTGAGCGGCCGTCAGAGGTGCCTTCTTGGTCGCCGCCTTCTTCTGCTGCTTCTTCGGCTGGCTTGCTTCGACCGTCACAGGCGGGAGAGGCGTGCTTTCATCGGATGTCTGTGCAGACACGGGTTCGACACAGACTGCGGCAATGCAAACAGCGGCCGATGCGAGGCCGAACGAACGATTGAACACAATGC
>NZ_JADZBI010000024.1 GCF_020852195.1 Hyphomicrobium sp. | reverse complement strand
TCCCTTTACCTCTCCCCGGTGGGGAGAGGTCGGAAGCGCTCACAAGATAGCTTCCGGGTGAGGGGGCACTGCACTCCCTTACGCACAGCCCCACCTTGGAACACACGCTAACCCCTCCCTAACCATCATGAGACGCGCTGCGCCGCACACGGCACGCGACGCGCCCCCGACCCGGATAATTTTACGGGTTTGAGACGAACCGCAGGCCATGGTGCGGAAAAAGTCTTGCGTAGGCAGCAGCGCGGCCATGGCCCTCCTTTCTCATGAGCACACGGACAGCATCTCGATCGGCGGTCGCCGTTGGGCACCCACCCGCGTGCGCGAGGCCGTGGTCCGTGCCTTAGACGGCGCCTTCAGCGACAAGCGCCGCAACGTGTCGCGCCCCAAGCTGCTGTTCGCCACCTCCGCCGTCGATGCCGCCATCGTCGTCGCCACGGGCGCCGCCGCATTCCTGCTCGTGGGCGAGGGCGCACTGTCCGTCTCGGCCATGGCCGCCTGGACCGCCGTGCTCGCGCTCGCCACCACGCTCGAATTGCGCCGCAACTGGTCCTACTCGGTGCACGCCCTGCGCCACCCCACGCAGCAGATGGGCAAGATCGTAAAGAGCATGCTTGCCGTCTTCTGCGTCGCCGCCGGCGCGAGCTACCTGACCGGGCTTCCGACCTTCGCGCCCCTGACCGGCCTCGCCTGGCTCAGCATGGCGGTCGCCCTGATGACGGCTCAGCGCTTCGCCCTGGCGCGCCTGCTCGCCGGCCTCACCGAGGCCGGCCGCCTCGTGCGCCGCACGGTCATCGTCGGCGGCGGCCCCGACGCCGAGCATCTGATCAGGACGCTCGAAGGCGGCAGCCACAACGAGCTCGCCATCCTCGGCGTCTTCGACGACCGCGCCGACGAGCGCTCGGCCGCGAGCGTCGCCGGCTTCCCCAAGCTGGGCAGCATCGATCAGCTCCCCGCCTACAGCCGCACGGCAGGCGTCGATCTCGTCATCGTCACCGTGCCGATGGCCGCCGAGCAGCGCCTGATGCAGATCCTGAAGGTGCTGTTCACGCTCCCCGTCGACATCCGCATCTCAGCGCTGAACTCGAAACTGCGCCTGAGCTCCAGCGCCTACACCTACATCGGCCGCGTGCCCATGCTCGCGCTCATGGACCGCCCGCTGACCGACTGGGACCGCGTCATCAAGAACGTCGAGGACCGGGTGCTCGGCACGCTGCTGCTCCTCCTCGCCACGCCGATCATGGCGCTGGTCGCGCTCGCCGTCCGCCTCGAGAGCAAGGGACCGATCTTCTTCCGGCAACGCCGCTACGGCTTCGACAACGAGCTGATCGAAGTGCTGAAGTTCCGCTCCATGTACACGGACATGTCGGACGCGGACGCATCCAAGCTCGTGACCAAGGACGACCCGCGCGTGACGCCGGTCGGCCGCTTCATCCGCAAGACGAGCCTCGACGAGTTACCGCAGCTCCTGAACGTGATCAGGGGCCAGATGTCCCTCGTCGGCCCGCGCCCCCACGCCACCGAGGCCAAGGCAAGCTCCGACCTCTACCAGACCGTCGTCGGCGAATACTTCGCCCGTCACCGCATGAAGCCCGGCGTCACCGGCTGGGCACAGATCAACGGCTGGCGCGGCGAAACCGACACCCACGAGAAGATCCAGCGCCGCGTCGAGGCCGACCTCTACTACATCGACAACTGGTCTTTGCTGTTCGACCTCTACATCATCGCCGTGACGCCGTTCGTGCTGCTCAGCGGCAAGAACGCGTACTAGGACGCGGGCTCGACATGACAAGCAAGCTCCCGCAAACGCCCGCCGGCCTGCTCTCCAAGCCGAGAGCTGCAAGCACCCCACTCCGGGCGCGCTCCTGGCAGGTTTGCGTGGATCCCGGCCTTCGCCGGGATGACGTCAATTTTGTTCCTGCCGACTGCCACAAACTCTCCGTCATGCCGGCGAAGGCCGGCACCCACGCAAGTCTCCACAGACGCAACACTCGGACTGAAACGAATCCGTCCAGCACGATCACGTCGATGACCGAGGCGCTAGCGCGATGATCGGCAAGCTCGCCTCCGTCGCACCCCTTGGCGCAGATCACGACAGCACTGCGCCGGGGATCGTCCCCGCCGGCACGCTGGCCGCGATCGCCGTCGCAGGCGCCATGGCGACCAGCACCATCGTCTTCTCCGAGCCGGCCGTGGCCGACGTGCTGATGGCCGCCGTCATCGTCGGGCTGCCCATGCTCGGCGTCACGCGTTTCGGACACGCGGCGATCCTGAACCTCGTGCTCTGGCTCGGTCTCGTTGCGCTGAGCCTCGCCGCCTGCTCCGTCTCGACCACGTTCAACACCGCCGTCATCCATCAGGTGGTGACGCTCTTCCTCGCGCTCGGCGCCTTCGTGCTCGCGGGCTATATCGCGGCCGACCCGGTGCCGCGCTTCCGCCTCGTCATGGTCTGCTACGTCGTCGGATGCCTAATCGCATCCGCCGCCGCCCTCGTGGGCTACTTTGGGCTCGTCCCGTCAGTCTCCGAGCTCTTCACGAACTTCGGCCGCGCGCGCGGCACCTTCAAGGATCCTAACGTGCTGGGCGCCGCGGTGGCGCCCGCCCTCGTCTTCCTGGCCTGGGTGGCCCTGCGTCAGCCGCTGCGCCAAACGGCACTTGCCGCGCTCGCGGCTCTTCCCCTGGTCCTCGCGCTGCTGCTCAGCTTCTCGCGCGGCGCCTGGGCCTCGGCCGTGCTCTCGCTGGCCCTCGCCGTGTGGCTGCTGCTCGTCACGACGCGCCGCGCGGCCGATTTCCGCCGCCTGATCGCCATGGCCACGCTCGGCACCATCGCGCTCGCGGCCACCATCGGCGCCGCGCTCCAGATGGAAGCGGTCGAGGACCTGTTCGCCGAGCGCGCGAGCTTGGACCAGTCCTACGACGAAGGCCCCGAGGGCCGCTTCGGCGGACAGGCGAAGGCCGTCCGCCTGATCCTGGACCACCCCTTCGGCATCGGGACCCACACCTTCCGCGATACCCACCATGCCGAGGAGGCGCACAACGTCTACCTGAGCCAGTTCCTGAACGCGGGCTGGATCGGGGGCACGCTCTACGCCATCTCGGTCTTCGCCACGCTGGCGGCGGGCTTCTACGCCATCCGCCAGCGCACGGCGCTGCAGGGACCGCTCATCGTCGCCACCGCCGCGTTTGCCGGCGTCGTGTTCGAAGGCTTCGTCATCGACACCGACCACTGGCGCCATTTCTTCATCCTGATGGCGCTCGTCTGGGGCCTCGTCGACGCCGATCCGCCCGTCTCGACCACAGGAAGGCGCAGCCATGATCAGTGAGGCCCCGAGCGCATCCCCGGGCTTCATCCGCAGTGCCCTCGACGCGCTGTGGATGAGCCGTACGACCCACGCCGCGAGCTGGAATGCCCTAGGCGTGTTCGCCGTGCGCGCCTTGAGCGCCGCGCTCCTGTTCTTGACGCAGGTGGTGCTCGCACGCTGGATGGGCGCCTCCGAGTACGGCCTCTACGTCACGGCGTGGACCTGTGTGCTCGTCCTCGGCGGCCTCGCGCACCTGGGCTTCAACGTGGCCATGATGCGCCTCGCGCCGCAGTACCACGCCAACGGCGACTACGCCTCCTTCCGCGGCCTGCTCAACGGCGGACGCCGCGTGGCGCTCGTCTCGTCTGCGGTGATTGCGACCGTCGGGCTCACGACCATCTGGGCCTTCCACATCGAGAGCAAGGCCGCCCTCGCGCTGCCGCTCGTGCTCGGCTTCCTGTGCCTGCCGTTCTACGCGCTGACCGACGTGCAGGACGGCTTCGGCCGCGGACAGGGCTGGACCATGGAGGCGATCATCCCGCCCTATGTCGTGCGTCCGCTCATGCTGCTGCTGCTGGTCGCCAGCGTGTTTCTCGCAAGCCTCTCCGCAAGCGCCGTGACCGGCATGACGCTCGCCCTCGTGGCGGTCGTAGTCGCCATGGCGCTGCAGACGATCCTGATGCAGCGCCGCGTCGCCGCGTCGGTGCCGCACGTGGCGCCGGCCTATCACTTCGCCGACTGGTTCCGCATCTCGCTGCCGCTGCTCGCGGGCGGCATCTGCGAGATCGTGATCCAGAACGCCGACGTTCTGCTCTTGAACTTCTTCCGTCCCTCCGACGAGATCGGCCACTACTACGCGGCCGCGAAGACGACGGGTCTCGTGCTCTTCATCCTCTACGCGGTGGGCACCGCCTACGCAGGCCGCATCGCCGCCGCCCACACCCTCGGCAACCGCGCCGAGATCGAGAGCCTCGTCGGCGACGCCGTGCGCTGGACGTTCCTGCCCGCGGCCGCCATCATGATCGGCATCCTCGCCGTCGGCTATCCGGTGCTCACGCAGTTCGGCGACACGTTCACCGACGCCTATCCGCTGATGTTCATTCTCGCCGCCGGCATCCTGACCAAGGCGGCCATGGGACCGTCCGAGACCATCCTCAACATGCTCGGCCACCAGCGCGCGAGCGCGCTCTCGCTCGGCATCGCCGCCGCCGTCGCCGTCACGTTGAACCTAGTCCTGATTCCGCTCTGGGGCGTCACCGGCGCCGCCGTCGCCACGGCGACCGCCTTCGCCACCATGGCACTGATCAACTGGCTCGCACTGCGGAAGCTGGAAGGGCTGAACCTCTTCATTCTCGCCAACCTCCCGCGCTCCAACGATCAGCGTTGAGGGGCGCCACACGGCAAAACCGAAGTTTCAAAGCAGCTCCGCGATTAGCGCGTAGAGCTTCTCCAGATCCTCTGGCCGCGACATGCGGTGCTCTCCGTCCGCGACCTCGGTGATCCGCACCCAGTCACCGGCCAGCACCTCGCGCAAAGCCCGCGCATACTCGACCGGCACGTCGCGGTCCATGACGCCCTGCAGCACCAGCACCGGGCGCCCCGGATCGAAGCCGGCGCCTTTCAACAGATGCCGCTGTCCGTCCTCGATGAAACGCCGCGTGATGACATAGCCCGCCGGATCGTAGTCCGATGGCCGCACCCAGCGGCCCGTCTCGACGATGTCGCGCCGCGCCTCCTCCGGAAACTGGCTCCACATCAGCTCCGTCAAGTCCCACGCAGGCGCGATGAGCACAAGGCCGCGCACGCGTTGCGCCTCGTCCGGCGCCGTCTCCACGAGCCGCTTGAGCAGCAGCAAGGCTACGTGTGCGCCCGTGCTCGACCCGACGAGGATCTGCGGCCCCTTCGTCACCTGCCGGAACACGGCCTCGCTCTCCTCGAGCCAGTCGCTGAGGGTTGCGTCCTCGAACCGGCCCCCTGACCGTCCGTGTCCGGAATAATCGAGCCGCGTGAAGCCGATCCCGCGCTCCGCGGTCCATTGGGCCAGCGCCTCGGCCTTGGTCGATACCATGTCGGACTTGAGCCCGATCAGCCACAGGAGCCCGGGATCGCCTTCGCGCGCCGGCGGCTGATGCAAAACGGCGATTCTGCGCGCCGCGGAACCGCTGCCGACAGGGATCAATTGCGGTTCTTGCGCACCCATCCTATGAAGCCTTTCCTGTCATCCGGAGCCTGATTTGGCCGAAAAGCGCCCGACCATACTGCAGATCATCCCGGAGCTCGACACCGGCGGCGCCGAGCTGTCGGCGGTGGAGATCGCGGACGCCATCGTGCGCGCGGGAGGGCGCGCACTGGTGCTCTCCGAGGGCGGCCGCCTTGCACCCCGCATCACGGCCTCGGGCGGTGAGTTCGTCCCCTTCGCCGCCGCCACCAAGAACCCTGTCCGCCTGCTGTGGAACGCCAGCGTGATCTGCCGCATGATCGAAAGCGAGCGCGTGGACCTCGTGCATGCGCGCAGCCGCGCCCCGGCCTGGAGCGCGCTGATCGCCGCCCGCCGCGCCGCCGTTCCGTTCGTCACCACCTACCACGGCGCCTACAATGAAAGAACGCGCCTGAAGCGCGCCTACAATGCCGTCATGGCCAAGGGCGACGTCGTGATCGCCAACTCCCGCTACACGAAGCAGCTCATCGAAGCGCGCTACGGCACGCCGCCCGAGCGCGTCCGAGTCATCCACCGCGGCGTCGACGGCAGCACGTTCGATCCCGCCGGCATATCCGAGGAACGCAAGGCAGCGCTCCTGCGCCGCTGGGGATTGGCGCCCGATACGCGCATCGTCCTGCAGCCCGCACGCCTCACCGCCTGGAAGGGCCAGGGCACACTCGTCGAAGCCGCGCGGCTGCTCGAAAGGGACGGCTGCCTCGGCAACACCGTCGTTGTGCTGGCCGGCGACGACCAGGGCCGCACCGCCTACCGCCGGCAGCTCGAGAGCGAGATCGCCGCTGCAGGGCTCGAAGGCAAGGTGATCCTACCCGGCCACGTCGACGACATTCCGGCCGCCCTCGCCATAGCCCACCTCGCCGTCGTCGCCTCCGTCGAGCCCGAGGCCTTCGGCCGTGTCGCCACCGAGGCCCAGGCCATGGGGTGTCCCGTCATCGCGACCGACATCGGTGCGCCGCCGGAAACAGTTGCCGCCGCACCCCACGTCGCCTCGGCGGAGGCCACCGGCTGGCTCGTGCCGCCCGGCGATGCGGCAAGACTGGCCGCCGCCATGGCAGAGGCCCTGAGCCTCGGCCCGGAGGCGCGCGCCGCTCTGGGCGCCCGCGCCCGCGCCCGCGTCCTCGGGCAGTTCAGCCTCGATTCCATGCGGCGCGAGACCCTGGAGGTCTATGACCGCCTGCTTGGCACGCGGCTTGTCGCTTCCTATCTATAGGGCCTGCCAACCTCGCCCGTCGTCCCCACCCCTCTGCGTTGCATCAGCCTTGAGCGGCTTGACTTGCGCGAGGTTCTTCTCAATGCTCCGGCCAAACAGTCGGCAGTCCACGGTTGAACGCCTCCCCCCAAAGGGGTGAGGAGAGGAGCATTGTGTTTCGCCATGAGCTGCCGTAGCTATGGCCGATTGCTTGAAACAATTGATGGAGATTGAACATCCGCAAGCCTATGCGTGGCGCCGCCGAGCGCGAGCCGTCCGGCCCGAAGATCAACGACGCGATCCGGGCACGTGAAGTGCGGCTCATTGATGAGACCGGCCAGAATGTTGGGGTCGTTAGCAAATTCGATGCCCTCGCCCGCGCCGAGGAGGCGGGACTTGACTTGGTCGAGGTATCCCCCGACGCCGAGCCCCCCGTCTGCAAGATTCTCGACTTCGGCAAATACAAATACCAAGAGCAGAAGAAAGCCGCCGAGGCGCGCAAGCATCAGAAGACCGTCGAGATCAAGGAGATCAAGATGCGTCCCGGCATCGATGATCACGACTACGACGTCAAGATGCGGGCCATCAGGCGTTTCTTCGAGGAAGGCGACAAGGTCAAGGTCACGCTGCGCTTCCGCGGCCGCGAGATGGCACACCAGCAGCTCGGCATGAACGTGCTGGTGCGCGTTAAGAACGACGTCGAGCCGATCGCCAAGGTGGAATCCGAGCCCCGTTTCGAGGGCCGCCAGATGGTGATGGTGCTGGCTCCGAAATAGCCGGCACCTGTCAGCCTTCACCGCCGTCTGAGCCGGATTGCTGCAACCCGAGGGCATGAGCCAGGCCCTCGTAGGATTTCCGTTGATCGCAAGCGTCGAAGGTCCAGGTCGCAAGCACAATCTCGTCCACCGCATGGTCTGCGGCAATAGCGCGAAGGCGATCTGCCACGTGTGATACGGCCCCGACGACGGAATAGCGACGCATCTCGTCGATCCGGGCCTGCTCCGCGGCCGTGTAGTGCTCCCTCTGCGCCTGCTCCGGCGATATCATCGGGCCACGCACGCCCCGATCCAGCATTACGCGCCAGTAGGCCCTGGGTGCGAACAGCCGCTCTACCTCCTCGGCGGTCTCGGCCGCGAGCGTCCAGATCGAAAGGGATGCCAGTGGCACCGCGAGCCGATGGCTGGGGCGGAACTCCGAGCGGTAAGTCTTGAGCGCATCGCCGGCGAGAGCGTAGTTGGTGCCGTGCGAAAAGTTGAAACAGAAGGGCAAGCCGTGCCGAGCGGCGAGCCTGGCTCCCCTGAGAGAGCTGCCGAGCATCCACGGCTCGGGTCCGTCCACATCGCGCGGATAGGCAAGGACGCCATCCTGGCGGGGCCTGGCACCGTCGTGCTCGAGCCACGCCAGCAGCTCGGCGACGTTGTCCTCATGCTCCACGTCCGGAGCACCGCGGTTCAGCGCCGCCACGGCGGCGGGGCTGCCTCCCGGCGAACGGCCGATGCCGAGGTCGATGCGGCCGGGCGCAATCGCGCTCAGAACGCGAAACACCTCCGCCACTTTCAGCGGCGCATAGTGCGACAGCAGGATTCCTGCGCTACCCACGCGAATGCGCCCGGTCACCGACGCGATGGCGGCGCAGAGGATTTCCGGCGCGCTGCCGACGTTGGCCGGACTGTTATGATGCTCCGCGACCCAGAAGCGATGATAGCCGAGGCATTCGCAATGCTTGGCAAGCGCAATCGTGCCCTGGAGCGTCTCCTGATGGCTCTTGCCGGCCGACGTCGCCGACTGATCCAGCACCGAGAAGCGCGTCATTCCGCGTCTCCCGTCGGAAAGACGACGGTGCGATCGTCGATCGTCGCGCGCGTGAAGCGTTCTCCGAAGACGCGATCCAGATCCGGAGAGGCCGCGACCGCTGCCGCCGCGCCGTCGAGCACAAGCCTCGCCTGGTGCATCAGCAGAACCCTCTCCGCGAACGCGAACGCCAGATTGAGATCATGAAGAACGACCAGCACACCCGTATCGCGCTCACGCGCCGCGTCGCACAGAAGCCGCATGGCCCGACGCTGGTGTTTGATGTCGAGGTTCGCCGCCGGCTCGTCGGCCAGCAGGAACGGCGTATTGGCCGCCAGCGCACGCGCCAGCATGACCCTCGCACGCTCGCCGCCGGAGAGGCTTTTTATGCGCCGCTCGGCCAGCTCGACGAGGCCGAGCTTGGCGAGGGTGGCATCGGCGTCGGACAGCGACCGCGCACCCAAGCGAACGATATCACGAACCTCGAGGTCCCAGATGAAGTCCTGCTGCTGGGCCACATATGCGAGGAGATGCGCCCGCTCGCGTGCACCATAGGCCGCAATTGGCCGACCCATCACCTCTACGCTGCCATGCGTTGACCGGCACAGGCCGGACAGCGCAGTCACGAGAGTCGATTTCCCGGCACCGTTGGGTCCCAGAAGCGCCACGATCTCCCCGCGGCGCAACGAGAACGAAACGTCGTCGAGCAACCGCTTCCGGTTGCGCATCACGCAGAGCTGTTCAACGCGGATCATCTGTAGCGCCGGACCAGAAGCAGGAGAAAGAACGGTGCGCCGATCAGCGACGTCAAAAGGCCCAGCGGAATCTCCGAGGGCGCGAGAAGGCTGCGCGAGAGACCGTCGAGGATGGCCAGAAACCCGCCGCCGACGAACGCCGAGTGGAGCAACAGCGGCGCATGCCGCTCTCCGATCCACCATCGGACGGTATGGGGAACGATCAGCCCGACGAAGGCGAGCACGCCGCCCCACGCAACGGCGAGGCCAGTCGCGAACGCCGCGACCGTGAGTGACAGCGTCAGAAAGCGCCCCACGTCGACGCCCATGGTGGCCGCTGTCGATTCCCCGAAGCCCAGGATATCGAGACGCCGCGCAAGCCCAAGAGAAGCAATCAGGCAGACGGCCGTGAGCACCGCGAACACCAGCAGCGTCGCGCCGGTCGGAGACTGCAGCCCCCCGAGGGTCCAGCTAATCAGCGCGCGCAAGCTTACGGATTCGTCGGAGAGAACCAGCGTCGCGGTCGACCTCAAGGCGCCGAGCAGCGCAGCCAGGGCTATTCCGACGAGCAGCATGCCGGCCGCATCTTCGATCCGCGCCGCACGGCTGATGGCGAGGACGAGCAGCGTGGCGCCCCAGGCCCCAACGAAGGCGAGGATGGGCAGGCCAACGGCGGCGAGCCATGAAAGAGGCAGCAGGATCGCAAAGACGGCCCCCAATGCCCCGCCGGCGGAGCTGCCGAGAAGAAACGGCTCGGCGAGCGGATTGCGGAACGAGCCCTGATAGATCACACCGGCTATCGCCAGGCAGGCGCCGACGAGGAATGCGCCGGTGACCCGTTGCACGCGCCAGGCGATCAGCACGTCGTCCGGTGTCGGATCGGAGGCGAGGAGCGCAGCCAGGAGGCGCAATGGCCCCGTGTTCACCACACCAAGCATCGCCCCGACGAGAATCCCGATCAAAGCGATGGCGACGGCCAGAGAGAGCGTGAGCGCGCCGGGCCTCATGGCACGAACGCCTCGGGATGGATGGCACGCGCCAGAATGGAAATGGCTTCGGCCTGCCGCGGACCGGGAATCAGCATGAACCCACGCGGCAAGACGGCCACCTTCTTCTCGCGCACCGCGCGCAAAGCCGTCCAACCCGGACGTCCCGCAACATCCTCTGGCTTGAGGCTCGGATCGCTGGCGAGCACGACGATGACATCCGGGTCGGCATCCGCGATGCCTTCCACGGTAACCTGTCGCGGCCCCGCGAGGGTGAACACGTTGCGCCCGCCCGCAAGCCGGATTCCGTCATCGGCATAATGGCCCGCACGCACCGTCTGAAAGGCCGCCGTCCCCGCCGCGCCCGTCTCCATGTACACGCCGAGGCGAGGGCGGTCCTTCAGCTTGCTGGCCAATTCCGCGATCGTCCCTTGCATCCTGGCGACGAGGCGATCGGCGCCATCCCGCAACCCGAGCGCATCGCCGAGCCGTCGCATGTAATTCAGGATCGACGCGAAGTCGGAATAGGTGGCAAGGAAAATCGGAACCCCCATGGCAGACAGCGGCCGGGTGAGCTGGGCGGCCGCATCGGTTCCGACAGCCATGACCACGAGATCCGGGTCGAGCGCAAGCACGGCTTCGACGGAAAAGCCGAGCGCTCCCCCGACGCTCGGCAAGCCCCGCACCTGCTCGGGATACGAAACCTTGCCGCCGATGCCGACCAGCCTATCGAGGGCACCGATGGCAACCACGGTCTCCACCATTGCCGGATTTATGGCAACGATCCGCCGCGGAGGAGACGGCAGGTTGAGCTTGTTGCCGGCCGCGTCCTCGAGCGCGAGGACGCGGCCGGCGATGGCAAGCTCTGCGGCAAACGCGGCGCCGGCAGCGAGAAGATGGCGCCGCGTCAGCATCAGAAGCGCACACCTGCGGTGAAGAGAAACTCCCGTGGCGGACCGGCATTGCCGGCGTTCTGCGCCGAGAAATCATCGGCGATATAGAACTCGTCGGCGATGTTGTTGACCGTTGCCTGAGCGAAGTAGCGATCGAATTCGTATCGCAGCGACGTATTCCAGACGATGTAGGACGGCAGGATCTGGCTCTGTCCCGCGGGAAGATTGTCACGCAGCGGACGCTCGCCCACGTAGTTCACGCTCACGTTCCAGTTCAGGTTCCCGAACCGCCAATCGAAACCGGCCCCTGCGAAATGACGCGCTGCCATGCGAATGGTGTTCCCCGAGTAGTCGGCGGTGAGAGTCTTGAACTCGGTGTTTACAGCATCCTGATAGCTGTAGGTGAAATAGCCGCTCAGGCTATCGTTGGCACGGTAGCGTAGCTGAGCCTCGACTCCTTCGACATCCTGCCGGGCATTGGTGAAGAGGAAGGTATCAGCATCGACGCGGAAGGAGCGCTGTGCATCGACACGCTCCATGTCGAAGAATGTCACCTCCGCGAACAGCGCGTTGTTGAATGCGCTCACCTTGAAGCCGGCCTCGTAGCTGCGCGTGAACTCGGGCTCGAGCAGTCTCGGCAGCGTGACACCGCCCGATGTCTCCAGCGCCGGAAGCTGAGGGCGGAAGCCTTCCGTATAGTTGGCGAAGACCGCAACCGTCGCCGCCGGGGACTGGATGACCTCGTAGCTCGTGCCGAAACGCTTCGTCGCCTTGTCCCCGGTCTGGTTCGCAACCACGCTTGTGCCAGAGCGCTCGACCGTTGTTTCGAACGTATCCCAGCGAATTCCGGTGAACAGACTCCACGGCCCCCAAGTGTAGTCCAGGCCGGCGAAGACGCCACCTATCGTTTGCGTCGTGTCGGAGAGCGTCGTTGCACCACGTATGCCGTAGGGATAGTTGCCGGCATTGGCGACCGGCGTCGTGAAGTTCGGTCCGAGGTAGGTCGGCTGATTCGAGAAGGACGGCGAAGCCTGATCCATCCTGCCGGTCTCGAAATTGCCGCCGAACGAGAGGTTGGCGATGCCGCCGAAGGCGCCGCCGTTCCATTGCGCGATGAGGTCGTTCTGAAGAATTTCCTGACGCGTGTCGGATTCAGACCAGCCCTTGTTTGTTGGCGTCGTGTTCGGCGTGATCGTGATGCCGCCCGTGGCGAAGCGGTCATAGCGGTTGACGTTGAAGATGTTGTGCACCTCCCAGCCGTTCCCCAGTGTTGCCTTGAGGGGAATGGAGAGCGAGGTGTACTCGCCTTCGAAACGCGCGCCGGGAAGACCAAAATTGTCCTCCCTCGTGATCCCGAACGCAGGACGCCCGTTGATGAGCGGAATGATCGAGCCACGCTTGGCGTCGACTTGGCTGAACTGGCCCACGACGCCCACCGTCAGCCAATCGGTGATCTGCCGGTCGACGGAGGCGGCCACGAACTCGGCTTCCCGATCCGTATTGCGCTGGAACCCGTCGGTGTCGGAGATACCGGCCTGGATCGAAGCCGCACCACCCTTTAAGGGCGTGTAGCCGCTCGCCACCGTCTCGCGGAAATTGTCCGAGCCGACAGTCGCTTTTTGCTTGTAGACAGCGGTATCGGAATCCGGCCGCGTGAAGATCTGCAGCACGCCGCCGATGGCGCTGCGGCCATAGAGGCCCGATGCCGGCCCCTTCACGAACTCCACGCGCTCGATGATCCCGACCGGGAGCATGGTGAGATCGGCCGATCCGCCAAGCTGGCGGAAGGGAACACCGTCGATCAGCACCAGGACATCGGCGGTATCACGCAGACCGCGCGTGGCAATGCGCGGGTAGGCGTTGCCTTGCGTGCCGAACTGCAGCCCAGGAACCGAGCGCAGCACCTGGTCCAGCCTGACAGCGCCCGACTTTTCGATCTCCTCGCGTGTAACGACGGTCGTGCTGTACGGGAGCCGCAACGCCTCGGTCGGCGTGCGCGACCCGGTGGTCGTGATCGGGTTCACGATGTCTTGCGCCGCCGCGCCGCTCACGGGCGATGCGCCGGCATTGGCGACCGGCGGCGCCGGCTCGCTTTGCGGCGCCTCGGCCTGGCTTGGAGCCGGCGGCGATTGCTTCTTCTTTGCGGCCGCGCTCTTTTTCTTTTGAGTGGCCGCGTCAACTACAACCGGCGGAAGCTCGTTGGAAGCCGGCTCAGGCGGCGTCTGAGCCATGGCCGCGTTGGAGCAAACGATTGCAGCGCCGGAAACGGCTGCGGTGACGAGGCAAGCACGAGAGTACGATGATTTCGACAACACCAGAATCCCCCAGTTGGCAGCACCAAGCCCTGAGGAAGCTGGACATCACGCACATTGGAACGGTGGGTATGGGAAAAGCGCGCTCCTCTCACAGCGTGCGCTGACGAGGGGCGGCATCCCGCGCCTGTATTTCAGAAAGTGACACCGTAGAACGACATGCCTGACGTAGCTTCCCTTCGGTTGCACATCAGTCGCCACTACGGGAGTCCGTTCCATCGCGCGGCCCGCACGAAGGATGGGCGACACGTAACGTCAGGTCTCCTGGCTTGCAGCTCGAGCGCCTCTCTCGCCGGCCTTCCCGGCAACCAAACCATGGCAGCCAGTGGCACATTGAGGGGGAGAAGCTTGCTGCATACAGTTGCGGGCGCAGCCGCGGCATTGACGGATCGACGTCTCACCGCGTTCCCATAGTCCGTTACGCGAGCATTTTGCGCCAATGCCCATGACCCTTGTCAATGGACAAAGCGGCAGGCAGGGATCGCGCGCATAGTTTGCGATCAATATGCAACAGACGAGCTCGCTGCTCGCCCGTCTCCAATGTCAGCCCTTGCACGAGCCATATGTAAGGACGAGGCGACCCGCCTGGCGGCAGAGCCGCGGCGGGTCCGCTCGGCACGGAGATCGCGCTGAGAAGCCGGGTGACACCGACGAGGCGCTTCGGAGTTCTAGGCGTGTGCGGGAGCAGCGCTCGGCCGCAGCCACCGCAGGGCGATCGCGGCCCGGTGCAGCACAAGCAGACCGGCAAACGACACCGCGTTGATCGCAAGAATGCGGCCGACCACCGCGGTCGAGAATGCCTCTTCCGAGGAACCCAAGACGAAGCCGGCGGCATAGAGGGCGGTCTCATAGAACACGAAAGAAACGAACAGCGCCGCGACCAGAATGAATAGGCCGTTCGCTCGCCCTTCCGTGAAGCTCCGAGCCGCGAGGAAACCCGCAACGGCCGCAAGGCCGATGGCGCCGCCCCACGCGAACGAGTTAAGCGTCTGCGGATAGTCCAGGATCAGATAGCCGACGAGCTGGTTCGCGAGCCACGCAGTGATGACGAGCACAAAGCCCGTTCCGCGGTCCATCTTGAGCGCAGCCAGCGCCGCAATGGCGGCAAGCGGCGCGGCACAGGCGTAAACGTAGCTGCCGCCGACGCTGAGGCCCGCGATGAGCGCGATCCACAGCGTGGAATTGACCGCGGAAGATCCGACTCCCGCCTCGCTCCGAGCATCTACCGTCATCGTCTTCTCCTCTCAGTTGGCCCGCGTCGTGCGGGCTGTTGTCACCGGAAATAGAACGGAATGGCGAACCGCAAGCCCGCACCGGGTGGCGGCGGCGGAAAAGGACCCGCGCCCCGGACCGCTGACAGAACCCGCCCATCGAGGCCGGGATTACCTGACGAACGGGCAATGCTTGCATAAGCGAGGCCGCCGGATTTCGAGACCCCGAAAGAGACCACGACGGTTCCGCGCTGTCCGCCGGCGGGAGGCTTTCTCGACGCAACGCGGGCGCGCACGATGGCCGCGTAGTTGATTGCCGAACCCCGGCTTGCGGAAACACGTCCTGCCGAGGCGGCCGAACCTTGTGTCGCTCGGGAGGCGGCACCGCCCTTCTGTTTCGAACGGCTCTCCGTCTTGCGCGGCTCGGAAGGATCGTGAAGCTTCGCGGTCTTGACCGGCCGCTCCCGTCGGGAGGGCTCGCGAAGCTCCTTGGCCTTGTTGGGAGGCGCGTCAGACGCCGCCTTCTCCGTGCCGGCCTGCTCCTCGGTCTCGAGCGCCCCCTCGAGACTGTCGAGCCCCTTTGGCGTCGGCTGCTCGGTCTCCACGGCAGCAACGTCTGTCGCGTCGACTTGCTCGGTGGGATCCACGGGCTTGAGTTGCTCTGTGGCGGGCGCGCTGGCGGCAGCCTGCTCCACCGTGTCGCCGAGGACAGATTGAACCGACGCCGGCGAAGCGGCGGCCTCGACGGATTGCGCCGTCACCGCCTCCAGGACTTCGGATTGCAGCAGCTCGACGCTGGCAGCCTCGGTCGGAGGCGTGATGGCGCCGGGCGAACGCTCGACCCAGAACACGACCGCCGCAAGCACAGCGCCGTGAAGCAGCAGCGACGCGACCCCGCTCGCACACGTCGCGATCGTGCGCCCCGCTCGGCCGCCACCAGACGATATGTCATGCCCACCGGGTATCATCGGTCGGATACCGCCTCAGTGCACCTTGCCGGCTCGAAATCCCCGCCCCTCGCAATCGAGCACTTCCGGATCACGGCCGAGCCACCTCTTTGCGACCGCGCGCCACGTCTTGAGACGGGTCCAATCGGGCTCGTCGGCCAGGCTGTCGTCCTCGTTGATGAAGGGGTTGGGAAAGAAGATCGAGATCATCGGCTCACCCTTGCCGTTCCACATCTCGAAGCCCCAGGTTACGGGCTTGGCGTCGGCACCGAAGCCGCGGAAGATCTGTGCCTTCGAGGGACGCCTGTGGGCGCGCAGCTCAGGGCTGACGGGAAAGCGCTCCGAGCCTTTGTTTTCGCCGATGCAGAGGTGGAAGTGGCCGCCGTGCTCGAACATCACCGTCAGATAGCCGTCGAGCAGCGAGATCTTGGTCGGCGGACCCGGACAGCGCATCTCGTAGGCCGCGCCTTGGATCAGCGGTCCGAAGCAGAGACCCCGCCAGTGCGTCTCGAAAACATCGCACAGAAAAGCGTGCAGGAATGCCTCGTCGAGCGGCAGCTCCCAAACCTCTCGGCTTGGCGAGCCGTCGCCGTTCCGCAGGATCTGCGTCGGCTCGCGCGGAGCGTTGGATTGGCTTTCATCCGCCGCCGACAGATTCTCGATCGCTGGTGTCGTCATAGGAGCTCCATGGGGCGAAGAGGGCCCAGCCGCAGAAATGACTCCGGGCAGGGCCCCCTATCCACTTTCGAACTGGCGGAGGCGAGCCTCCGCCAGGGCTCTTAATCGCCGAACCGCATGCGGACTCCGGCATAGGCCGCGATTTCCGCGGTCTCATAGCCGAAGACCTCCTGATAATCCTCGTTCAGAACGTTCTCGACGCGCGCGAACGCCGTGAGCTGATCCGAAAGATCGTACTCTCCGACCACCGTCACCAAGGTGTAGCCATCGAGAAGAACCGGAGACGGAACCGACGGAACGAAGCTGCTGTCGTAGGCCTCGCCGTTGTAGACCGCGCTCACCGTCGTCCGAGCCCGCTCCGAGAACCTGTAGGTCGCATTGAGGCTCGCCTGATGCTCCGGCCTGCGGATCTCTCGGGCGGTCAGAGCACCACGGGTCTGATAGGCATCGAGGTGCGTGTATGTCGCGACGATATCCAGGTTGTCCGTGGGACGCGCGGTAACCGTGATCTCGATGCCCTCCCGCGTGCTTTCGTCCTCCAAATTGATCGGTGTTGCGAGAAATGACGGCGCAGGGAAAATCGTGTCGATCTCATTCTTGAGTTTGGCCCGGAAGTAGGTCACGTCGACCAGGAGCGCCTTGTTGAAGAAGCTCTGCTCGATACCGACATCCCAGGAGATCGATTCCTCGGGAACGAGGTTCGGGTTCCCGATGAACTGATCGGGAAAGAAGCCGAACTGCTCGACGAACGTCGGGTTCGTCACGCCCTTGCCGTAGCTTCCATGAAAGCGCGTGCCCGTCTGAGCCAGCAGATAGGCGGCGGTGAAGCGGTAGGTTTCGGCATCGTCGAAGGCGTCGTTCTTGTCGAACCTGTAAGCGCCCGTCAGAAAGAGGCTGTCGAACAGCTCGAGCCGATATTCCGCCACGTGGCCCTGGAGCGTGCGCTCCTTCTTGTCGCGTTGCGCAGGAGTATCGAACGGACCCGTGTTGCGGAACGTCTCGGTCTCCTCCTCGATCAACCCGACGATCGTGTGCTTCGCGTTGGCGATCGACGGCGTGTTGAACTGAACCGTGGTCTGGTATCCGAAGCTGTCGCGTGTACCCTTGTTGCCGGAGTTTCGAACCTGATCGGCAAAGCCCTCAGTCTCGTAGTCCGTCCTGTTGAAGAACACCGAATGCTTCCAGTGTCCGTCGAACGTGCTCAGAGTGGCCCGCGTGGCGGCAAAGAGCTGGTCGACCGCGCTTGATCGGTCCCCATCGACGACAAGGCCGTAATTGGGTCCGGGGGTGAAAAAGGGAGGGCCGCTGTCGCTGAAATCCTGGGGATCGAACTGCGCACGGGTACGCGTCTTGCGAACCACGCCGTCGATGTTCAGGAACGGCAGCACATCAGCATCGCCTTTGAACGAGATGGTACGGTTATCGTACTCGTCGTCCTCGTCGCCGTACGGCGACGAGCTGTAGCCGTCCGTGTCGAGCCCGGATGCGCTCACGATACCGCGTGCCCAGGTGTTCGCGGCGGAAGCGTATCCGGAGAGGAGCTTGGTTCCGAAGCTGCCGCCTTCCGCCTTGATACCGACGCGCGCGCCGGGCTCCGCCTTCTTCGTGATGATGTTGATGACGCCGGCGGTGGCATTCGAGCCCCAAAGCGCGCTCTGCGCACCGCGCAGAACCTCGATCCGCTCGATATTCTCCGTAACCAGCGTGGAAAGGTCGAACTCGCCCTGGCCCGGATCGCTCACCTCGATGCCATCGATGATGACCAGGGTGTGGTTGCCCTCGGCGCCGCGGATACGGGCTTGCGTCAACCCGCCGAACGGCCCGCTCCGGCTGATGGAGACACCCGGCACGGAGCGAAGCGCCTCGCTCACATAGGTGATGCCACGCTGCTGCAGCTCCTCACCGGTGATGACGGTGACGGCTGTGCCGACCTTTTCCGCGTCCACGTCGGTTCCGCGGCTGTCGCCTTCGATGACGATACCCTCGAGCGTGGTGACACCGGCGCTCTGGGCCGATGCGTTGCCTGCCCATAACGAGGCGATTGCAATCGTGCTCGTGCAGGCTCCGAGTACGAGCCTGAACGCAAAAGGCTTGGAGAAAGACATTTGACCCCCGTCGCGATTGATCGACGGAAGCGACCCAGACACTCACATCAAAAAAGCGGCATCACCGCCCGCACCCGCGAAGACGCGCTGCCGGCGTTACCCTTCCGCAATGTGGATTAGACGGCGTGATTGACCCCGGCCATGCCTGACGTTGCTCCCAATCGGTTGCACATCAGCCGCCACTACGGGTAACCGTTCCAACCGCGCGCACCGCACGGAGGATGGGCGACTCGTGCCGGCAGGTCTCCTGGCTCACGGCTCAAACGTCACTCTCCAGCCTTCCCGGATCTCCAATGCGGAGCGCCAGTGGCAATGTAGGAGAGGACTCGCCGCTAACAGTTGCGGGCGCAGCCACGGATTAGGCGTTGCCGCCTCACCGTGTTCCCTCTTGGTCGCCACCCGCTTGCGCGTGTGGCATCACCGTCACGCCCCTAATGCGCCGCAGGATTTCTCGCCTGTCAATGCAATTCCTGCGTGCGCGTCATGGCGCCTCAGCCGCGAGATACAAAACTGCCACATCGGCCGGAGCGGACCGCGACCGCGGCGGAGCGACCGGATACGGGCGATCGCTCCGGTCGAAAGCGTCTCGGATTTCAAGGACCTGAACGAGATCGTTTCTACTCGTTCTCGGCCTCGCGGACACCCGTGATCCAGCGGGTGATCTCGCGCTGCACGGCATCGGGTTGCTCCGATACTCCGCGAGTCAGCGCCCTGAGATGGTTGCGGGCATCATGCAGTTGATCGATCAGCGACAGGATGACGGGCAGGCTCGCGTGGTCGAGCCCCATGCGATAGTGCAGGTCGCACGCCAGCGCCACGCGCGCCTGATCGATACGATCGAACAGATAGCCCGCAGCGTCGCGGTGGGGTTCGATCACGCCCTCATCGATCCATGCCACCAGGACGTGCTGCTCGAGGCACGTGAACTGCGCGATGAGCTCGCCTTCTCGGATCATGTCACGCTGCGTCCCTTCCGCGCGGGTTCTGCGGGTGAGCTTTTTCCCATTCGGCCATGAACTGAGCCAGGGCGTCGTCGGCGCCCTGCGGGGGCACGATATGAATCGTGACCAGTTGATCGCCGCGTCCGCCGTCTTTGCCGCGCGGCACACCCTTGCCGCGCAACCTCAGTTTCGCCCCCTCCTTGACGCCCTTCGGCACCGTGAGGTCGACCGGCCCGTCCACCGTTTCGGCGCGGACGCTCGCACCGTTCAGCGCCTCGCCGAGCGAGACCGGGAGCGTGCTCAGGATATCCAGCCCCTCGCGCTTGAAGATTGCATGCGGCCTGACCGAGATCTCGACATAGGCGTCGCCCGGCTTTCCGTCCGAGCCCGGCAATCCCTGCCCCTTGAGACGCAGCACCTGGCCCTCGCTGATCCCCGGCGGGATCGCGATGTCGAGCGTTTTGCCGTCGGGCATCGACACGACTTTGCGCGCACCCTTGACCGCGTCGAGGAAGTCGACTTCCAGCGCATAGCGCACGTCCTGGGGCGGCATGCGGAAGCCGCCCCTTTCTCCGCGCCCTCGAAAGAGATCGGCAAAGATGTCGTAGTCGAAGTCTGCCTGACCGTCGCCGCCGCTCTGGCCACGCCGACCGTAGCGCATGGTGGGATCAGCCTCGGCATACTCGCGATAGAAGTGCCGCTCCGGCTGGCGCTCGGCGCCCGTCTCGTCGATCTCGCCGGCATCATAGCGCTTGCGCTTGTCGGCATCGCCGATGATATCGTAGGCGGCATTGATCTTCTTGAATCGTTCCTCGGCTTCGGGCTTGCCGGGATTGAGATCGGGATGCGTCTCCTTCGCGGCCTTGCGGTACGCCTTGCGTATGTCGTCCTGGCTGGCGTCGCGTTCGACGCCCAACACCTCGTAGGGATCGGCCATGCGTCTCATGTTCTCGTTGGAGCGGGCCGCAGGATCACGGCACGCGCAGGCGTAGACTAAGCCAGCGCGCACATTTCGATCAACGCCTACAATGTGGCATGCTGTGAGGTCTCGGGATCCAAAGCGATGGCAGCAACACAGAGAGGAGTTCGATGACCACGGCCGCCTACACGGGAAGTGCGCCTCCGGGCAACAAGGAGATCTCCGTTCTCCGCCCCCAGCTCTCGGGTTGGGTCGCGAGGCTCTGGCAGATCGGCACGACGAACGAGTCGGTCCCGATGCTGAAACTGAGCGGAAGCATCGATCCGCGCCGCATAGAGAATAGGGATTTGGCCGAGACCCTGCGCCCGGTCGAGGCTGGCTTGCGCAACGTGTCCGTCTATCTGGAGCACACCCAGACCGAGTTCGGCGCCCCCTGGTCGGTCGGGCTGGGTGCGGTCGACCAGCAAAGCAGCAGCTTCTTCCTCGGCAAGTTCATGACTAGCCGCATCGGCCCCGTGATCGGAGCTCTGATCGGCGGATCGACAGGCCGGGTGGACCTCTCCATCGGGGTGGTACCGATCGAAGTGTCGGGCAGCCGGGTACGCTTTCTCGTGACCGACTACGACATCGGAGCCGTCGGCCGTCTAAGCTGAACGACCTCCGGACCATCGACACGACGCGCGTGCCCTAGGGCAGGAACCGCAGTTGGCTGCCCGAAATCGGGCTGCTCGCAGTCAGCATCGAGAAATAAACCTCGACGGTCTGGCCAACCATTTGACCGCCGCCATCGAATTCGCGGCCCTGGCTCTGGGTCAATGGCCCCTGAAATTCGCGCAGCAAGTCCAGCATCCGGTGCGACGCCGTCTTGAACTCCTCGAACCCTTCGGGCTTCTCCCCGGCGAAGCGATCGAGCACGTCGACCGCCCCGGCGTATTTATCGAGCTCTTCGCCGAACCGCTTCACGTCGATGACGGCATTTTTCGGCGGCACGACCCCGGCAATGATCTGGTCGAACGTCTCGCCCGGCGTATTGGGCCCAAGCGAGTCGATCATCTCGTCCAGTGTGTCGCTGTCGATCGGCTGAGGCCGGTCCCGCGGAAACAGGTCGACGACACGGTTGGCCGCGTGCATGACCTGCCCGACCTGCCAGGTCGCCGAGCGGCCCTCGCGCTTCTCGACCGACGCAATCTCTTGTCCTTCGACGTCACGAACGAAGGCGCGCAGTTCCGGCATCATCGCGTCGCGCTCGGCAAGGAACGCGGTAGCAAGCGGAACCATCTGCTTGTGTAGCGCCTGGCCCTCCGCTGCCTTGTCGGTCTCATACCCGTTGCGCTCGTAGTAGGCGCTCGCTTGGTTGATGACCGGAGCTAAAGCCTCGTAGGCATCGATGTAGCGCGTCATGGCCGCATCGAGCTTCGCAACACTGGGCTCCGTGCCGGCTGCCGCGCGTGCTTCCTTCAGAAGGCCGTCCAGATCGTTAAGATCGTACATGCCGTAGGAAATATACCGCTCCTTTCCGGTCGGCCCGGTCTTCATGTTGACCCAGCTCCCATAGCGCTCCCAGGACTCGACGGCGCGCTCGGTCATTTTGGCGACTTCGATGTAAGTGTTGGCCTTTTGGAGCGCCGCCTGAACGTCCTGAGCTGACGCGCTCTGCACAGGCATCAGAGGCGCGAGCGCGCCCACTGATCCGGCGACGAGGATGAGGAGCCCTGCGAGGCCGCGCATAACCTGGTCAATCCGTGATGCACGCATGCCTGAACCTCGCCTGAAAATGCAGTCTGCACGTGGGGTTAGCAGCGAGCGCATCGCTCCGCTGAGACCGAGGATGTCTGCAAATCGCAGTATACTGCTGTTACCTGCGGAACAGGGTACGCCATCGTTCCTCGCGCAAAAAAAAGGCGGAGCGTGAGACGCTCCGCCTTGCCGCATTCGCCAATCACTGGCCCTAGTACGACTGCTGCACCTTGCGCTTGTGCTGATCATAGCGCAGCGCCTTGCGCTCGCGGCCCCAGCTCTCGCCCTCGAGGTTTTGCGCCGCCTCGCGGCTGCGCGTCTCGAGCTTGTCCAGCGCCGAGATCGAAGCCGACGGCGCGGCCATGGCGCCGGCGCCAAGCGCGCTCTTCTGCCGGTTGAGATAGGCCGCGTTGTCCTCAAGCACCTTGCGCGCAGCCGAGATGTCGCCCGCATCACGCAACTCGACCGCCTTCTCGCTGTTCTCGGTCGCAACCTGCTCCGTCACCTGGCTCATCACGCCTTTGTTCACGCTCGCCTCCGCCTCCTTTGCATCATCCGTGAAGCGCGCCTTGACGGCTGCCTTGGAGGTCGCCCGCGCGCCGCTGTCGAGGTTGAGATATTCCACGTCGACGCTCGCCACATCGCCCTCGCTAGCCCCGAGACCCGACGCCGGCACCTCAAGCTCCACCACCACGTAGCGCTCGGTATCGGCCGGAAGCTGGTTGAGCTTCAGCGTCACGCGCCCGCCCAAGATCTCGGCCTCCCGGCCGAGCACGCGCTTCGGCGTGAAGCCCGACTTGCACTCGATCTGGATGATGATGTCGCGCGCGGCCACGGAGAGCGCATCGCCGAACTCCCGGTCGAAGATCTCGGGCAGGTCGCTCGGCCGCTCCACGAACACGTGGTTGCCGTCGCTCGCGGCCGCGAGCCGCTGCATGAGATCCTCGTTGTAGTCGAGCCCGAGGCCGATCGTGGAGACCGTGATGCCCTTGCCCGCGAGCGCGCGCCCGAGATCCGCGAGCTCGGACGGCGAGCTGGGGCCTACGTTGGCGAGTCCGTCGGAGAGCAGCACCACGCGGTTGACCTTGCGATCCGACAGATGCGCCTTCACCTGCTCGCCACCTTCCTTGACGCCGGCATAGAGCGCCGTCGTTCCGGATGCGACGAGCTTGTCGATCGCACGATCGAGCGCGTCACGCTGCGCACCAAGCCGGCCGGCTTCCGCGAGCACATCCACCTCGTGGTTGTAGGAGACGAGCGAGACGATATCCTCTCTGCCGAGCCTTTCGAGCGCCACGTGCGCGCCCTTCTTGGCCGCGGCCAGCCGCTCCCCGCTCATGGAGCCGGATCGGTCGATGACGAGCGCGACATTGATCGGCGGACGATCGCGCGCGGCCGATGCCGCGAGCGTCTTGAGCGACAAACGGAGATAGATACGCTCGCCGCTCTTGCGGGCGATAGCGGAATGGCCGAGCTCCGCGCCGAGCTGGAGCTCGGCGGCACGGGCCTGAGAGGCTGGGGTAAGGAATGCGCCGCAGACCGCGGCCAGCGCAAACAATGAGGAAAGGACGCGCACAGGCGACATGGGAATCTCCTCGAAATAAAAATGAATGCGCAGAATAATTTCGTCCCCAGGCGGAATAATGCGAAAGCGGTGACCGAACGGCGCTGGCGTCATGGCGAAAAAAAGAAAAGCCCGCGTGCGGCCAAGCCGCCACGCGGGCTTTCACGTAACACGTTCTCCGTCAGTTCAGCGTGCGCTTGGCATCACCTTCCGCGACCTGCTGCGCCGGCGTCCGAAGCACAAGCTGAAGCTGCTTCTCGAGCGTGATCCAGTCCCTGTCCGTGCGGCGCGCGTTCGAGACCAGGCTCTGATGGACGCGCCGCGCGACGGCGAGCAGAACCTGATCGTCGCCTTTCAGCATGCCGGCTCCGCTGTCGGGCTCGAGCTGCTCGATAAGATCGACAAGCGCACTTTCATAGGGGCCGTTCGGAAGCAGCATGAGCACGTTCCAGCTTTGCTCCACCTCTTCCCACGCGTTGACGAGTTGCTGGCGGCGCAGGCCATCCTCGGGTGCGAGGCCGCCATCGAGATGCGCGAACACGCGCTCGAGGCGGGCATGCTCCTGCTGATCGCGGCCGGAAAGCTCCTGGTCGAGCGCCCTGTGGCTCTGCCGCAGCGTCACCATGGCGTCGCCCGCAAGACGAGCGGCCTCGTAGGCGGATCCCGAGAGCGACGTGAACGACTCGGGCGCGACGCCGAGCGACTCGACGAGCGCGCCCAGATAGCTCGGCTGCTCTTGCTCGCCGTCGTCGTCGCGGGACCCCTGCCGCGTATGGTCCGCGATCGCACGCTGCTGCGGCGTGAGCGATCCGCCCTGCCGCGCATCTCCGCGCCGCGGCGCGGAGATCTGTGCGAGGCGCGAGCGCCCGCCGCGGCCGACCTCCCGCGCCCGGATGCGCGCCAGCGTCTTGTAGAGATCCTTGTGGACGTAATATCTCTCGGAGTTCTTGATCCGCTGCACGCGCGCGAACGTCGCGCCCGTGTTGAGCACGTTGAGCATGACCGGCCGCACGTCGTCGGGGACGTCGTCCAGGAACACCTGGGACGTGAAGCCGCGATCGTCGTCCATCGGCACCAGCTCGCCGAGCACGACCTCGGCGTTGGCGCCGACCTCGGGCAGCAGCGCGACGACGAGCTGGTCCTCCATCTGGTCGAGCAGCATTCCGGTCTCGGCCTTGTCGCGGTCGCGCTCGAGCTCGCGCTTGATGACGCTGTTGAGGAATTCGAGCAGCTCCGAGCGCACGAGATAGTGTCCCGGCTCGCCGCCGCGGCGCACCGCACCAATGATCGCGCCGGCGTTGAGCACGTCGCGCACCTGCACGGCCGTCTCGGGATCGAGTTCGTCGAGTCTCACCTCATTCGAGTAGCCGTCCACGATCTCGATCGGATGCATGGCCTGCGATACGAGCCGCGCCTTGCGGAACGTATCCGGCAGCAGCGCTGTCTCGATCATGGCGTTGAGCTCTTGCGAGTTGCGCGCCTTGCTGCTCGGCACGTCGGAGAGCGGCGATCGCACGGCGTTGGCGCCGAACAGACCGGTCATGAAGATCAGGCTGTCGATGCCGATGGCGATGGCGAGCGCGAGATACGCAAGCCGGTTGCCGTCCTGGAACGCGTTGAGCGTGACGACGAAGTTGTGGGCCTTGTCGTCGCGATTGAGATCGACGAAGGAAAGACGCTCGCCGAGCGCATTCGCATCCGTGCTCGGCAGGCCGGAATCGCGCAGGCAGGTGCGCCCGAACGTCAGCAGCGGATCGACGCCGCCCGTCGTCGGAATCTTGTCGCCGCCCGCGCAGTGAGCTTCGAAGGCCTTGAGCCCGGTGTTGAGCGCGAACACGGCCGCCGCCGCCTCGACCGCCTGCTTGGGATCGCAGTCGATGTCGCGCACCCGCTCCTTGGTCGCCTCCGTGCTGATCATGGCATCATAGAGCTGCACGCAGTGCTGATGCAGCGAGCCGAGCCGCTCCGTCGAGGGGTCCTGGCGGAACTCCGCACGCGCCTTCTCGAACGAGGCCCTGACGCGCGCCGGATCGACCTTTTGCCCCTCCTGGCCGAGCTGCGAGGATTCCGCGGCCTGGATGCGCTGCTCGGCGGTCACCGCCTCGCCTTTGAGCTTGGCCAGCTCGCCGTCGACGCCCGCCAGCTCCCGCTCGATCTCTGCGATGCGCGTATCGACCACATCGAGGCGTTTCTGCGCGTCCTTCACGCGCTCCTCGCCGATCTTGTAGTAGTCGCGCAGCCGGCCGAGCTCGCCCATGCGCTCGCGATAGACCGGCCCCTTGCCGGCCTTGAGCGTGCCTTCGACTCCCTTGTCCTCGGCCATCGCCTCCACGCGCTTGGCATCGACCTCGCGCGCGCGGTTGTCGAGCTCGCTTTTCTTGCCGGCGAGATCGCCCGCAAGGCCCGGCCGCTCGGCCTTGAGCCGCGACAGCTCGTCCGTCAGCACGTTCTTCTTGCCGACCAGCCCCGCCTGCCCGCTGGTGGCAGTAGCGACGCGCTCCTGCTGCTCGGCAATCGATGAGCGGTGCGCCTCCATCTGGCGCGTGAAATGCGCCTCGATCTCGCGCTCCGCGCCCTCCGAGGCCCTGGAGAGCTTGCCGAGCTCGGCCTCGTAGGCGTGCCAGCCCTCGCTCTGGAACAGGCGCTCGGCCTCCGAGATACGCCGGCTGGAGATGGTCTCGCCGATGTCCGCCACCACGCCCGCGACCTGGTTCTTGGTGCGGATCTCGGCCGCGCGCTCGCGCTGGTCCTTGGGGAAGATGACGTTGAAGCGGCTGTCGAACGAGAAAAACACGCTGGTCGCCATACAGGCCAGGAACATGACCCACAGCATGGCGTTCTTGGCCATGATGCGCAGGCCCTGGGTGTAGGGCTGAAGCACGTCGCTCGACGAGAACATCATGATACCGGCCACCGCGAGCAGCAGGACGCCCGCGCCCACGAGGCCGAACAGGAGCTGATCGTTCGACACCCCGACGTGGATGATGGCGATCACGAGCGCCATGAGCAGGAAGCCGCCGCCGAGCACCGACAGCGCCACCATCGGCGCGCTGACGCGGCGCCCGTGCTTTCCCCGCACCTGGTTCATGCCGGTGGCGAAGCTCTCGCCGATCAGCCACGCCACGATCAGCATGATGCCGTGGATGCCAAAGGTGAACATGGCCGAGAGCACGGATTCGCCCGTGAAGTTCCGCATGCCGTCCCAGGTGGTCCAGCCGCCGGCGAGCGAGAGCAGGATCGCCGCGCTGCCGATCAGCGCCAGGCGCCAGTTGGTGAACAGCGCCTTTTCGATCTCGCCCCAGATCCGCGGCAGCACGCGCACCAGCACCGCCGCGACCGCGAACACGAGAAGGCCCGTGATGATCCAGTTGGCCGCCTGAGGTGCCGATAGGTCCTGCGTGAGATTCGGAAGTGACGGAAGTGATTGGACGACTCCGTCCGCGGCAGCCTTGACGTCCCAGCCCATGGCTTCAATCCCTCTGACGCTCGATCAGACGAGCGCGGGCGCACATCGCCCTTATGCACACTTGCTGCTATTCCCTGGCGTCTTCGCGGCGGGAATGCGGCGGTCCAGGCACATGACGGCGAATTAATGTCGTCGTGCACGACATCGCGCACGGAGAACGGATGCCGTCACGCCGATCCGTCGCGTATGCTTAATCATGAGGCATGTCCGCGTGCCTGGTTAACGCACGGCCTCGAACAGCGCCGCAAGGCCGAGTCCGCCGATGGCACCGAGCGTCGCCACGCCGTAGCGTCCGGGCGGCGCCTCCTTCCCGCGCACCAGACTCGAGAACAGGCGCACCACGAGCACGGCCCCGGCCGCGCCCAAGGGATGCCCCCGCGCGATCGCGCCACCGTGCGGATTGATCTTTCCCGGATCGACGCCAAGCTCCTCCGCCAGCGCGATCTCCTGCGCCGCCGAGCTTTCGCTGATCTCGAACACGCCGATGTCCTCGCGCCGGAACCCGTTGAGGCGATCGTAGAGCTTGCGCATGGCCGCGATCGGCGCCTCGCCATCGTTGCCGGGTGGCACGCCGAGCGCGGCGGTCGACACGAGACGCAGCGCCGGAGGCTTGCCGCGCGCCTGCCAGACCGCCTCGCTCACCACCACGACGAACGCGGCCCCGTCGTGAAGGCTGCTCGTATTGCCGGGCGTCAGCGTGCCGTCGGGCGGCGCGAACGGCACCATCTCCTCGAGGTCGTCGAGCGCAGGCTCCACCGCGCTCTGGTCGCGCGCCTCTTCGGCGTTGCCCCGGAGCGGCACGATCTCGCCGACGAAGCGGCGCGAGGCGCGCGCCGCCTCGGCCCGGACATACGACTGCATCGCCACCACGTCCTGGCGTGCGCGGCTGATCCCGAGCCGCCGCGGCAAGAGCTCCGAGGCTTCGCAGGGCGCAGGCTCGTCCGCGAGGTCCGGGCTCGCGGGCTCGACGCGCAGGAAATGGGGAAGCTGATAGAGGCTCTTGGGCTTGGCGACGCGCCAGGGCGCCGTCGAGAGCGACTCCGCGCCGCCCGCCACCACCACCTCGGCCTCACCGGCCTGCACCAGCCGCGCTGCCGCGATGATGGCATCGAGCCCGGAGGCGCACTGCCGGTCGATGGAATGGGCAGCGACCGTCTCCGGGAGCCCTGCCGCGAGCGAGATCAGCCGCGCCGGGTTCCCGCCCTCCGACGCATTGCCGACGATCAGCTCATCGACCTCGGCCGGGGCGAGACCGGCATCCGCCAGTGCCGCCAGCACGACGGGCGCCGAAAGATCTGCGATGCGGCGATTCCGGTGCAAACCACCGATTCGACCAAGGGCCGACCGTCGGGCGGCGATGATATAGGAGGAGGCAACAGTCATAGACGAAAGAGAGGGTCCGCATCACAAGGCGCGCTTGCCCCAATATCCACGCCGCCCGATACCCTGCCAGTAACTACAGAAACATGGCAAAAAGCGGGTTGAAACAATACTATTCCTATACACGTAGAAGGGCAGGAATCTCACGCGCTTTACACGTCTGTTCACGATCAATTCAGCCGGTGGGAATTCCTTCCCGTGCGATTCCTCTAGGCAGCAGGAATCGTCCTGATATCCTGTTGCGAAATGCCGCAACGAACGGGCACGCAATGACGGACGTCGCACACCGGACCGCCTTTCCGCCGCCGGACAAGAACAACGGAAAGCGCCTTGCGAAAGCCGTGGAGCGCGCGAGCGAAGAGTTCGCAGCCAAGAACCTGCGCTTCACCAAGCTGCGCCAGATGGTCTACGAGGAGATCGCCTCCACCTACGCCTCCATCGGCGCCTACGAGATCCTGGCCCGCCTGGCCGACAAGGGCACGCGCGTCGCGCCGATCTCGATCTACCGCGCCATCGACGCCCTGCTGGAAGCCGGCGTCATCCACCGGCTCGAGAGCAAGAACGCGTTCTTCGCCTGCCGCCGGATGGATCACCGCACCGGCCGCCGCCCCTTGTTTCTCTCCTGCGAGAAATGCGGCGCCGTGGGCGAGGTGGACGGCCAGCATATCTTCGACCTGATCGGCGAGGCGGCGAATAGCGCGAAGTTCGTCCCCCGTGTTCAGTTCGTCGAGGTTCAGGGTCTCTGCCCGCGCTGCGCGGCGGAAGCGAAGGATTAGGCGAATTCTGCATGACTGAGCGTCCCGGAGAGGCCGCGGGGCCGGTCGGCGCCGCACCGGCGGCAGCGCATGGGCACAGCCACGCTCACGACCATGCCGGGGACTGCTGCGCGGACCATGGCGGTGCCGGCACGCGTCCGTTCGACCCCACCGCGCTGATCGGCGCACGCGGTCTCAAGATCGTCCGCTCGGGCCGCACCATTCTCTCCGACATCGATCTCGACATCCACGCCCGCGAGATCCTGACGCTCATCGGACCAAACGGCGCGGGCAAGACCACGCTCGTCCGCGCGCTCCTGGGCCTCGAGCGCCCGGACTCAGGCTCCGTGCGGCGACGCCCCGGCCTTCGCATCGGCTACGTGCCGCAGCGCTTCGAGATCGACCGCACGCTCCCCATGACGGTCGCGCGCTTCCTCGCCCTCGGAGACGGCGCCCGCAAGCACCGCATCGCGAGCGTGCTCGAGGAGGTCGGCGCCGCACGCGTCGTCAACCAGCAGATGAGCGAGCTTTCGGGCGGCGAGCTGCAGCGCGTCGTGCTTGCCCGCGCGCTCCTGAACGATCCCCAGTTGCTCGTGCTCGACGAGCCCGTGCGCGGCGTCGACTATGTGGGCGAGGCAGAGCTCTACGCACTCATTGGCCGCCTGCGCGACACGCGCGGCCTCGGCGTGCTCCTGATCTCGCACGATCTCCATGTCGTCATGGCCCAGAGCGACCGGGTGATCTGCCTCAACCGCCACGTCTGCTGCTCGGGCGTGCCGGAGACCGTCGCCCAGCATCCGGAGTACATGCGACTCTTCGGCCCCGAGCAGGCGCGCAACTTCGCCGTCTACCAGCACCACCACGACCATCGCCACGATCTCGCGGGCGAGCCGGCCCCCGCGCCGTCCGGCAACGCCCCGCCCGGAGGCGAACAGTGATTGAGCTCGAGCCGTTTCTCCTCCGCGCGTTTGCCGCCGCGCTCGCGCTCGCCGTCGTGGCCGCGCCACTCGGGTCGCTCGTCATCTGGAACCGCATGGCCTACTTCGGCGAGACCGTCTCCCAGGCGAGCCTGATCGGCATCGCGCTCGGCCTCGCCCTCGGCATCGACATCACCGCGCCCGTGATCCTCGTCACGCTCGTCGTCGCCGGCATCCTGATCCTGCTCTCGCGCCAGAAGATCGTGCCGCTGGATGCCATCCTCGGCCTCATGCATCACGGTGCACTCGCCCTCGGCGTCATCCTGACCTTGAGCCTCAGAGGCCCGGCGGTGGACCTCATGAGCTACCTGTTCGGCGACATCTTCGCTGTGACGACGACCGACCTCTATTGGGTCTACGGCGGCGGCGCGCTGGTGCTCGCCGTGCTGGCATGGCTCTGGCAGCCGATGCTGCGCCTCGCCGTGCATGAGGAGCTGGCCTCGGCCGAGGGCGTCGACCGCGACGTGGTCAAGGCGGTCTTCATCGTGCTGCTGTCGCTGACCATCGCCATTGCCATCAAGATCGTCGGCGCTCTGCTCGTCATCGCCTTCCTGATCGTGCCGGCCGTCGCCGCGCGGCCGTTCTCGGCCACGCCCGAGCGCATGGCGGTGCTGGCTGCCGCCATCGCCGCCCTGAGCGTCCTCCTCGGCATCACCCTCTCGCTCAACTTCGACGTGCCGGGCGGCCCCTCGATCGTGCTGTTCATGGCCGTGATCGCCGCCCTTTCCGTCGGCTCCGCCGCCCTGACGCGGCGGGCGTAGGGAGCACGAGGCCCCTCTCCTCCTCAAGGGGGGCAGTGGACGCCTCCCACGACCTGTCATCCGGGCTCTCGTGGCTCCGCCGCTCGGCCGGGATGACAGATTGGCGGGTGCATCGCCACTTCCGCTTCACCCGCTGGCAGATGTCACCAACCTCGGCTACATGAAGTGCATGGCCCTGGATGACCCGATGACCGACGCCCCCGAACAGACGATCGCCCCGCGCCGCTGGTCGGTGCCGGTGGACGTGGCCGGCGTCGTCGTGGGCGGCAGCGCCCCGGTCGTCGTGCAGTCGATGACCAACACCGACACCGCCGACATCGCCGCCACCGTGACCCAGGTCGCGGCGCTGGCCCGCACCGGCAGCGAGCTGGTCCGCCTCACCGTCGACCGCGACGAGGCCGCCAAGGCCGTGCCACACATCCGCGACCAACTCGCCAAGCGCGGCGTTCACGTGCCCCTCGTCGGCGATTTCCACTACATCGGCCACAAGCTGCTGGCCGAGAACCCCGCCTGCGCCGAGGCCCTCGCCAAGTACCGCATCAACCCCGGCAACGTCGGCTTTAAGGACAAGAAGGACCGCCAGTTCGCCGACATCATCGAGATCGCGCGTCGCCACGGCAAGCCGGTGCGCATCGGCGTCAACTGGGGCTCGCTCGACCAGGAGTTGCTGACGCGCCTCATGGACGAGAACGCTGCGCTCCCCCGGCCCAAGGACGCGCGCCAGGTCATGCACGAGGCCATCGTGCAGTCGGCGCTAATTTCCGCCGAGCAGGCGGAGAGCCTCGGCATGGGCGCCGACAGCATCATTCTCTCGGCCAAGGTCTCCTCGGTGCAGGATCTGGTCGCCGTCTACCGCATGCTGGCCGCGCGCTGCCGCTACGCGCTGCACCTCGGCCTGACGGAAGCCGGCATGGGCTCCAAGGGCATCGTCGCCTCGACGGCCGCCCTCGGCATCCTGCTGCAGGAAGGCATCGGCGACACTATCCGCATCTCGCTGACCCCCGAGCCCGGCGGCGACCGCACGCTGGAGGTGAAGGTCGGCCAGGAGATCCTGCAGACCAAGGGCTTCCGCTCGTTCGTGCCGGTGGTGGCCGCCTGCCCCGGCTGCGGCCGCACGACCTCCACCGTCTTCCAGGAGCTGGCGCGCGATGTGGAGGCCATGATCCGCGACCGCATGCCGGAGTGGAAGACGCGCTACCCCGGCGTCGAGACGCTGAGCTTCGCGGTCATGGGATGCATCGTCAACGGACCGGGCGAATCGAAACACGCCGACATCGGCATCTCGCTGCCCGGCACCGGCGAGAGCCCGGCCGCGCCCGTCTTCATCGACGGCAAGAAGGCGATGACGCTGCGCGGCCCCAACATCGCCGCCGAGTTCAAGGCCATCGTCGAGGATTACATCGAGCGCCGCTTCGGCGTCGGCACCAAGCGCGAGACCGCCGGCGCAAGCGGCTGACCGCCAAGAGCGCTTCGACGCACCGACAACACGCAAGCCCAGACTCTAGTCGCTCGACGCATGCCACTCGTTCGAGCCGTCGGCGCAGATGTGGGTGATGAACTCGCAGTTCTTGCCGCCGTCGTCGGCGCAGGCTTCGAGCGACAGCTTCTTGGCCGCGTCGAGCGGATAGTCCGCGCCCCAACCCGACGCCCAGTCGTCCTTGCTGCGCTCGCCGGCCGACAGCACCCAGCACTGGTCCCTGAAGCTCGCGTAGCTCTCGCAGCCGCCGCTCTGCGATTTTGCGGCGCAGCTGGCCATGGCCGCCTGCTGGGCGTCCGCCTGGCTGCCATATCCCACGGCGTGCCAAACGGTGGCGCCGGAATCCTTGGCCACCGCGCCCCAATCGTCGATCCAGTACACGATGCCCTCGCCGCACTCTGCCGCCATGGCGCGGAAGGCGTCCTCGAAGCCGTCGGTCGGGAAGGCGAGCTTGAGCGTGCCGCCGTAAGCTGAGGTGCCGGACACGACCACCTCGCCCCGGTGGAAGCGCAGCGTGCGCGTCACCTCGCGCGTCGGATTGCCCTCCGAGTTGTCTCCCATGACGACGTCCGTGCCGTCATACTTGAGGATCTGATGCGCCGTGCCGGCGCTGAAGCTCAGCGGGCTCGCCACATCGAACAGCGACGCATCGACAAGCGCGACGTTGAAGGTCTCATCCGATTGGCTGCGCTTGCGGCCGAACTCCATGAACGGGCGCTGCGTCAGAACGGTGCGGCCCTCGACGCGTGTGGCACCCGTCGTGATGCGGCATTCGTCCTGGTTCTTCGCGAGGAACCAGCGTCCATGCACGGCGGCACCGGGAACGAGATAGGGGTCGAGCTCGACGCTCTCCTCGAGCAGGCGGTTCAAAGTCTGCGGGTTGAGCAGGCCCGTCTCCGCCTGGCCGATGGCATGCTGATAGCCTTTGAGGCCGGTGCGGATCTCGGAGAGCATGGCCGTCCCCGTGCCGCGCAGGTAGCCGAGCCGGCGCAGCACCAGCTCGGCACGCTTCCAGACCGCTTCCGCGTTGCTGTCGGAGGCGAGCAGCCGCCGCTCCTCGGCGTCACCGACCAGCACCGGCTCGGGTGCGGCTTCCGTTCTCTGCTCGCCGCTACCCCCGAACATGCGCGCGAGGAACACCGCGAGCATGACGAGCGCCGCACCGCGCAGAACGTAGTCGGGCCACCGCAGCCCGCCCGCGCCCTTGGCCGCGTCCTTCCCTCGCGCACCCTTGCCGAGAAAACGCGTCGCCAGTGCCCTGGCTCCGTCCGTCGCCGGCGAGAACTTGGTCATCGCCGTCGCATCGCGTGCCCGGCTCGGGTTCGGCAACAGCTTGCGCCGCCACTCGCGGACAGTGACGGGCCGCTGGTCGGGATCCGTCTCGAGCGCCCAGTCGATGGCGTCGAGGAACTCGCCGCGATAGGCGCCGCGCGCCGCCTCCCGCGCCGAGACATAGGAATCGCTGCGCACACGCGAGAGCGCATCCGGCGGCGGCCCGCCCGCGATGACGCTGTAGATCGTCGCGCCGAGCGCGTAGATGTCGGACCAGGCACCCTGCTGGCGCGTCTCGCGATCGTACTGCTCGATCGGCGAGTAGCCCGGCTTGACAATGGCCGCCACCGTCTGCGTGCGCCGCGCCATCGACTGCCGGCTGGCGCCGAAGTCGATCAGAACCGGCGTGTCGTCGTCGCGCACGAGGATGTTGTCCGGCGAGATGTCGCGATGATAGATGCCGGCCGCGTGCAGCGCCTCGAGCGCATCGAGCAGCGGCACCAGAAGCGCATCCAGCTCGCTTTGCTGCGGCGGCCTCGAGAAATACTTGTCGAGCGTGCACCCCTCCTCGAAGGTCATCACGAAATAGCCGGTGTCGTTGTTCTCGAAATAGCGCATGCAACGCACGATGTTGGGATGCTGCAGGCGTGCGAGCCGGCGCGCCTCCTCGATGAACTGCGAAAGCCCCCACTGGAACGGCTCGACCTCGGCCTTCGAGCGCGGCCGCACTGTGACCGTGTTGGAACGGCTCGCGAAATCGCGCGGGAAGTACTCCTTGATGGCGACGTCGATATCGAGCTTCACGTCGCGCGCCCGATACGTGATGCCGAACCCGCCCGCCCCGACGATGGAATCGATCCGGTATTCGTTCGCGAGCAGCGTGCCGATGGGAAGCGCGTCGTCGTCGTGGTCCATGGAAAGTCCTGATGGAAGGTTCCGGCGTGGAAATGTCTCGCGATGAGGCGGCTAGCTGCGCCACCGGTCCAAGGCCTCGCGTGTCATAGGTTTCGCCCCAGATCGAGCGTGTAGCCGACCGCACCGAAGCGCACATGCGTGCCCGGCGGAACGGCGGCCTTGGTGATGCGCTCGGAGCCGACGAAGGTGCCGGCGCTCGATCCGAGATCCTCGATCCAAAGCACGCCCGTCTTGTCGACCCACATGCGCGCATGGCGGCGGCTGACGCTCTCGTGCGAGAGCACCACGTCGCTCGAGCGCGAGCGGCCGATGACGAGCGCCTGCCCCTTGTCGAGCTTGTCGCGGTCGATGATGAACTCAGGCCCCGCCGCCTTCGGCATCAGTGTGACGACCTTGGCACGCCGCTGTTGCGGCAGAGCCGGCGCCCCGCCCCCGGCATCGTCGCGACCCGCGACGCGGGGAGGAGCAAGGAACGCCGCGCCGGCAGCGACGCGGCTCACGCGCGCCGCGACCGCCGTGAGCGGCTTCACGACCGCGGGCACCTGGCGGCGGTAGGCGATCCACAGCGCCGTCGCCGCGATCAGAAGGCTCGCCGCGAACATCGGCAGCACGAGGGCCGTAGAGGGCCCCGCCACCGTGCAAGCACTGGCGACGATCGTCGGCGAGAAGCTCGCGATCTCGAGGAAGCGCGCGATCTCCTTCGGATGGATGGCGTAGAACACGCCCTGCGGGTCGCCGTCGACGGCGCGGATGGTGTTGACGCCGAGCACGCGGCCGCAACTGTCGATCAGGGGACCGCCGCTGTTGCCCTGGTTGATAGCGGCGGAATGCTGAAGCGCTGGACCGTCGATGCTGCGGAAGTAGCTGAGGTTGCGCGAGGCCACGCCCTCGGTCCACGTCGGCCGATAGAAGTCCTCGTCGTCGAGCCCGAAGCGCACGGCTTTCATCTCGCCGGTGCTGCGGTCGGCGAAGAACGCGAGATCAGCAGTGCCCGGAAAGCCGACGGCGATGACCCGCGTCATGGCCTTCGCGTCGTAGCCTGCGAGCGGCAGCGCTTTGCCGGGAAGGTCGCTCACCGCCTCAAGGACCGCCAGGTCCTTGTCCGGGGAGCGGCGCAGCAGCTTGGCCTCGATCGTCCGCGGCTTGCCGTCCACCACCGTGGCGAGATGGAAGGCGACCCCGCCCTCGACCACATGGTTGTTGGTGACGACGATGCGCCGCCCGTGCACGATCCAGCCCGTACCCATGCTGTACGTGTCCGGCTGGCTCTGCGGAGCGATCACACGCACCACGCTCGCCTCGATGGCCGCCGTATCGAAGGCTTCACCCGCGGAAGCCGTCCCGGCGAGCGCCGGCAACACGAGGGCCAGCGCCGCAGCGGCAGGAACGCCCAAGCGCTTCGATGCGGCCGGCTGAGCCATCGCGTATCCCTCGGCGAGGTCGACTGAGGATGAGACGCGATGAGTATAAGGAATAATCAGCAGGCCGCGCTAGCGGGCTGGCGGAATGGTTCACGGGGAAGAAGAGGCGCCCATCACACCGGCCGGCAGCCGCCGGAATGCGCGGTCAGTTGAGGGCGACCAGCTTGGCGGCATCCGTGAGGACGAACATCCGGCCCTGGGCGACGACGGGCGGGATGTAAACCGTATCCCCGATGCTCATCTGGCCAGTCACGCGGCCGGTCGCAGCCTCGACGCCGGTGAGCTGGCCCTCCTTGGAGACGAGCCACAGGATGCCGTTGGCCAGCACAGGGCCGGCCCACGTGTTGGAGCCCGGAAGCTTGGTGGTCCATTGCACCCGCCCGTCCCGGCGATGGACGGCCATGAGCTGTCCCTGGGTATCGACGACGAACACGCTGTCGCCCGCGACATAGGGCGGCTGCGTGCCGGGAACGGTGAGCGACCAAAGGCGCTCGCCCGTCTTGGCGACCGTCGCCACCATGCGCCCACCGTGCCCGACGGCGAACACGGTGCCGTTGTCCACCACGGGCCGGGCCGCATCGCTCATGGAGGCGAGCTGCGAGGTGGTGCGCGAGCGCGAGAGGCTTTCCGACCAGAGGCCGCTGCCGTCGGCCACGCGCAAGGCGACGAGATCTCCCGTCGCGTAGGGGACGACCACCACGTCGCCGTCGACCGCCGGGCTGGCATTGAGGCCCAGGCTCGCCTGCTGGGGAAGGCCGCGCACGACCCAAAGCTCGGCGCCGTCGATGGTGGAGAGACAGTAGAGCCGCCCCTCGACAGTGAGGACGAACACACGATCCATGGTCGCGGTGGGCGCCACGCGGATGGGAACACCGAGGTTCTTTTCCCAGATGCGGTTGCCGTTGGCCGGATCGAGCGCGATCACGGCGCCGTATCCGCTCACAGCGAAGATGCGCCCGCCGTCGGCAGCGAGGCCACCGCCATAGCCGCCGCCGTCGTCGGCGGTGAGGTAGAGGATGTTCTGCGCGGCAACCGACAGGCCGCCCGCGCTCTGCTTGTCGGTCGTGGGCTTGAGCGACACCTTCCACAGCGCCGATCCGCCGGACACCGAGACGGCGCTGACCGAGCCTTCGGAATCGAGTGCGAACACGCGGTCGTCGAGCACGATCGGGGTCGCGGTCACGCGCCCCACCTTGGTCGTGCCCTTGCCGGCGCTCGCGCTCCACGCCTGCTTCAGGTTACTGCCCGAGAGCGCGAGATGCCCGGGCGAGTTGTTGGGCTCGCCCCCCGCCTGCGTCCATGCCTCGTTGAGGCGGGGCGGCGGAAGCACGATGGGCCCGCTCGCTTCGGCCAGCTCGCCGATGTTGCGTTCCTGGGCCGGCAGCACGGGAATGCGCTTTCCGGGCAGCGGCGGCACCGTCTCCTTGAACGGATTGAGCTCGCTGACCTTCGGCAGGCTGGGCAAGCTGTCCGAGCAGCCGCCGAGCATCGCGCCCGTCGCGATGAGGATCGCCCCGAAGGAAAGAGCCCGGCTCAAGCGATCAAGCACCATGTCGGAGCCTCCGGTATCGGCGGTCAGGGTGCCGATGCGGGTTTCTCTGCATCTTTGGCCGCGTCCGCGCCAGCAGCCGGCGCCGCCTCGGTGGCGACGGGGGCAGAGGCGGGTGGCGCACCGGCGAGTTCGTCAGTCGCGATCTTGGACATCAGGAGATGGATCCTGTCGCTGGCTCCCCGGCTCAACCCCGGGTCGGCGAGCAGCGGCGCGAGCAGGCCGCGTGCCTCGTCGAGCTTACCGGCTTTGATCGCCGCTGTGCCGAGCAACTCGCGCGCCGTGAAGCGCCACGGGCTGTTATCGGCAACCAAAGGCTTGAGCCGATTCTCCATCTCGGTAAAGTCGGCCTCCCCGAGCCGCAGCGAGGCGGCCTGCAGGCGCGCGAAGTTCGCGAGCAACGGATCGGTTGCGGCATCACCGGCCAGCTTATCGAAAACAGCGAGCGCTTCCGAGGGCTTATCCAGCTTGAGATAGGCGCCGGCCTGGGACAGGCTGGCGAGCGCCGCGTAGCCCTTCGGCCCATGCGCAGCGAGAGCTTCGAACGCCTTGAGCGCATCCTCGGTCTTGTTCGACTCCTGAAGGGCGACGGCAGCCTCGAACTCGGCCCCGGCCGCATTGCCGTTCGAGAGGCGCTGCGCCTCCCAGATCTTGGCCCCGGCCACCAGCGCGACGATCAGGACCGCCAACCCGATGATGTAGATTCCAAAGCGTTCCCAGATCTTTGCGAACTGCTCTCGGCGCAGCTCCTCGTCAATCTCACGGAACAGCGCATCGTTCTTGTCGACCATATGGCCTCGTGCCCAGTTGGTTTTGCCTCAGGCCCCGCGCTTCATCCGAGCGCGAGTTTCGACGCGTGCGCCGCGGGCCCTTGAGCCGCTGAAACCCGCTAGATACCCCGGCGGCACCAGCGGAGCAAATGATGAGAAAGCGGCTTCCCGACCCTATCTCTGCAGAACTCGCTAAGTGCTGAGCTTTTTCGGCTTTTTCGTGGCCTGTGGCGGCAGGATCACGCTCGGCGCAGGCTCCTTCATGGCGTAGGTATGCTCCTCGGCCGGGAAGCGACGCTCGCCGACGTCCTCGGCATAGGCCCGGATCGCGTCCTCGATGGCGGTCGCCACGGCGCCGAACTTCTTGACGAACTTCGGCACCCGCGGCGAGAGCCCCAGCATGTCCTCCATGACCAGGATCTGCCCGTCGCAGTTCGATGAGGCACCGATGCCGATCGTCGGGATGGGAATGGCCTCGGTGATACGGGCCGCAAGCGGCGCCGACATGGCCTCCAGCACGATGGCGAAGGCCCCTGCGTCGGCCAGTGCCCGCGCATCCTCCTCGATGGCCGCCCACTCGTCGCGCGTCCGCCCCTGGGTCTTGAAGCCGCCGAGCACGTTGATGGACTGGGGCGTGAGCCCGATGTGGCCCATCACCGGGATGCCGCGCTCAACCAGGTAGCGCGTGGTCTCGGCCATGCGCCGGCCGCCCTCGAGCTTCACGGCGCCGCAATCCGTCTCCTTCATGACGCGCGAAGCGTTCCGAAACGCCACCGACGGGCTCTCCTCGTAGGACCCGAACGGCATGTCGACTGCAACGAGCGCGCGCTTGGCCCCGCGCACCACCGCGCGCCCGTGCACGATCATCATGTCGAGCGTCACCGGCACCGTCGTCTCGAAGCCGTGCATGACCATGCCGAGGCTGTCGCCGACCAGGAGAAAATCGCAGTACTTGTCGGCGATTGCGGCCGTATGGGCGTGGTACGACGTGAGCGCGATGACCGGCTTCACCCGTTTCATGGCGGTGATGTCGGGCGCCATCAGGCGGCGGGTCAGTGGGTGCAGCGACATGCGATCTTGGCGCCTCCTGTGAGCATTTTGGAAGGAGTCTAGACCCCGCGCTTCCCGTGCGCCACCTGCCCCTTGGTGCAGCGTCAATGGGCGCCGTCCCTGCGACGGAGCCCGTCTGCGCATGTCGATTCGTTGACAATTGGCCACACCGGCAGCGGGATCGGCTCGGCGCCACGTCGCGAATTGCTACAGGCAATTATTGTCTGATAACCTTAGAAACTTGCTAACCGAGCGTTAGGCAAACGTCGCTAATCCTTGTCACAACTCGCTTTTTCTCATTTCAGCCTGCAGGGATGGTTGTATCGTGCCTCATTTTTCCGGGAAGCCGCATCGATCCTCTAGGTTTCATGGCGCACTGAGCGTCGGAAGCCTGTTGGCCCTGAGCGCGGGCCTTCTGGCAGGCGGATCGGGCCTGCCGGTGCCGCGCGCCGAAGCCCAGGGTCTGTTCGGCTGGGATGCCCCCTCCCCCAAGGTCCGCAAGAAGGCGAAACGCGCCCCTTCGGTGGTCTCGAACGAGGACTCCCGCGGATCCTCCGCCAAGGCGTCGAAGAAGGACCCCGACATTGCCGAGCGGGCAGCGCAAGGCCCCCTCGTCATCAACGTCTCGCTCGGGCGCCAGCGCCTCACGGTCTACGACGCGGCCGGCCCCATCGCCTCCTCGCCGATATCCTCGGGACGCGTCGGCTACGCCACGCCGACCGGCGTGTTCACGGTGCTGCAGAAGCGGCGCATGCACTATTCGAACCTCTACGACAGCGCACCGATGCCTAACATGCAGCGCATCACCTGGTCGGGCGTCGCGCTCCACGCCGGCGCGCTGCCGGGCTATCCTGCATCGCACGGCTGCATCCGCCTCCCGCACGGCTTCTCGAAGAAGCTGTTCGGCATGACCAAGATGGGCACGCGCGTCATCGTCACACGCGACCCGACCTCGCCGCAGCCGATCGCGCACACGCGCCTCTTCACCGCCTTCCCGCCCGAGGACGATGTTGCGGCCGGCAATGCGATCGTTGAGGAGACGCAGGTCGCCGACGCCTCGGGCGTGGCAGGCGTGCTCGGCGTCGCCGTGGCCGCCGCTGCCGAAACCGAAACGGCACCGACGGCGCGCCTGAGCTATCGCGAGCGCCGCCGTCTCGAGGCGGAGAAGCTGAGCGCCGAGATCCGCACGGCCGGCTACGAGAAGATCGAGAAGCACGTGCTGCTCACCCAGGCCCACAAAGCAGCCGCCGTCACACGCGCCCCCCTCATCGCCGCGCGCGCCGATGCCGAGCGGCTCGAGGACGAGCTTTCCAAGCTGGAGCGATCGCTCAAGAGCGCCGAGCGCGAGCTGGCCGACCTCAAGGCGCCGCCCGAGGAGCAGAAGGGCAAGCGCAGGAAGAAGGCCAAGGCGATGGACGAATCCAAGCGCATCGCCAAGACTCTGGCGCTGGAGGAGAAAGTCGCCCGCCTGCCGTCCGAGATCGAGGCCGTGCGCGTCTCGCTCCGCCACGCCGACGAGGTGCTTCAGTCCGCCGAGAGCGTGGCAAGCGAGGCGGAGGAGAAGCGCCGCGCCGCCATGAACGCACTCATGACGGCCAACGCCGCGCTCGAGCGCGGCCTCGCCAAGGAGCGGGCCGCCAAGAAGCTCGAGGAGATGCGCAACCTTCCGGTCTCGATCTTCATCAGCCGGGCCAAGCAGCGGCTCTACATCCGCCAGGGCTACAACGACGTGATCGACGTCGCCGTGACGTTCGATCGCCCCGACGAGCCGGTCGGCACGCACGTGTTCACGGCACTGGCCTTCGCCGACAACAAGCCGGACATGAGGTGGAGCGTGGTGTCGGTTCCGCACGATCCGACGCGCGCCGCCAAGCGCAAGAAGGACAAGCAGGCGAAATCGAAGCCGTCGGAGCCGACCGCACCGGCCGTCGACTTCGCCGCGCAGACAGCCGCCGCCGCACTCGACCGCATCGCCATCCCCGACGATGTACGCGAGCAGATCGCCGACGTCATGAAGCCCGGCTCCTCGCTCGTCATCTCGGACCTCGGCATCGGCAACGAGACCGGCAAGTTCACGGACTTCATCGTCCCCATCCGCTGAGGGCGCACATCACTCAAGCGTCCCACGCTGCACGGGTGCCAGCCCCAGCCTTCCTTCGCCCACTCAACTGACGTTGTCCCGGCGTCATGGCGGAGCCATGCTTCGCATGGACGGCCAGGATCCAGACGCGTCTGAGGAAAGAACTGGTGCTCGCCTACGCGCGCCGCCGTCCCTCGATCAAGGCGCGAAGCTGACGATCGGCACGCCGATCAGCGCGCCGTGCCCCCAGACAAGGATCAGCGCGTAGAGCGCCAAGCCCAGGACGACGACGAGCGCATCGTTCAACGGTCCGGACGGAAACAGCGCCGGCCCGACCGCCGTACGGTGCTTGACCGAGATCCGGTCGTAGACGGCGAAAGCCAGGAAGCTGCCGAACAGCACCAGCGAGCCGAGATCCCCGTTCACGAGCAGATGCGCCAGCGCCCAGAACTTGATGGCCGCCAGCATCGGGTGCTTGGCCGCGGTGCGGATGCGCGACGGCACGAATGCGGAGACGAGCAGGATCACGGCCGGCACCATGAGCAGGAATGCGATGTGACGCGTCCATGACGGCGGGTCCCAGAGCACCGGGTTCTTGCCCGGCATGACCTGAAGCTTGTGGTAGCCGACCACGATCAGCACGAGGCCGATCAAGGAAATTAAAGAAAATCCGATTTTATAGGCCGGCTCGCCGAAACGCTCGGCTAAACCCTGCCGCAAGCTCGGCGATGTCGGCACGAGATGCACGGCGAAGAACAGGAGTAGGCCGAGAATTAACGGAAGCATGCGATCATCCTCGAAAGGAAAGCGGCGAGCCGACGCGCAAGCGCTGCCCTGCACCGCATATTTTGCAGTGCACCAACATTGCTCCGCGCGTGGTTTTTAGCATAATTATAAACGGGCGGAACGTGTGATGAGTAAGGCCCAATGGCTGTGACCGACGGCTGGACAGAACGGAGTCCGCGCGGGGCGGAAGGAGGCCGGGCGAAGGCTCGGAAAGCTCCGCGTTCCCTCAGCGCCGCCTTGCGCGATGCCGGCCTTGGCGACGCGGCCGCTGAACGCCGCGATACAGACCCCGTCGTGAAGACGAAGCCCGTAGTGAGCCGGTCGTCCACGCCGCTGAGCGTGGCCTTGCGCAACGCGGGCCTCGGCAACGCTGATCCTGAGCCGCACGACAGAGACGAAGTGACAGAGACGAAACCAGTCGTGACGCGGTCGTCCAAACCGCTCGCTGCGGCATCCGTCGCTTCATCCGCGCCTGTCGCTCCCGATTCCGCCGCTCCGTCGGCTATCGTGACACCGCCCCGCTCGCCGCGTCTTGCGTTCTTCGCCGAGCTCGACGAGTCTTCCGCGACCAGCAAGCTGACGCCGCCCCAAGGCGTGGTGTCACCGCCGCCGTGGGTCAGGGCGGCGCGGCGCGGTCGCTGGCACGCCCTCATGCTGAACACCTTCGGCTGGACGATCGCGCTCGTGGTCGCCGGCTCCATCATCGGCGTGGCTGGACGCTACCTCGCGGTGTCGCCGCCGGGCATCGCGACGACCATGCAGGCGCGCCAGTAGGCCCCCCATTCACTCGCCGGGAGCGCAGCGCCTCCCTTTGTCTACGCACAACGGGGCTTCCGCGTTGATCGGCCGTCACGTCAAGGCGGCGTCTTGGCGGTGGCCGGAGTAGGAGGAGGTGCCGGAGGCACAGCGGCCGAGACGGGCGGCGTCGCCGGAGCAGGTTGCGGCGCGGCCGGCTGAACGGCCTTTTCCACGCAGTAGCTGCGGATGCGCGCCTCAGCCAACGCACGGGTCTTGGCGAACTGCCCCGTGAAGGGGATGAACGTCGGCTGCGTGAGCTTGTAGAGCTCGTTGGTGAACGTCGCGCCGCAATCGAGCACGTACTGGTGCAGCTCCGCCATGCGGCAGCCGTCGAGCACGGCCTTGGCGTCCTCACCGGCGATGCGCGCGTCGTAGGCCTTCGTCACACAGCGGTCCACGTCCGCCATGGCCGCGATGAGTTGATCCTCGAACACCGGCTCGAGCGAAGACACGTTGAGATCGCCCGCCGCCTCTCGGATGGCGAACAGGTTGAGCATGACGTTCTTGTTCCAGCCGACATAGGCTTCGTCGTACGCCTGCTTGCGATGGCGCACCTCCTCGACCTCCGCGTTGCGCCGGATTGCGGAGGCGACCATGCCGGCGCGCGTGCGCCGCTCATAGACGAGATGCGCAATGGTCTCGATGGCGGCCCGCCGCGCCTGGTAGGTGGAGTATGTCTGCGCGAGCCAGGCGCCCACGCTCGCCGTGATCATGCCGTTGATGACCGCAGAGGCGAGCGCGAAGACGATGAGCTGACGGCGCGTGAGGCGGGCGTAGCGCAGCAAACTTCTCGACATGTCGCCCCTCCCCGGAACCGTTCGTCAGACATCATAGCATCATTCCGAGACGATCGGCCCCCGCGGAATTCGCCTCTGCATTTGCCATCCGGTTGCCGGGGCGCTGTTACCCCCGTGCCGCGGCTCGCGCGGGTCGAATCAGGTAATCGGTGGCAACCTGCAGACGCGAGGACACGCCCGATCCATGATGCCCGCGAGCCAACGAGCGAGCCTAGAGCACGGCGGCGTGACCGGCGCGCGCCCGTTGCGCGAGGCCACCCCTGCCGAGCGGCCTCGCCTTGCCGTTGTTCCGCCCGGTACGCACGCCGCGGATCAGCTCGCCCACACCATGCGCCTCGTCAAGGCGGCGCGCTTCAACGCGGCCACCCGTCTCGAGCAGAAACAGACCGTCTCGCTGTTCACGCAGTCGATGGTGGCGCTCTACTTCGTCGGGCTCGCCGTCTGGCAGGCGGTCTACTTCGGCCAGATCGACGACCAGACAAATCGGCTGATCACGTTCGTGCAGCTCGTGTCGTCGGTATTCACGCTGATCCTCGGCCTCCTCGAGGCAACGAACGACTACAAGATGAAGGCGCATCACCTGCACAACTGCGCATTGACCGTATCGGAGCTCGCCCAGGAGCTGCGCATCGCGCGTCCTTCCGATGCCGCAGAGGTGCAAGAGTTCCGGCGCCGCTATAACGAGGCGCTCCGCGCCTGCCCCGCGAACCACGCACGCATCGACTTCCTGTGTGCCAAGCTCGAGAGCAAAGCGGCCGGCAGAGCCGAGCGCATCACCCTCGGCCTGCGCTATGTCCTGGACATCTACGGTCTTTACGCGCTGTTCCTCGCCGTGCCGCCGCTGATCTGGTGGGTGCACCAGTAGCGCGAGCTCGCACGACCCCACGCCGCAACGGACCGTCGCCCGTCAGCCTCCCGTCACGCTCATGTGACGCGCGACCGCCGGACGCTTCCGGCGCCGGTCGATGACAAAATCATGCCCCTTGGGCTTGCGCGCGATCGCCGCGTCGATGGCGTCGAACAGAAGACCGTTGTCCGCGCTTGCGCGCAACGGCGCCCTCAGATCAGCCGCGTCCTCCTGCCCGAGGCACATGTAGAGCGTCCCCGTGCAGGTAAGTCGCACGCGGTTGCAGCTTTCGCAGAAGTTATGCGTCATCGGCGTGATGAAGCCGAGCCGCCCGCCAGTCTCCCTGATGCGCACGTAGCGGGCCGGGCCGCCTGTACGGAAGGGGATGTCCTCTAGCGACCAGCGGTCGAGCAGCCGCGCCCGCACGATGGAGAGCGGCAAGTACTGGTCCGTGCGGTCACCCTCGATATCGCCGAGCGGCATGGTCTCGATCAGCGTCAGATCGTGGCCCTCGCCATGCGCGAAACGGATCAGGTCGTCGATCTCGTCCTCGTTCACGCCTTTGAGCGCCACGGCATTGATCTTGACGCCGATGCCGGCCCGCTTCGCGGCTTCCACGCCCCGAAGCACCGGCGCGAGATCACCCCAGCGCGTGATGGCCTTAAACTTCTGCGGGTCGAGCGTGTCGATGGAAACGTTGATGCGTCTGACGCCCGCGGCCTTGAGATCTCCCGCGAAGCGCTCGAGCTGGCTGCCGTTGGTGGTGAGGGTCAGCTCCTCGAGGCGCCCGGTCTCGATGTGGCGGGAGAGCGCCCGGAACAGCCACATGATGTTCTTGCGCACCAGCGGCTCGCCACCCGTGATCCGCAATTTCCTGACGCCCTTGGCAACGAATGCGGAGCAGAGCCGGTCGAGCTCCTCGAGCGTCAGCAGGTCCCTCTTGGGCAGGAAGGACATGTGTTCGCTCATGCAGTAGACGCAGCGGAAGTCGCAGCGGTCCGTTACCGAGACACGCAGGTAGCTCACGTGCCGCCCGAACGGATCGACGAGCTCGGATGCCGGGGCACCCTCCAGATAAGATGTCGGTGTCGTGAAGCTCATCTTCCGCCCCAGATCGCCATCCTTGCAGCGATCCGCCAGCGGACCATAGCAAGCCGCGCCGCCGGTCTGCCGACCCGCGGATTCCAGCTCCTTAACGTAACGAGCTTATCGCCGACATCAAGCCCATCTTCACTTGTGTCATAAGCTTGCGCACGATAGTGCTAAGCGAAAAGGCCCGTAAACAAAGGCCGCGCAGCGTTGGGGGAAGGAAGCACCATGGTCAGCACAAGGGACGCGGAGGCCGGGGCGACAGCACAGCCCGGATGGCTCGACCGCGAGGCGATCGTCGCCAAGCCGGGGTTCAACCGCTGGATGGTGCCGCCGGCAGCGCTCTGCATCCACCTGTGCATCGGAATGGCCTACGGCTTCTCCGTGTTCTGGAAGCCGCTGCAGGGCGCCCTTCTCGGCACCGACGGACAGCCCGTAGCCGAGTGCTCGGCAGGGGCGGTGACCTTCGGCGAGAAGGCCGCCGGCACCCTGCGCGCGCTGTTCGCCACCGACTGCAACTGGAGCCTGTTCGACCTCGGCTGGATGTACACGTTCTTCTTCGTGCTGCTCGGCGTCTCTGCCGCCATCTGGGGCGGCTGGCTCGAGCGCGCGGGCCCGCGCAAGGCCGGCCTCGTCTCGACCGTGTGCTGGTGCGGCGGCCTCCTCCTCTCGGCGATCGGCGTCTATACGCATCAGCTATGGCTCATGTGGCTCGGCTCCGGCATCATCGGCGGCATCGGCCTAGGCCTCGGCTACATCTCCCCCGTCTCGACCCTGATCAAATGGTTCCCCGACCGGCGCGGCATGGCGACGGGCATGGCCATCATGGGCTTCGGCGGCGGCGCCATGATCGGCTCGCCGCTCGCGACCCTGCTCATGGACAACGTCTTCAAGACGCCGACCGATCCGGGCGTCTGGCAGACCTTCGTCACCATGGCGGCGATCTACACCGTGTTCATGATCATCGGCTCAATGCGCTACCGCTTGCCGCCCGCGGGCTGGAAGCCGGAAGGCTGGACGCCGCCGAGCAGCAACCACGCCATGATCACCACCAACCACGTCCACCTCAACGACGCGCACAAGACACAAGCGTTCTGGCTGCTCTGGATCGTGCTCTGCATGAACGTGTCGGCCGGCATCGGCATCATCGGCGCGGCTTCGCCCATGCTGCAGGAAACGTTCGGCGGCGCGCTCGCCGGAGAGCCGGGGCTCGGCTATCTCGAGATGAAGCAGAATGCGGCGCTGGCCGCGACAGCGGCGGCGGTGGGCGCGGGCTTCGTCGGCCTCATCTCGCTGTTCAACATCTTCGGCCGCATCGCCTGGGCCTCCTCCTCCGACTATCTCGGCCGCAAGACCACTTACTTCATCTTCTTCGTGCTCGGCGCGGCGCTCTACCTGCTCGCAGCGTCCTCGGCGGATTGGAAGCTTCTCGGCCTGTTCGTCGCTTGCTTCTGCGTCATTGCCTCGATGTACGGCGGCGGCTTCGCGACCATCCCGGCATATCTCGCCGACATCTTCGGCACGCAGTTCGTGGGCGCCATTCACGGCCGGCTGCTGACCGCCTGGTCGACGGCCGGCATCGTCGGCCCCGTCATCGTCAACTACCTTCACGACACGCGCTATGCGGAAGGCATCGCGCCCGACAAGCTCTACGGCCAGATCTTCTACATCCTGGCGGGGCTGCTCGTGATCGGTTTCATTGCGAACCTCCTCGTCCGCCCGGGCGACCCGAAATGGCACATGAGCGAGGCCGAGGTTGCCGCCGAGCAGGCCAAGCTTAAGACGGCCTCCGGCCCACAGACCTCGGGATCCTTCGGAATCGGCAAGGGCGGCCTGGATGCACAGGCGGCGCTGTTCTGGTCGCTGGTTGGCGTGCCGCTTGCTTGGGGCGTCTGGGTGACGTTCGAGAAGGCCCTCGTGTTCTTCCGTTAGGACAGCCGGGCCGCTCCGCGAGACGGATCATGGCCCGCACGACGAGTTTGCTCAGGGGGTGGGTAGGAGGAAGCGCGGCTGCCTTGCTGGCGGCCGCGCTTCTTTTCGTTAACGCGGATGGGCACCGCTCGCCCCCATCCTCCACGCCCGATGCCCGTCCGGCAAGCCTCCTGCCGCAACGCGCCCGTCTCCTGCGCCTTGATGAGCAAAGGCAGCAGGAGAGGAAGAGCCCCCACGTCGACCACTCCGTATTGCCCCGGAAAGAGGATTGGGGCGAGGGCGCGCTTCATGTCTGGTCCAAGATCGGAAATGCCCTAGCGCTGCTTGCCCTCTTCGCCACCCTGTGGCGCGCAGCGCGGCAGCGCCTTCTCGTCGAGGCGCGCTAGAAACGCCGTCTTCAATTCCGCACCGCTTGCACCGGCCAGCGCACCCTTGTTGCAGCCGAGCACCCGCGCAACGGCCTCCGCTGCGGCAAGCCCGTTGGCGCCCGCATCGAGCACGATGAGGTTCGGCAGGTCCTCCGCCTTGTCGCCGTCGGCAAGCTTCGGCACCGAGCCGACAAGCAGGACAGCCTCGAAGCGCTGCGCCGCCGCCTTCAGCACATCGAGCCCGGCCTTGGCACCGGCATCGAGCGGAACGACCAGAAAGCGCGCCGGCGTTGCGGCGGCAAACGCGAGGCCGCGCGCCAGCGATCCTGCATCGTCGAGCACGACGCGAACCGCCACCACGCGCACGCCCCCGTGCACCCCAGCCGCCAGCACGGCATCCGTACCCTTCCCATCGCGTTTGAACGGACGGTGATCGCCGTCCACCGCATCCCAAGCGATCGCCTCACCCTCGCCGTCGCGCGCCAGCACATCCGCCACGTCCGCGCGCGTGTAGTCGAACCCATCGGCAATCACCGCGACAGCCGCACCGGCCGGATCGCGTCCCGGCGCGAGCTTCGGATCATCGGCGCGCGCAACAGCGCCGCTCGCGACAGCGAGCACGAGAGCCACGGCGAGCGGACCCCACGCGGTCATGTGCGCGCCTTTGAAAGGATCGGACCTGCGGCAGCAACCACGACGTCGGCGAGCCCCTTCACGTCGTCGAGCGAGAATACGGGCACACCCTCGCCCCTGACCTCGTGATCCGCGGCAACGGCGAGCACCGTCGGATCGCCGTCCGCTAGCGGCGCACCCGGCGCCTGTCCGCTGCGGCGCACCTCGATTTTCGGGATCACCTCGCGTTTGTAGCCCTCGACGATCACGATGTCGGCGGGCGCGAGACGCGCGACGACGGCCGCGAGCGGCGGCTCGGGCTCATCCTGCCATGCGATGTCCTCACCCCCGCGCACCACGGCCCAGCGGTCGGGGGACACCACTGCCACCTCCTGCGCGCCCGCCTGCCGGTGGCGCGCGCTGTCGGTGCCTTTCGCCTCGAAGACGATCTGGTGATGGCTGTGCTTGACGGTTGCGACGCGATAGCCGCGCTGCACGAGCTCGGCGACGAGCCGCACGACGAGCGTCGTCTTTCCAGAGTTCTTCCACCCCGCAACGCCAACGACGAACGGTAAACTTCCTTCCCCACGAGGGGCAGGCGCACGCGCCAGGATCGCCTCCGCGAACGCAAGATCCTCCGGCGTGTTGATGTTGAAGAACGGATCCACGCGCTCCCCGCCGATGTCGAGATCGGGAAACGGCACTGCCACGGCACCGAGCCGATCGCCCATCGTCTCCGCCTTGCGGGCGCCGCGAGCAAGCGCCGCCGCGATCTCGTCCGCGGCCTCCATACGCCAGAGCCCAATCACGTGATGCTGCCGGCCCCGCGACTGCGCAACGGCGACGCGCGCTTCGCCATGAGCGAGAAGCGCAGCGGCGAGGCGCTCCACGAGATCGAGCGGCACGAACGGCGCGTCCACGGACACGCTGACCACGGCACGCGTGCGCGGCCGCTCCCGCGCGAACCAATGGAGGGCGGCCAACACGCCGGCCAGCGGTCCCGCGAAATCCTGGGTCTCGTCCGGTACCACTGGAAGCCCGAGCACGGCGAACCGTTCCGCATCGCCGTTAGCGTTGAGAACCAGATGCCCGACCTGCGGCGCGAGCCGCCCGGCTGCATGCCGGGCCAGCGGCCGCCCGGCGAGCGTGAGCAGCGCCTTGTCGCCGCCGCCCATGCGCCGGCTGAGCCCCCCGGCCAGCAGCACGCCCGCAACGTCCTCGCTCATGGCAAACCCGCCCCCAGCCGCATCAATCCTCGGCCAGGCGCTCGCAGCCGGCCTTGGTCTTCGTGAACACGAAGACACGGTCGATGTCCCCCTCGCAGTTGACCATCACTGCACTGAGGTCGAGCGACGGCGTCTCGTCCATCAGCTTGCACTCGGGGTACTGCTTCATGAGCACGTCGGGCGTCAGCGTGACGCCTTCGGACTCAATGGGCGGAGCGCATTCCCGGCCCTTGTCCGTCTGCTGCAGCATCCACCATTCGGCGGCGTCAGCCGGGGAGGCCGCGGGCACCGAGATCGCGCTGAGCAGGCAGACAAGGCCCTGGATCGTTCTCTTTATCATTTGTTGATCCTCCATGGCGGCAGCCGCCGGAGCCTACTGCACGCAGGAGCGGGCGCAACAGCGTCGAGGCCCAATGCTTTCCGATACCTGTCTTATCCGCCGGAGGCCGTCTATAGTCCCCCCAAAATTTGGGGGTAGAGGAAACGAAATGACGAAATTCGATCGCCGGAAGTTTCTGAAAGTTGCCGGTGCCGGCGGAGCCGCGGCCACCGTCGCGGCGTGCGACGAGCCGAAAGCCCCCGCGATCATCGAGAGCATGCCGAGCATAACCTGGCGGATGACCTCGAGCTTCCCGAAATCGCTCGACACCATCTATGGCGCGGCCGAGACATTCTCGCACGCCGTCTCCGAGATGACGGACGGCAAGTTCAACATTCAAGTCTTCGCAGCGGGAGAGATCGTCGGAGGCCTTCAGGCGGCAGACGCCGTAACCGATGGAACGGTCGAAGCTGCCCACACCACGTCCTACTACTACTGGGGCAAGGATCCGACCTTCGCCATCCCGACCTGCCTTC
>NZ_JADZBI010000023.1 GCF_020852195.1 Hyphomicrobium sp. | reverse complement strand
TTGATCTGGCCGCAGTTGGTCGCGACCGCGAGGTCGGCGATGGTCGAATCCTCCGTCTCGCCCGAGCGGTGCGACATTACGGCCGTGTAGCCCGCACGCTGCGCCATCGAGACGGCGTCGAGCGTCTCGGTCAGCGGGCCGATCTGGTTGACCTTGACCAGGATCGAGTTGCCGGTGGCCGCCTTGATGCCGCGCGAAAGACGCTCGGTGTTGGTGACGAACAGGTCGTCGCCGACGAGCTGAACGTTCCTGCCGATGGCGTCCGTCAGCGCCTTCCAGCCGTCCCAGTCGTCCTCGGCCATGCCGTCCTCGATGGAGATGATCGGGAAGCGGCGGACCAGATCCTCGAGGTAGCGCGCCATGCCGGCGCTATCGAGGCTCTTGCCCTCGCCGGCGAGCTCGTACTTGCCGCCCTTGTAGAACTCGGTCGAGGCGCAATCGAGCGCCAGCATGACGTCGTCGCCGGGCTTGTAGCCGGCCTTCTCGATGGACTTCACGATGAAGCCCAGCGCGTCGTCGGCGCTCTTCAGGTTCGGCGCGAAGCCGCCCTCGTCGCCGATGCCGGTGTTGTGGCCGGCGTCCTTCAGCGCCTTCTTCAGCGTGTGGAAGATCTCGGCACCCACGCGGATGGCGTCGGCGCACGTCTCCGCCGACACCGGCATGATCATGAACTCCTGGATGTCGATCGGATTGTCGGCGTGCGCACCGCCGTTGATGATGTTCATCATCGGCACCGGCAGAACGTGTGCCGAGGCGCCGCCGACGTAACGGTAGAGCGACAGCCCCGAGGTGTCCGCCGCCGCCTTCGCCGCCGCCAGCGACACGCCGAGAATGGCATTGGCGCCGAGCCGGCTCTTGTTCTTGGTGCCGTCGAGCGCGATCAGCGCGGCGTCGAGCCCACGCTGGTCCTCGGCGTCGAGGCCGATGAGCGCGTCCGAGATCTCGCCGTTGACGGCGTCGACGGCCTTCAGCACGCCCTTGCCGAGGTAGCGCCCCGCGTCGCCGTCGCGCAGCTCGTTGGCCTCGTGTGCGCCCGTCGAGGCGCCCGAGGGGACCGCCGCCCGCCCGAACGAGCCGTCCTCGAGCATCACGTCGACCTCGACGGTCGGGTTGCCGCGGCTGTCCAGGATCTCGCGGCCGAGGATGTCGACGATGGCAGTCATGGGCGTTTCCTTAGAAGTCTGATGGGCATATGTTTTTGAGGAAGGCGGGTGCCGACCTGTAGCGGCCTGGGAAGGACCCGGAGCGGGCCGGACGCGTTGTAGCTGGGTTCGGGGGGTCCGGAAAGACCCCTTTGGGTAGGCGCACCTACCCGCCTGCCGAGGCCAAGAAAAACGAGGGAGAGCCGGTGCGATGACCGACGAACAGATCTATCACGGCTCCTGCCATTGCGGCGCCGTCAGCTACGAGGCAAGGAGCGCCCCCATCGCGCAGGCGATGGCTTGCAACTGCTCCATGTGCCGCAGGAAGGGCACCCTGCTCGCCTTCATCCCGGCCGCGGACTTCACGCTCACGTCCGGCAGCGACGCGCTGACCGACTACCAGTTCAACCGGCACGTCATTCACCACCTCTTCTGTCGAACTTGCGGCGTCACGAGCTTCGCGCGCGGTGCAACGCCGGACGGCGCACCTATGATCGCCCTCAACGTGCGCTGCATCGACGAGATTGACCCCGACGCCATCACAATCAACCGCTTCGACGGAAAGAGCGCCTGACATGTCCGCAGACGGCGCTGCGCTCGTCCTCTTCTCCGGCGGCCAGGACAGCACCGTGTGTCTGGCCTGGGCGCTCGACCGCTTCGCGCGCGTGGAGACGGTGGGGTTCTCCTACGGACAGCGGCACGCAGTGGAGCTCACGCAGCGCCGCATCGTTCTCGACGGGATGGCGGCGACGTTCCCCGCGTGGGGCGACCGGCTCGGTCCTGACCACGAGATCACGCTCGCCGAGCTCGGGCGCCTGAGCGAGACCGCGCTCACCCGCGACACCGAGATCGAGATGACGAAGGCAGGACTGCCGTCCACGTTCGTGCCGGGGCGCAACCTCCTGTTCCTGGTCTATGCCGCGGCCGTCGCCTACCGCCGCGGCATCGCGACCCTCGTCGCCGGCATGTGCGAGACCGACTACTCGGGCTATCCCGATTGCCGCGCCGATACCATCCGCGCCCAGGAGGAGGCGATCGCGCTCGGCTTCGACAAGGAGTTCGCGGTGCTGACGCCGCTCATGTACGTCGACAAGGCCGGCACATGGGCGATGGCGGCCGAGCTCGGCGGCGCGCCGCTCATCGACCTCATCCGCGAGGAGACGCATACCTGCTACCTCGGCGACCGCACCGTGCATCACGCCTGGGGCTGGGGGTGCGGCACCTGCCCCGCCTGCCAGCTCCGTGCCAAGGGCTGGGAGGTCTGGCAGGAAGCATCTTGATTCCGCCCCGGTTGAGCGCGCTATCGAGATCTCGCTCGCATCATAGTCTCGTCATCGGGGCCTGGCGGAGACGCCGGGCGTCATGGCGGGCCCCCGACGTTTCATCATCAGTCACCACGGTGATATTTCGTTGCCGAGCGCGCGCCCGAGACGACGACAGCGAGCACGGCCAAAAAAAGCGAGTGGCGGCAAAAAACCTTTCCGTCTCCGGGATCTGCTCAAGCGGGGGGCACCTGTTTGCGCTGTCGATCCTCGTTAACACCGCATTGGGCTCATGCAAAAGCAGTGCTTCCCTTCCCGGCGCCGGGCCCCTACCTAAGGAGCCACAATTCCCCCTTCCGAACACGATGGAGTCCCCCATGGCCGAGACGAAAACCGATCTCAAGAAAGCCGCCGAGCGCCGCAAGGCCCCGCTCGCAACGCCGAGCGATCTCGGCGACAACGCCGTCCGCGATATCTCGGGCGCCCTGAACGAGCTTCTCGCCGACGTGTTCGCGCTCTACCTCAAAACCAAGAATTTCCACTGGCACGTCTCCGGCCCGCACTTCCGCGATTACCATCTGCTGCTCGACGACCATGGCGACCAGATTTTCGCTATGACTGATCCGATCGCCGAGCGCGTGCGCAAGATCGGCGGCACGACAATCCGCTCCATCGGGAATATCGCCAAGCTGCAGCGTATCAAGGACAACGACGCGGACTACGTCGATGCGCTCGACATGATCGCGGAGTTGCGTGACGACAACAAGGATCTGATCACGCGTCTGCGGTCGGTCCACGATGTCGCCGACGAGCACAACGACGTCGCGACCGCGAGCCTGCTCGAGAACTGGATCGACGAGACCGAGCGTCGCCACTGGTTCCTGTTCGAGATCAGCCGCCCTTCGGTCGAGGGCCACTGATGCGGTTACCCTCTCCCCTTCTCATGGGGAGAGGGGCAAGCGACATTCTCGGCGCGTGATCGCGCTTCGGACGACTGACAGGGTCCGAAGCGATCATGGTCTAGAGAATGATCTGAAACGGGTTGCCGCTTCCGGTCCCGCCGGTGATCATGGCTCCAGCTTGAACGGGTTGAAGTCCGTGTTGCGGTCGTAGTAGTCCTCGCCCTCGGCGCGCTTCAGGAAGGCGACGACCTTGTAGGTTGCGGGCGTGAACAGGACTTCCACCATGGTCTTGGTGAAGAACTGCGCCACCATCACCATGGGCAACGCCTCATTGGGGATGATGCCGGTGCCGTAGAAGGCCAACGGATAGAACAATGCGCTGTCGACGGCCTCGCCGGCGATGGTCGAGCCGATGGTGCGCTTCCAGAGGTGGCGGCCGCCCTGCGCCACCTTCATCTTGGCCAGCACGAACGAGTTGACGAACTCGCCGCAGAAATAGGCGACCATCGACGCCGCCACCACGCGCCAGGCGTTGCCGAAGGCGATCTCGTAGGCCGCCTGATGCTGCCAGAACGGCGCCGGCGGCAACGCGACCACCACGCTTGCCATGATGGACGCGAAGAAAAGCGCGGCGAAGCCGGTCCAGATGACCTTGCGTGCGCGGGCGTAGCCGTAGACCTCGGTCAGCACGTCGCCGAAGATGTAGGAGATGGGGAAGAACAGCACGCCGGCGCCGAACACGTAGGGCCCGATGCCGGGGATCTCGACTTGGGCGATCTTCGCCGGCCCGATGAGGTTCGAGCACACGAGCACAGTGACGAACGCCGCCATGACGAGGTCGTAGTAGCGGTAGGACCGTTGTGCGCTCATGTCCGTCTCCGTGCGGGCCGCACCGCCGCGGCGCAAGGCGCAAGCTTACAGGGAAGCGGCCATGCTGAGGATCGGATCGATTGTCTGGGGGGTGCGTGACGTCCCGCGCGCCGTCCGCTTCTGGTGCGACGCGCTCGGATACCGTCCGCTGCGGCCGCCGTCTGCGGACTGGGCCATCCTGGTTCCACGCGAGGGCGAGGGACCGCAGCTCGCGATCACGCTCGTCACGTCGGAGGCGGAAAGCCATCAGCGCCATCACCTGGATCTCTATGCCTCGGACCAAGCGGCAGAGGTCGAGCGATTGGTGGATCTCGGCGCTCGACGCGTCGCGTGGCGTTATCCGGAAGGCGCGGACTATGTCGTGCTGGCCGATCCCGACGGCAACACTTTCTGCGTCGTGGAGAAGGGCGGCACGGAATAGCGTGCGCCGCCTCATCGACGCGCTACGAGAGGTCGTCCGCCCTGACGGTGGGGCGGTCGCCGGCGGCGGCCTCCCTCGCCTTCTCGAGTGCGGCGACGCGGGCGTCGTAGTCGAGGCGCAGGAACGCGTTGAGCGCGCCATCCGCCACCTCGTACTCGCCGCAGCGCTTGCAGCGCACGACAAGACCGTCAAAGTCGCCCGAGGTCAGGTCCTCGGCCTCGGCTCCGCAAACAGAGCATTGCATGCTGGTCCTCGATCACGTCCCAGAGTGCTTTCACAGTGATACCCTCGTGCACGCCCCGAAGTTCCGGCACCGGCGCGGCGGCGTGCCGCTTGACAAGCGGACGCGGCCTCCTACGGATCAGCGCATGTATGCCGTCAAAGAGATCTTCTACACCCTCCAGGGCGAGGGCGCGAATGCGGGACGCGCTGCCGTGTTCTGCCGCTTTGCCGGCTGCAATCTGTGGTCCGGACGCGAGGCCGACCGCGATCGGGCTGACTGCCGGTTCTGCGACACCGAATTCGTGGGCACCGACGGCGAAGGCGGCGGCAAGTTCCGCGACGCGGCGGCGCTGGCGGCCGCCGTGGCCGCGGCCTGGCAGGGCGGTGAAGACGAGCGCTTCGCCGTGCTGACCGGGGGCGAGCCGGCGCTACAGGTGGACGGCGCGCTGATCGATGCGTTGCATAGCCATGGCTTTACCATCGCCATCGAGACCAACGGCACGCTCCCGCTGCCGCCGGGCCTCGACTGGATCTGCGTCAGCCCGAA
>NZ_JADZBI010000022.1 GCF_020852195.1 Hyphomicrobium sp. | reverse complement strand
GCTACTCGCGCACGCCCGGCCTCAGATAGAGGTGCTCGCGATTGTAAAAGACGTGGTTGCGCAGCAGCTCGGAGAGCGCGCGCATGACGTGCAGCACGATGAAATTGTGGCTCGCCTCGTAGACCAGGATATGCAGGTTGACGTCCGCCTGCGCCTCGCGGGTCGGGTTCTTGCTCTTGTGGGCTTTGCGCATATCGGCGAGGCAGGCGAGGATGGCTGCTTTGTCCACCTCCGTTGCCCGCTCGGCAGCCGCGCGCGCCGCTTGCGCCTCGACCCACTGCCGGAACTCGAAATAGTCCACTGCCGCGTTCTCATGCTCGCGGTAGAGGTTGGCGAGCGGCATCATCAGCGGCGTCAGGAACTCCGCAACCGAGGTGCCGCTGCGCGTGGCGTTGAGCAGCCCGCGATCGACGAGCTTGTCGATGGCCTCCCGCAGCGACGGCCGCGAGACATCGAGACGCTGCGCCAGCTCGCGCTCGGATGCGAGCTTCTCGCCGGGTCGCAGCGCACCTTCGAGGATGAGCTTCTCGATGCGCGTCGCGATCGCGTCCGCAATCTTTTTTGGGCGAATTGCTTCCATGCGATTCCCGTCGTGGAGCCTCGGCAGCCGTATGCGGACGAACAACCGACGTGCACTCCACTAATGTACATATAACACGTTTTGACCAGGGCACACCCGGTGGTATAGTAATTTTACCAAATAAGAAACCGCATCGGTAGGGTAGGGGACGTATGTGGTCACAGGTGTATGACCCTTTCGGCAGCATGGTCCTTTCGACCATGGTCGCCGCCATCCCCGTTGCCGTGCTGCTGGGCGCGATCGGCATATTCGAGATCCGCGCGCATATCGCGGCCGCTCTCGGGCTCATAGCCGCTCTTATCGTCGCCGTTTTCGCATACGGCATGCCGGCGCACATGGCTGGCTTGGCGGCCGCCTATGGCGCCGCGTTTGGTCTGATGCCCATCGGCTGGATCATTCTCAACGTCATTTTCCTCTACCAGTTGACGAGCGAGAAGGGCGAGTTCGCCATTCTCCAGCGATCCATCAGCGCCATCAGCGACGACCGGCGCCTGCAGCTTCTCTTTATTGCCTTCTGCCTCGGCGCCTTTTTCGAAGGCGCAGCCGGGTTCGGAACGCCCGTGGCCGTCACCGCCGCCATGCTGATCGGCCTCGGCTTCTCGCCGCTCGCCGCCTCCGGGCTTTCTCTGATCGCCAACACGGCACCGGTCGCCTTCGGCGGGCTCGGCACGCCGATCATCGCGCTCGCGGCCGTCACCGGCCTCGACCTCCTCGAGCTGTCCGCGATGATCGGACGCCAGCTTCCCTTCTTCTCTCTCATCGTGCCGTTCTGGCTCGTGTGGGCCTTCGTCGGCTTCCGCAAGATGATCGAGGTCTGGCCGCCGATATTGGTGGCGGGCGTTGCCTTCGCGGTCCCTCAGTACCTCATCTCGAACTTTCACGGGCCATGGCTGGTCGACATCGTCGCTGCCGTCGTCTCGATGGCGTCCCTGGCCGCATTTCTACGCATCTGGCATCCGGCCGATCCCATGACGTCGGCGCCGCGCACGCCCTCGGAAAGCGCCGCCTTCGCGGATGCGCCCGCCAGCAGCCCGCTGTCCAATCCGGCGATCCGCCGCGCATGGACGCCCTGGGTCGTGCTCAGCGTGTTCATCTTCCTGTGGGGCATACCTCAGGTGCGCGCGGGTCTCGACGGCGTCTGGACCGCCAAGGTGCCGGTGTCCGGGCTCAACGAGATGGTGCAGAAGATGCCGCCCGTCGTCGCCGAGCCCCACGTCGAGGCCGCGGTCTACAACTTGAACCTGCTATCGGCGACGGGAACCAGCATATTCATCGCGGCCATCGTCTCTGGACTTTTTCTCGGCTACGGCCCGGCAGGTCTCGTCCGCATGTACCTCCGCACAATCTGGCTCGTGCGATATTCTTTGCTGACCATCGCCTGCATGCTGGCGATCGGTTTCGTCACGCGCTACTCTGGGACAGATGCCACTTTGGGCCTCGCTTTGGCCAATACGGGCTGGCTCTATCCGCTGTTCGGCACGCTCATTGGCTGGCTCGGCGTTGCGCTGACCGGCTCGGACACCGCCTCGAACGTCCTGTTCGGCGGCCTGCAGCGTGTCACAGCCGAGCAGCTCGGCATCGATCCGGTGCTGATGGCATCGGCCAACAGCTCCGGCGGCGTCATGGGCAAGATGATCGATGCGCAGTCGATCGTCGTCGCCTCGACTGCCACGCGCTGGTACGGGCACGAAGGCTCGATCCTTCGCTTCGTGTTCTTCCATTCGGTCGCGCTGGCGTTCCTCGTCGGTCTTCTGGTCATGGGCCAGGCGTACGTATGGCCTCTGACGCTCCTTGCACCCTGAACAACCGGAAAGGACAGGCTTAGGGACCAATCGGATCACGACGCAGTTGGCGGCCTGGCGCCGCCGTAAAATCGGGAGAATACGCATGGCAACCTTTACCGTGAACGGCGAAAGCCGCACTTTCGACGGAGATCCAGGCACGCCCCTGCTCTGGTATCTGCGCGACGAGGCCGGATTGACCGGCACCAAATACGGATGCGGACAGGGCGTGTGCGGCGCCTGCACCATCCACCTCGACGGCGTGGCCGTACGCGCCTGCATGACAACGATCGAGATGGCCGAGGGCAAGTCCGTCACCACCATCGAGGGGCTCAGCGCCGACGGCGAGCATGCCGTCCAGAAGGCCTGGCGCCAGCTCAGCGTGCCGCAGTGCGGCTTCTGTCAGGCGGGGCAGATCATGCAGGCCGCCTCGCTTCTGTCGAAGAACAACGCGCCGTCCGATGACGAGATCGTCGAGGAGATGAGTGGAAACCTCTGCCGTTGTGGCTGCTATCAGCGCATCCACGCGGCTGTACGCCTTGCGGCGGGAGGAGTATGAGCCATGTTGCACTATCTTGAGAAGGAAGCGCGCAAGCTCGAGCACCGCTCGACCCGCGCCATCATCGAGAACGTCAGTCGCCGCAAGTTCCTCGGCGGCGCGCTTGCTGCCTCCGGCTTCGTGCTCGCGGTCAGCGTGCCGAACGCCGAGGCCCTCGAGCCGTTGAAGCCGTACCCGACGGGCGGCGAAGGCATGCCGCACGGCTATGGCAAGGCCAGCGACCCGCACGTCTACGTCTCCATCGCCAACGACGGTGCCGTCACCATCGTGACCCACCGCGCGGAGATGGGCACCGGCATCCGCACCAGCCTGCCGATGGTCGTCGCCGACGAGATGGAGGCCGACTGGTCGCGGGTGAGCGTGGTGCAGGCCCCTGGCGACGAGCCGCTTTACGGCAACCAGGACACCGACGGCTCGCGCTCGATGCGTCACTTCATCCAGCCCATGCGCGAGTGCGGCGCCGCCATGCGCCAGATGCTGGAGACGGCTGCCGCCGCCAAATGGGGCGTCGACGTCTCGCTCTGCCGTGCCAAGGCGCATCACGTCGTCTTGCTCGACGAGGCGAAGAAGGAGACGGGACCCAAGCTCGGATACGGCGAGCTGTCGGAGGCGGCGATGGCGCTTCCGGTGCCGCCGCGCGAGTCCCTGCTCTTCAAGACGCCCGAAGAGTTCACGCTCATGCGGAAGGGCGAGACCAAGATCGTCGATTTGCGCGACATTACCGTGGGCAAGGCGGTCTACGGCGCCGACGTCCGTCTGCCGGGCATGAAGTTCGCGGTAATTGCGCGGCCTCCCGTGCTCGGCGGCAAGATCAAGTCCTTCGATGCGACCGAGGCCAAGAAGATCCCCGGAGTGGAGTCGGTCTTCGAGATCGAGGGCGTGTACGATGTGCCGCGCAAGTTCGGGCAGCTCGGCGGCGTCGCGGTGGTTGCCAACTCCACCTACGCGGCCATCTTGGCCCGTGACGCGCTTGAGATCGAATGGGACGACGGCCCCAACGCCAGCTATGACTCGGTGCCCTTCTTCAAGGAGATGTCGAAAACGGCCTCCGAGCCCGGCAAGGTGATCCGCAACCAGGGCGACTTCGACGCCGCCTGGAACGGTGCCAAGAGCACGTTCACCGGCGAGTACCATATGCAGCACCTGGTGCAGGCGCCTATGGAGCCGTTGGTCTGCGTCGCGCGTATCGAGGGCGGCAAGGCGGAGGTATGGGCACCGGTGCAAAGCCCTTACGGCGCGCGCCAGGACATCGCCGCCGCACTCAAGCTGCCGATCGAGGACGTGACGGTGCATGTCACGCTGCTCGGCGGTGGCTTCGGTCGCAAGTCGAAGTGGGACTACATGGTTGAGGCGGCGCTCATCTCGCAGAAGCTGGAAGGCAAGCCCGTGCTGCTGCAGTGGACGCGCGACGACGACACGCGCCACTCGTTCTACCACACGGCGTCCGTGGAGCGCATCGACATGGCGTTCGACGAGGCGGGCAAGGTCACGGGCTTCCGGCACCGCACGGTCGCGCCGTCGATCCTGTCCACGTTCGCGCCCGACAGCGGCTATCAGTTCAACATCGAGTACGGCATGGGTTTCGTGAACACACCGTTCGATGTGCCGAACATCCGCTGCGAGAACGGCAAGGCGATGGCGCATACGCGCATCGGCTGGTACCGGTCGGTGTCGAACATTCCGCGTCTGTTCGCGGTGCAGTCCGCCGTGTGCGAGGCGGCCCACCAGCTCGGCAAGGACCCGAAGGACTTCCTGCTCGAGCTCATCGGTCCGGACCGCAAGCTTGATCCGAAGGCCCTGGGCTTCCCGGAAGACTTCTGGAACTACGGCGATCCCTACGAGGAGTTCCCCATCGACACCGCGCGCTTGAAGAACGTGGTGCGCATCGCCGCCGAGAAGGCGGGTTGGGGCAAGGAGCTGCCCAAGGGCCAGGGGCTCGGCATCGCCGCGCACATAGCCTGGGGCACGGCCGTCGCCACCGTCGTGCACGCGGAGGTGACGGACGACGGGACCATTACCGTCCCGCACGCCGTCACCGCGCTCGACTGCGGCTTCTACGTCAATCCCGAGCGCATCCGCTCGCAGATTGAGGGCGCCGCCGTGATGGGAATGTCGCACGCGCTTTACAGTGGTATCACGTTCAAGAACGGCGCTGTCGAGCAGTCGAACTTCTCGGACTTCAGCATTGCCACCATGCGCAACTTCCCGCGCCAGGTGGACGTGCATATCGTCGAGCCGAAGGCGGGGCAGCACGCGACCGGCATCGGCGAGCCGGGATTGCCGCCGTTCGCGCCGGCACTCGCCAATGCAGTCTTCGCCGCGACCGGCAAGCGTCTGCGCAACTTGCCGATGGGCGAGAAAGTGGCCTGAGCCACGCTTGCCGAAGTAACCGATCGCGCCGGACCGTATCAGGTCCGGCGCGATTTCATTGTCCCTGCGGAATCAAGGGCCCCCCTTTTGCAGAGGCTGCGGGCGCCGGCCTTTACCAAGAAACCGACAGCCAACTGAGGGTTAACTTCTGCAATCGCCCACGCAGGCGCCTGCGTGCGTCGACGCAAAATCAGGAAAATTTCTGCGCACTCATCTTATGACTGCAACACGTGGCGCAAAGTTGTGAGTGTCGAAGCTCGCTCGCCCGGCTGGATTAACGAACGCCTTCTACTGTCTTTGGACACTGCGGCTGGCACCCCTCGGGAAAAACAGAAACCCAAATTAGGGAAGGAAAATCAGCGTAATGCGCTTCCTACCCTTGGCTGCGCCGGGGCCACGGCAATCCAGCCTTTCCGCCTGCCGGCCGGTTTGGGACGTGCATCGGGTCTCAAAAAATGATCTGGCATAACGCTTGCCTGCCCTTTTGCTCCGCAGGGTCTGCGTGAAGCAATTTCGCGCGGATCCTGCAGGCGCGGAGGGGGTGCGCTTTCTACGCAGTGCCCGCCGACGTGCTCGCTAGAAAAACGAAACACTGAAGGTGAGGCAAATGTTCTCCAAGGGCAAAGGTGGGCTGACGAGATGGTCGCTCGCAGCGTGCATGGCGGTTTGCGCCAGCATGGCGGCGCACGCGGGCGGCGGAAACTGGACTGAGTACACGGGCGACAAGACGAGCTCGAGGTATCTTCCTGACGGCAAGGCGACGGCCGAGTCGGTGAAGAACATGAAGATCGTCTGGCGTCTTTCGCTGCCGAGTAACGACCTTGCGGCCGAGAACCCGGATCTGCGCACGTGGGTCAATGAGTCGACCCCGCTCGCGATCGACGGAACGGTCTACGCGACCTCGCCGCTCGGCATCGTCACGGCTGTCGATGGTTTGACCGGCAAGGAGAAGTGGCTCTACGACTCGCAAGGCTATCTGGCGGGACAGGCGCCGAACCTGGGCTTCATCAGCCGCGGCCTGACGTATGCGGAGGTCGACGGCGAGAAGCGCATCATCGCCGGCACGCCGGACGGCTTCCTGATCATGCTCGATGCCAACACCGGCAAGCCCGTCGAGAGCTGGGGCGAGAACGGCCGCGTCGACCTGACGATCCACAAGCGTCGCCCGGTTCAGCGCGACCTCGTGACCGTGAGCTCGCCGCCGATCGTATGCGGCGGCAACGTCATTCCGAGCTTGGCAGTCCTCGACTCGTTCGCAAACGGCCGCCCGCCGTTCAAGTACCACCCGCCCGGCGACGTCCCGGCCTTCGACCTCAAGACCGGCAAGCGGGTCTGGATGTTCCACAACCCGCCGCTTGCGGGTGAGGATGGCGCGGATACCTGGAAGAGCGGTCTCGACGAGACGGGCAGCGCGAACATGTGGGCTCGGCCGTCATGCGACGACGAGACGGGCACGGTCTATCTCCCGCTCTCGACGCCGTCGAACGACTTCTACGGCGGCCATCGCCTGGGCGACAACCTGTTCGCGGAATCGCTCGTCGCGGTAGACGCCAAGACCGGCAAACGCGCCTGGCACTTCCAGATGGTGCACCATGGCGTCTGGGACTACGACCTTCCGACGGGTCCGAACCTGATGGACGTCACCGTCGGCGGCAAGAAGATCAAGGCCGCTGTCCAGGTGACGAAGCAGGGCTACGTCTATGCCTTCGACCGCCTCACCGGCGAGCCGATCTGGCCCATCGAGGAGAAGGCTGTCGCGGCGGGTAACATCCCGGGCGAGGAGTACTCTCCGACGCAGCCCATCCCCTCGAAGCCTGCTCCCTATGTTCAGCAGGGCGCCAGCGAGGACGACCTGATCGACCTCACGCCGGAGCTGAAAGAGGAAGCGAAGAAGATCCTCAATCGCTACAACCACGGTCCGTTGTTCACGCCGCCGACCAGTGACAAGGCGGGCACGCTTCTGGTCCCCGGCGTCCTTGGTGGCGCGAGCTGGGCCGGAGCGGCGCACAATCCGAAGACCGGCGTGCTCTACGTGCCGTCCTTCACCATCCCGTTCGCGATCAAGATCAAGGAAGAGGTCGCAGGGGCTTCGGCGCACAAGTACACCGGCACCTGGGCTGGCGTCGGCGGTCCGGACGGCCTGCCGCTGTTCAAGCCGCCGTTCTCGACCATCACGGCCATCGACATGAACACCGGCGAGCACAAGTGGCGTGTTCCCGCCGGAAAGGGCCCTATCAACCACCCCGCCGTCAAGGCGGC
>NZ_JADZBI010000021.1 GCF_020852195.1 Hyphomicrobium sp. | reverse complement strand
GATGCCGGACTGCTTGCCGAAGTTCTTGCGGATGCGCTTCTTCTCGGTGAAGGAGTACGCCATTTTTTGAAATCCTTGGGCTGGTGCCCAGAAATGAACGGGGTCCGGGCTAGGCCCGGACCCCATTCGTGAAGCAATTGGCCTGAATCAGCTTCAAGCTTCTTACTTGATCTCGACCTTCGCGCCGGCTTCCTCGAGCTTCTTCTTCATGGTGTCGGAATCGGCCTTCGAGACCGCGTCCTTCACCGTGGCGGGCACGCCCTCGACCAGGTCCTTGGCTTCCTTGAGGCCGAGGCCGGTGAGCTCGCGCACCACCTTGATGACGGTGACCTTCTTGTCCGCCGGGTACTCCTTGAGGATCACCGTGAACTCGGTCTGCTCCTCCGCCGGGGCAGCCGCGCCGCCAGCGGCCGGGCCAGCGGCGACCATCGCCACCGGAGCGGCGGCGGTGACACCGAACTTCTTCTCCATGTCGGAGATCAGCTCGACCACTTCCATGATCGACATCTTGGAAATCGCGTCGAGGATATCGTCCTTGCTAACAGCCATTGTCTTGACTCCAGAATTACTAAACGAGTTGATTCAGAGGACTAAGTTCAAGCGCCAGCAGCAGCCTGCTTCGAATCGCGGACAGCCGCGACCGTGCGGACCAGCTTCGTGTGCGGTGCGGCGACCGTCCGCACGAACTTCTCGATCGGAGCCTTGAGCACGCCCAAGAGCTGCGACAGAGCCTGTTCGCGGGTCGGCAACGACGCGACCTTCTCGAGGTCCTTGCCCGGCAGCACGGGGCCACCGATGGACACGAGTGTCGCGACGAGCTTGTCGTTCGCCTTCGCGAAGTCCTTGATCACGCGCGCGGCTGCGCCCGGATCGTCCTTCGAGAAAGCCAGCACGAGCGGACCCTTCAGCAGGGGCCCGATCGCCTCGAACGAGGTGCCGGCTACGGCCTTGCGGGCGAGCGTGTTCTTTACGACACGCATGTAGACACCCTTGGCACGCGCCTTGGCACGCAGATCGGTCATCTGCGAGACCGTGATGCCACGGTACTCGGCAGCGACCACGGACTGCGACTTCGCCGCAATTTCCGCCACTTCCGCTACGAGCGCTTTCTTGTCTTCGAGGTTAAGAGGCATTTGTTCCGGTTACTCCTCACTCCTGAAGATCACACACCCGGCCCGCCAGGCTTGCGCCTCGCGGTCCGGGACCCTTGGTGACCTTCATCGGAGGACGAATCCTCTGACGAGCGGTGCACCACCTGCGCAGGCGGCGATTAAGGGGCGCGTCCCGTGAGGGACTTCCCCGCCTGCGGTCTTCGATGGAACCCCGCGGCTCGCGCCGCGGAACCCGCATCAACTGCAAAAAATTCGTCGGGCCCGCCTCAGACGGCGAGCGACGACTGGTCGATCACGACACCCGGCCCCATCGTCGAGGAGAGGGTGACGCGCTTCATGTAGATGCCCTTGGACGTCGCCGGCTTCGCCCGGTTCAGGTCGGCCAGCAGCGCCAGCAGGTTTTCCTTCAGCTTCTCGGGCTCGAAGCTCGCCTTGCCGATCGTGCAGTGCACGATGCCCGCCTTGTCGACGCGATAGCGGACCTGGCCGCTCTTGGCGTTCTTCACGGCGCCGGCGACATCCGGGCTCACGGTGCCGACCTTCGGGTTCGGCATCAGGCCGCGGGGCCCGAGGATCTGGCCGAGCTGGCCGACGACGCGCATCGCGTCCGGGCTCGCGATCACGACGTCGAAATTCATCTCGCCGGCCTTCACCTTCTCGGCGAGGTCTTCGAGGCCGACGATGTCGGCACCGGCGGCCTTGGCGGCCTCCTGGTTGCGACCCGAGGTGAACACCGCGACGCGCACGCTCTTGCCGATGCCGTTCGGCATGACGGTGGAGCCACGCACCTGCTGGTCGGACTTCGCGGCGTCGATGCCGAGGTTCACGGCGGCGTCGACCGACTCGTTGAACTTGGCGCTGGCGAACTCCTTGACGAGCTTCAGGGCGTCATCGACGGGGTACTGCTTGCCCGCCTGCAACTTGCCCTTCCAGGCCTTGATACGCTTTGCTTCGAAAGGCATGGCTCAGACTCCTTCCACGTCAACGCCCATGGAGCGCGCACTGCCCGCGATCGTGCGGACGGCGGCCTCGAGATCCGCGGCGGTCAGGTCGGGAGTCTTGGTCTTCGCGATCTCCTCGAGCTGCTTGCGCGTGATCTTGCCGACCTTGCTGGTGTTCGGCGTGCCGCTGCCCTTCTCGATGCCGATCGCCTTGCGGATCAGCACCGACGCCGGCGGCGTCTTCATGATGAAGGTGAAGCTGCGATCGCTGTACACGGTGATGATCACCGGGATCGGCAGGCCCTTCTCGAGCTTCTGCGTGGCAGCGTTGAACTGCTTGCAGAACTCCATGATGTTCAGCCCGCGCTGACCCAGCGCCGGCCCGATGGGGGGGCTGGGGTTGGCCTTGCCGGCCGGCACCTGCAGCTTGATGAAACCAACGATCTTCTTTGCCACCTG
>NZ_JADZBI010000020.1 GCF_020852195.1 Hyphomicrobium sp. | reverse complement strand
TCACGCCCTTCAAGCGCATCATGAAGGACTACTTCCTGGTGCTCGACAGCTACTATCAGGCGATCCGCTCCGCGCAGCCCTCGCGCATCCAGGCCATCGACGTTGGCCGGCGCGGGCTGCACGACGAGGGCAGCCGCGTGCTCATGGAGCGGCTCGACGGCAAGATCAAGATCGATCTCGACACCGCGCGACGCCTGTTCACACTCATCTCGGCCCTGCACTGGAAGGGGTAACCTCGTGTCACGCGCGGGCGACGGGCCTCAGGCGGTGCTGTTCGCGTGTGCCATGAACGCCGTGCGCAGCCCCATGGCCGCGGCGATCTTTCGCCATCTCATGGGCGATCGCGTGCGCGTGGCCTCCGGCGGCGTGCGCGCCGGGCTGACGGACCCGTACGCGGTGGCGGTGATGGACGAGATCGGCATCGACATCTCGGACCACGAGCCCGCGGCGCTCAAGGACCTCGAGTCCCAGGACTTCGACCTCATCATCACCCTTTCGCCCGAGGCGCACCATCACGGCGTCGAGCTGACGCGGGTCGTCCCCGCGGAGGTCGAGTACTGGCCGACGCCGGACGCGACGGTGCATGCGGACAGCAGCAGCCGCGAGGAGGTGCTCGCCGCCTACCGTGACGTGCGCGACTCGCTGTTCCAGCGCATCAAGCAGCGCTTCCTGCCGGCCGGCGGCGGGCCGACGGTGTGAGGAATCACGAGACGTGGTTGGATCCCGGCCTACGCCGGGATGACGGTCGTTAGGGTCGCGAACGCTTGTCCGTACATTCAACGTCACTCCGGGGAAGGCCGGAGTCCGGATACGCGTCCGGATCTCTCCCCAGCCGTCTTCTGCTCGAGTTCGCCCGGCCCTTCCGCGGCGTTGCGGGGGGCAAGGAGGAACCACGTGCTCTGCTCGCCGACGCCCTTGATCTCGATGGTGCCGCGTGGCTCGACCTCGAAATGCCCGGCAAGCTTTTCGCGCGAGGCCGGGCAGATGTGGATCCGGCCGGGGACCGACGCGCTCTCGAGGCGCGCCGCGAGGTTCACGGCATCGCCCCAGATATCGTAGCTGAACTTCTGGCGCCCGATGACGCCGGCCATGACAGGGCCCGTCGCCAGCCCCATGCGCATGTCGATCTCGTAGCCTGTCTCGGCGCGGAGCTCGCGCACTGCCTCCTGCATGGAGAGAGCCATGCGGGCGAGGCGCAGCGCGAAGTCGGGCTGAGGGTCGGGAATGCCGGAGGCGACCATGTAGGCGTCGCCGATGGTCTTGATCTTCTCGACGCCGTGGCGCTCCGCAAGGCCGTCGAACATGGTGACGAGCGTGTTCAGCAGAGACACGGTCTCGCCCGCGCCGAGGCGGCGGGCCAACGGCACGAAGCCCGAGATGTCCGCGAACAGAATCGATGCCTCGTGGAAGGTGTCGGCGACGGGTTCCGCAGGCTTCGCCTTCAGGCGCTCCACGATCGTGTCGGGCAGGATGTTGCGCAGGAGCGCGTCGGTCTCGGCCTTGGCGTTCTCGGCGAGGCGGAAAGCGTAGTAGACCGACGCCGCGATGAGCCCGAACGTGGTGACGGTGGCCTGGATGTACATCGAATCGAGCACGTCCTGATCGGCCGGGATGGCGGCTGCCGAGTCGGGATACCAGAACCAGCTCGCGAGATGCAGCACACCAGCAGCCATGATGGACGGGATGATGAGCCACATGCGGTTCAGGCCGTAGACGACGAACGCCGCCGCCGCGACGACGAAATACTGCAGGTGAATGCCGGCCGTGCGGCCGAGGAATGACGTGAACGCCAGGAGGGCGGCACATTCCGTCACCAGCATCAGAAGCGCCGCCGCGACCGCGCCGAAACGATGCATGAACGGCACGGCCAGCATGACGACGACGATAGCAAGGTTGATGTAGATGATCGGCCAGTAGCGATCGTAGTCGAGAAGGGTTTGCTGCAACGCGTAGATGGCCGTCGTGACCACGATCAGGTAGGCGATCATGTTCAGGATCATCAGGCGGCGCTTGGTCTCGGGCGGATAGCCCGCGGTGCCGGCCTCGGCGAGGCGCGCGAGCCAACCGCCGAGCGCTGCAAAGCGCCGCGACAGGGCCGACCACCTCCCGGCACCCGTCGGGGGGCGAGGCTCGAGGTCGGTTCCAGACTTTTCCGGCCGCGGCACTGTCCGCACACTCCCCAAACACGGTCGCGCGACCGTAGATCATTTGTCGTCTGACGTGAATCCGGTGACGCGTGGGCTCATTAAGCCAGCGCACTGCCCGTGACTGTCATCCGTGAAACAGGCCGCGCGTCCGGTGGGGGCCACCCAGGGAGGGGCTTCAGGCGCCGGCGGTGGCTTCGAGCTCGTCGATGTCGCACGTGAAACGGCTGTCCTTGCGCGCGATGGCGCCGCTGTCCTCCAGGAGCGCGAGCGCAGCGTTCACCTTCGGCCGGCTGGCGCCGATCAGCAGCGCCAGCTCGCTCTGGGAGATCGGAAGGTCGATGACGATCTTGGCGCCGGGCTTCAGATCGCCCTTCTGCCGCGCCGCGGCCAGGAAGAAACGCGCGAGCCGCACCTCGATCGGATAGAGCGCGATGCCCTCGAGCTGGTGGTCGGCCTCGCGGACCCGGTTACACAGGAACTTGACCACGGCCTCGCGTACCTCGGCGCGCTGCTCGATCAACCGCGTCAGCGATCCCTTGGATAAGGTGAGGGCGGTGACCTTCGAGACGGCGGTGGCGTCGGCGCTGCGCACGCCGCCGTCGAGGACAGCGATCTCGCCGAAGATCTGGCCGGCCTCGGCATGGGCAAACGACAGCTCGCGGCCCTCGGCCGTCAACACAGAGAGGCGCACGCGCCCGCTCGTCACTCGGTCAATGTCGCGCCCGGGGTCGCCGCGCGCGAAAATGGCCTGGCCACTGCCGTACGACGCCTCGCGCATCTCCTGCAAGACTGCCTTGCGGTCGGCCTCCTCGAGCGCGCCGAACAACGGCGTGCGTCCCAGCACTTCGAGAAGCGCGTCCTTGGCGATCATCCCAGCCTCCACCCCAATCAGGGGACTTGCACTGATTTTCGCGGGAACGGCGAAGAATGGCAACGAGCTTCTTGCTTTTCGGGAGGGCCCTCTGCATTCTCCGCACGAGTTTTCCGAGGGTCAGCGCGCCTTCGGCGTTGCGTTCACCGTTAACGACGCACAGCTTCGGCATCAGAGATGAGCTCCGTCAAGGCCGCCTTCCTCAGCTCCTTCAAACGCACGGACAGCCCACGCCGCGAGACGCTGCGGCGGGAACTCGCCCGCGAGCGCGCGCGCGACGAGGGGCCACAGCACGCGCCCAAGCTCGTGCTGGCGAGCGCGAGCCCGCGCCGCCTCATGCTGCTGGCGCAGGCCGGCATCGAGCCTGACGCGCTGCGCCCGGCCAGCGTCGACGAGACGGCGCGTTTGGCGGAGATGCCGCGCTCGCTCGCCGCACGGCTTGCGCGCCTCAAGGCGGAGACAGCGCGCGACCAGATCGCCAACGACGTGGACATCGCCGGGGCCTACGTGCTGGCCGCCGATACGGTGGTGTCAGTGGGGCGGCGCATTTTCGGCAAGCCCGAGCATATCGAGGAGGCGGTGGCGACGCTGGAACGGCTGTCGGGGCGGTCGCACCGGGTGCTGACGGGCATCTGCCTCATCACGCCGGACGACCGCATCCGTACCCGCATCGTCGATACGCGCGTGCGCTTCAAGCACCTTTCGAAATCCGAGATCGAAGCCTACATCGCCTCTAGAGAGTGGCGCGGCAAGGCCGGCGGCTATGCCATCCAGGGGCTGGCCGGCTGCTTCGTGCGCACGATTACCGGCTCCTACACGAACGTGGTCGGCCTGCCGCTGACCGAGGTCGTGAGCCTTCTCATCGGAGAGGGCTTCCCGGTGCACTTCAACTGGCTCAGGGCGGCGGAAATCGACGCCGAGTGAGGTCCGCCATGACCGAACCCAAGCCCCAGGCTGCCCCCGGCAGCGCGGGCGGGAAATGCCCGATCTGCGGCAAGCCGACCGTGCACGCGGTGCGGCCGTTCTGCTCGGCGCGTTGTGCGGACATCGACCTTGGCCGCTGGGTCTCGGGCGCCTATGTCATCGCGGGCGGGCAGTCGGATGCCGACGAGGACGGCGACGAGGGGTTCGCCAAGGAGGCGGGCTCTCTCGACCGTGGAAAGGGCGACGACGAGGCGCCGCAATAGCCTCGAAGGGGCAGCGCGGTGACACTGGACAGCCGTGGGGCTTCCCGCTTTTTTCCGGGGTCGCGCTTCTGCGGAAAACCGCTTCACACTTCTCCGGAAGCACTCTATAAAGCGCGAGCTTTGACGGCAGGCCCATCACGTCCCGCGGCCTCGCAAGCAAAAAGCCCAGGTAGCTCAGTTGGTAGAGCATGCGACTGAAAATCGCAGTGTCGGTGGTTCGATTCCGCCCCTGGGCACCATCCCCACTGGCCTATCCAATTGATAAGCTTAAAATAACGGCTCTTTTGTAAAATTCCGCTCGTCCGAGTGTTACACATGGGCGCGCGCCACATGGGCGGCACCGCCCCACATTAGCACTCGACTAAAGGCCGAAGGGGTACGTGTCCGGCAGGCCCGCAAGCTGTGCCGTGTCGAAGGGCGTTATTGCTGTCGTCCTGTCAATCCAGACGTATTCGTCGAACTGTCGCGGCAAGACGGCCTCGAAATAGTGACTGGCTAGCTCGCTCTCCGGCCGGTAGACGACGCCGATCGCGCGTTCCAGCCGCGGCTTCACAAGTTTCTCGCGCAGATCGCTACGGGCTTTCCGTGGCAGCGGCAGAATGAGACCGGGCGCATTCGTCAGATGGAACAGCCGCTCATAGCTCTGCGGATGAGCAGGCCGCACGGTCATGACCTGCATCGGAGCATCCCAGTTCGAGGCCGCCGCGACGGTGCCCTCGTTGGTTCCGAGGCCGATGCGATATGACTGCTCGCCGAAATGCTCGCGGCAGAGCTGACCGATATTGTGCTCGCCTCTGCGGCCCATCTCCGTGGCCGACGCATCTCCGATATGCGAATTGTGCGCCCAGACGACGGCCTTGGACGTCGCGCCGTGATGGTCGAGGAGGTTTTTCAGCGTCTCGAACATGTGGCTGTCGCGCAGGTTCCAGGAGGCGCGCGAGCCGTAGTACATGGTCCTGTAGTATCGCTCGGCATTGGAGACGAGACGCGCATTCTGCGAGGCGTCGAAGAAGCGCTCGCCGTCCTTCTCGCCATAATCGCGTTCCTTCCTCAGCAACTCGACGAGCATGTGCACGACATCCTGCTCACATTTGCGGTAAGCGCCTGAGAGCGTCGCCTGACCGTATGCCGAAGGATCGGATTCCCACGGCGTCAGGCATCCGTAGCGTTGACGCGCGACGGCTGCGAGATCCGGATCGACGCCTTCGAGATAGTGGATGACCGATCTGATGGAGCCGTAGAGGCTGTAGAGGTCGAGTCCGTAGAATGCCGCGCGCTCGTCCGGCGCGAGCGGCGCGTTGCGATCGTGCAGCCAATCGATGAACTCGCGTGTTTCCTCGTTGCGCCACATCCACGTCGGAAAGCGCGCAAAGGCGGTCCACTCCGCGCGCGGGATGTGACGGTGTCGTACGTGGTTGTCGATCCGCGCTGCGTCCGGCCAGTCCGCCTCGATGGCCACGATATTGAAGCCCTTGCGCCTGATCAGCTCCTGCGTGATCCGTGCACGGATGCGATAGAACTCGGACGTGCCGTGTGTCGCCTCGCCGATCAGCACCACGCGGGCATCCCCGATCCGGCGTAGCAGCGGTCCCAGCCGTGCCTTGGCCGGATCGACGAACGTCTCGCCGTCCCTGGCAATAAGACCTGGGGTCGACATGCTCACGGCGGGACGAGACTGGATCACGCGCGGCGGCTTAGTCTCCCAGTCGCTGTCCTTGCTCTCCCACCCTTCCTTTCCGATCAGCGGAACGAAGCGGACGTCGGCGATGTCCTCGCGCTCGTACTCGTCCTCGTCGACCCGCGTGATGCGGATCAGCTCCTGGGCGCGCGGATCGCTGCCGACCGGGATCACCATGTAACCGCCGACGGCGAGCTGCCGCATGAGGGATTGGGGAACATCCGGCGCGCCCGCAGAGACGAGAATGGCATCGAACGGAGCCTCGTCGCTCCAGCCTTCGGTTCCATCGGCGTGGCGGACATGCACATTCGTGTAGCCGGCGTCCGCCAGACTGGTCGCGGCCCGCTCTGCGAGCTGGCCGATGCGCTCGATCGTGAAGACCTCGCCGGCGATCTCGGCCAGAACGGCCGCGGCGTAACCCGATCCGGCGCCGATCTCGAGCACCTTCTCGCCGCCGCGAAGCGCCAGCGCTTCGATCATGAAGGCAACGATATACGGCTGCGAGATCGTCTGACCTCCACCGATCGGAAGCGGGCTGTCGGCGTGGGCTTCGCCTTTCAGGTGCTCGGGGACGAACTGCTCCCGCGGCACCTTGCGCATTGCCGCGAGCACACGAGGATCGCGAACGCCCCGGGCCTCGATCTGCTCCGAGACAAACCGTTCGCGAAGCTTGTTCTCGCTCGTCGCCATCGGCTACAGCGCCATTCCCGCGTCCACGTTGCTAAAGGCGATCCCGGAACGTGCGCGACGTTTCGGGCCAAAGCCGCTTGAGGTCGGCCGGAAGCTGGTCGATGACCTGGGAGATCTCGCCCGGATCGCAGTGGTGGGCGACGAGCGCCAGAACGTCCTTCACGGCACGCTCCGGCGGGATGCGGCGCGGGAGCAGCTTTATGGTGATCTCGTCGAGAAACTTCTCCTTGGAACGGATCCGCTCCGGCGTCCGACTGGGCCGCCATCCTTCGTAGAAGATGCCGCGGACAATGGTGGGCAATTGCGCGGCAAGCTCCACGGCCTCCTCGGGCGTGAGACGATCGCGCAACTGATGGAGGACCACACGCAGAACGGCGAGAGCTTCCTCCTCGTCGGCGAGGCCGGCATTGTCGCGCAGCTCCTTGAGCCACTCCTGCGTCTGCTGAACCGTGCGTGCGATGGACGATGGAACGGTCATGGCAAGCTCCTTGATCGGGCCGGGCGGTTCCCGGCCCGCGACCGGACGTTGCTATCCGTGGTGAGCCGAGACCGCGTTCATGATCTCGCCCGTGAGGGTTTGCGGTCCTGCATGCGAAATGTCGCCCAGGCTCAGCATGCCCACCATGCGCTTGCTGTCGTTGAGAACGGGAAGCCGGCGGATCTTCCGCTGCTCCATGAGGCGCGCGGCATCGGCGAGATCCTCGCTCTCCTGGCAGTAGACGATGCCCTTGGTCATGACGTCGCGGGCGGTGAGCTTCGCGCAGTCCTTGGAATCGGCAAGTCCCCTGCAGGTGATGTCGCGGTCCGTGACCATTCCGACCAGGCGGTCGTTCTCTCCGACCGGAATGGCGCCGACATCGAGCTTCTTCATCAGGGCCGCGATCTTGGAAAGCGGAGTGGCCGGCTCAACCCATTCCACGCCGTTGTGCATCGCATCTTTGACTTTCATGATACAGGCTCCTTCACTATGTTCTCGCGGGGCGCCAAAGCTCGTTTCGGGCTATTGCTTGCGATCCGCTCCTTCAACGACAGATGAGAACAGGCACCGTGCTGTGCGTCAGCACCTCGAGGGCCTGACTGCCGAGCAGAAGGCGTCGCAAGCCGCGCCGGCCGTGCGACGACATCACGATGAGGTCGCAGCCCGTCTCCGTGGCGGCCGCAATAATTCCTTCTGCCGGAAATCGATCCGTCTCATGACGAGCCACGCAGGCGACGCCCACGCGTTTGGCTGCGGCCTCGACGGACGAGAGGATCGCCGTGGCATTTTCCTTCGTCGCCCGCATGTACTCCTCGACAGGAAGCGCGACGGCCACTTCGCCGGGCACGGTTGCGGCCCAGGACGGAGTTACCGTGACCGCGGTGACCTTTGCTCCGAGGCCCTTGGCTAGATTCAACCCTTGCTCGACCGCTTTTTCCGCGAGATCCGAGCCGTCGGTCGCAATCAGGATATGCTTGAACATGGTGTCGCTCCGGCGACCCGACGCAACGGGCGGTCAACTGGACTATGGATACGTCCTCGCGGCGCCCCGAGCCGGATCCGATCCGGCGCTCAGGAGCCGTTGTCCGATGCGCGCGAGCGCAGCGTACTCGTCCCGATAGTCTCGCGTCTCCTTCTCGAAAAAACCTTGGTACTCCTGCATGAGTTCCAGTGGGGTCTTGCAGGCCATAAGACGCGAAGGAAGATCGATGTCCTCGATGCCCCGTCGGCGAATGAAGTCCAAATACTCGGCGCCCAAGTCCAAGTAGGTCGCCGCCCAGGAGCTTGCCCACCCGTAGCCAATCGGCAGGGCATCACTTCGACGATCGTTCTGAGAGATGTCTGGCGTGGTCAGCATGATCGACCTCACATGTTACGCGATACAAATGTGTGAGATCAGAGAAACCTAGGAGTCCTATCGCCCTCATTTGTTGATGTCGATCAAATGATCGCGCAGCGGCGCCGCGTTGCTTAATTTTATTCGAACCAGCCTTTCAATCAGGGGCAGTTGTACAGCGACGGGGCCATATGCTTGTCGCGGCGGTCCACGGCACCGAGGAACGGGACCGATGCTATTCGTGCCTCAACGCTTCGATAGGGTCCAGGCGCGCGGCGCGCCTCGCCGGAAAGTATCCGAAAATGATACCCACAAGTGCCGAGAATGCGAAAGCTACGAGAACGATGGTCACATCAACGCTGAACGGCACTCCCATGGCGTTGGTAGCAAACCAGGCCAGGCCGAGCCCGAGGACTATGCCCACCACTCCACCGAACAAGGAAAGCACCACGGCCTCGACGAGGAACTGAGACAGGACTTGCCGTTCCAGGGCGCCGATGGCCAAGCGGATACCGATTTCCCGCGTACGCTCGGTGACGGAAACGAGCATGATGTTCATGATTCCGATCCCGCCCACGACCAGGCTCACCGCGGCCACGGCGCCGAGCAAGCCCGTTAGCATGGACGTCGTCCCGGTCTGGGCCTCGGCGATCTGCTTCATGTCGCGTACGGTAAAATCGTCTTCTTCGTTCGGCGCTATGTTGCGTCGCTCGCGCAACATCCTCTCAAGATCCGCCTGCACTTTCGCAGTGTCCACGCCATCTTTGGCAGAGACTGTGATGCGCGAGATGTCGGTATTGCCCGCCAGCCGCCGTTGAAACGTCCTGAGCGGCATCAGGACGATGTCATCCTGATCCGCACCGAATCCGGTTTGTCCCTTGGTCTCGAGCAGGCCGATCACCTCGCAGGAAACGTTGCCGACGCGAATGCTGCGCCCAACCGGATCGGCTTGGCCGAACAGCTCCTTTTGCACGGTCGTGCCGACAATGCAGGCCGCGCGTCCGCCCCGTACCTCACCTTCCAGGAACTCGCGGCCCGACGTAAGCGTCCAGTCCTGGGCGACGAGATAGTCGTTGTCCGTTCCCGTGATGGAAACGATGCGGCTTTCCGAGCCATAGATCACCGTCGCCGATTTCTGTGCCACCGGCGCCACCGCCTTGATCCCGCTGAGCTGCGTTCTGATGGCGTCGATGTCGCGCGCATTGAAGGCCTTGGCGTCCGAGCTGGCGCGTCCCGGCCCGAACTGGCCGCGGTTGACGGACAAGAGGTTGGAGCCGAGCCGGGCCAGGTCCGCGGTCACTTGCGCCGTGGTCCCGTTGCCGATGGTGATCATGGCGATCACCGCCGCGACGCCGATGACAATGCCGAGGACGGTGAGAAACGAGCGCAGAATATTGCGCCTGATCGCCTGCAACGCGAGTCGAATCACCTCGAACAGCATCAGGCGGCCTCGACGTTCAGGATATCGCTGTCAATCCGGCCATCGACGAAGCGAACAATGCGTTGGGCAAAGGCGGCGATATCGCTTTCATGGGTGACCATGACGATCGTCATTCCCTGATCCCGGTTCAGGCTCGTCACCAGGTTCATGATCTCGCGGCTGGTCTTGGTGTCGAGATTGCCGGTCGGCTCGTCGGCGAGCAGGATCCGGGGCTCGGTCACGATGGCGCGCGCGATCGCAACACGCTGTTGCTGGCCGCCGGAGAGCTCGCTGGAGGTGTGCCCCTCGCGCCCGGACAGACCGACGCGCTCAAGGGCGTGCGCCGCGATCCTACGCCGCTCACCGGCGGGTATCCCGCGGTAGATCAGCGGCAGCTCGACGTTCTCGAGGGCGGTGGTGCGGGTCAGCAGGTTGAAGCCCTGAAAGACGAAGCCGAGCAGGTGGCGGCGGATGAGCGCGCGCTGGTTACGGTGCAGGCCGCCTACATCCATACCCATCAGGAGGTACTCGCCCGAGGTCGGCGTATCGAGGCAGCCGATGATGTTCATGGCGGTCGACTTGCCTGACCCGGACGGTCCCATGATGGCCACGAACGTGCCGTCCTCGATCTTGAGATTGACCCCCGAAAGGGCATGGACGGCCGCCGCGCCGCTCCCGAAGATCTTGGAGACGTTTCGGAACTCGATGAGCGGTGTCCTGGAAACGGCGCTCTGCACGGCATGAGCCTCGTTACTGCGGGGTCGTCGTCTGGTCGACAATCAGCGCCTCGTCCACGCCGATCGCCCCGCCTTGCACCTCGGTGCGCCTGCCATCGCTCGATCCGACGACGATCTCGACCTGCGTGGGCTCTCCTTTCCGCAGCACCCAAACCGTCCGGTTCGGACCTGTGTCCTCGGGCCGGCTCGCCGGACGGAAGGGCGGCCGTCCCGGGAGCAGCCGGCGCAGGAAGTTCTGCTGGGGCTCCGCCTCGGTTGCGGGCGGCGTGTACCGCAAGGCCGCATTAGGGATCAGCAGGGCGTCGCGGATCTCCGTGACCTTGATCTCGGCAGTGGCCGTCATGCCGGGCCGGAGCAGGAGCTGGGAGTTGTCGATGTTCAGAACGGCCTTGTAGGTCACGACGCCCTGGATGGTCTCGGAGGCGAAACGCAAGTCGCGAATGACCGCTGGAAACCGCCGATCGGGAAAGGCATCGACGGAAAACGTTGCTTCCTGTCCGACCTTAACCTTGCCCACGTCGGCCTCGTCGACGTCCACCTGCAGCTCCATCTGCTTCAGGTCCTCGGCGATAGAGAACAGGACAGGCGCCTGGAAGGACGACGCCACGGTCTGGCCCGGCTCCACAGCCCGCGTGAGGACCACGCCATTGATCGGCGAAATGATCCTGGCCTTGGCAAGATTGGTTTCATCAAGCTTGAGCTGGGCGTCGGCCACGCCGATCTCGGCGCGCATGCTGGCGGTGACGGCAACGGCCCGGTGGTAGGCCGCCTCGGCAGCCTGGAGGTCTCTCGTGGAGGCGGCATTGGTGACTACGAGTGCGCGCTTGCGGGCGAGATCGTTTTCCGTTTCGACGACGGTCGCCTCCGCTTCGGCAAGTTTGGCCTTGGCGGCTTCCAGCTTTGCACGCGAGCTGTCGACCGTGGCCTTGAGCTTGTCCGTGTCGAGCTCGGCGAGCGTTTGGCCCGCTGTGACGACTGAATTGTAGTCGACGAGTACATTGCGGACGGTTCCGGAAAGCTCGCTGGAAATCTCCACCATATCCGTCGGCTGCAGCGAGCCGGTTGCGGTGACGATGACCGTCAGGTCGCCGCGCTTCACAGGCTCCGTGACATAGCGGACGCCGTTGGTGTCGCTGCCCAGCAGCCATGCGGCCCAGATCAACAGGGCGACCACGAGCAATGCCGCCGCCCACTTCAGCTCCGGTCGGCTTGTCCAGGTCGGCGCGGAGGTCACTTCCTTGCCGAGAATCGCCTCGATGCTCAGGCGCTGAGGACCCTCAACGGGTTTATTCACCTCGCCTCCTCGTGGGCTGATGCCCGCACTCGATGTCCCTCGGAATTCGGCCAGTGTGCGTTGATCTAGATCAACGTGCGGCCGTGGGATCGAGGGTCGGGACTGAGCGCAGCGGCTCCCCGGACACGCCTCGCGCATCTCCCGGGGACAACACAAGGCGGAAGCGGAAAGGGTGGACGAATCCGGGCGGCTTGACGTCAGGCTCGAAAGAGGACGAGCCAAAGCATGTAGGCCAGATAGAGGGCGATCCCTATGCCCCCTTCCAGCCGCGAGATGCGCTTGCCGGTCATGAAGACCGGCACGCAGAGGAGCGCGACACCGGCCATGAGGGGGATATCGACCAGCGTCAGCTGACGTTCCACGGGCACGCCGCCCGGCGTGACCAGGCAGGTGAGGCCAAGGATCACCAGGATATTGTAGATGCTGCTGCCGAGAAGATTGCCGACGGCGACGTCCCGCTCGTCCCTCAAGGTGGCGACGATGCTCGTCACGAGCTCCGGGGCGGAGGTCCCGACGGCGACGATGGTAAGGCCGATGACCGCCTCGGAGAGGCCGAGCGTGCGGGCAATGTCAACGGCGCCGCTGACAAGCCAGTTGGCGCCGAGTACCGAGAGCGCCAAGCCCGCGGCGAGCACAGCGGCGTATTTGGCCCGTTGCCCCGCAACGGCGCCTGTCCCTGCGTCGTCGGCGCCGTACACGTTGCTGAACTCCTCCTTCAAGGCCGGCGTCTCGCGGCGGCTCAGGACTATGAGCGCCAGCGTATAGAGCACGGCGGCGACGAGCAGCACCCCTCCGTCGAGCTGGGTAATGGCACCGTCCCACGCAAAGACGCTCATCAGCACCGCGGCGCCGACCATGGTCGGCAGCTCGAGCTTGAGCACCTGCAGGTGAAGCGGAAGCGGCTTCAGCACCGCAATGAGTCCCAGGATGAAGAGGATGTTGAACACGTTGGTCCCGGCGATGTTGCCGACGGCAAGCGCGCCACTGCCCTGCAGGCTGGCGGTGATGCCGACCGCGAGCTCGGGAATGCTGGTGCCGACTGCGACCACGGTGAGGCCGAGCAGGAGAGGCTCGACGCCGAGCGAAGCCGCCAGCCGCGACGCTCCGCGCACGACCATCTCTGCCGCCACGACGAGCAGACCGAGCCCGGCAGCGAATGCAACAGCCCCGTGCATGTCCATGGAATGCCCTCTCCTTGCCTCTCGTCCAAAACCTGCAACAACTCGCCCTCTTACTGCCTGGGCTTCTTCCGTCCGTCGACCTCAGCTCCTCTGAGTTTGTTGCCGAAGACGAGGATCGCGGCGAGCGGCACGCAGAGGCCGATGCCCATGACGACGCCGAGGAGCAGGGGCAGGTTGTCGTAGGCGCCGCGGTCGACGACGAAGATCTGGTTCAGGTACTTGGTCTGGAGCGCGGCGGCGACGAGCGCCAGGTTCATCAGCGACCCCATGAGGGCGAACCACGTGGCGCGGCGCTTCTCGGGGGCGTAGATGGCGCAGAGGGTCAGCAGCGGGATCATGCTCAGCTGCAGAAACGGCGAGGAGGCGGCGGTGTCGATGATGGCGATGGTGCGGGCGCCGAAGCCGAAATTCGCCTCCGTCCATTCGCTGATGCCGAGCGTGAGCGCGAGGCTCGGCAGCGAGAGGACGGTGCCGATGATGGTGAGCCAGAAGAGCACGAACGGGATCGGCCGTCCGGTGATGGCATCGGAGAAGAGCCAGATGCCGAGCAGCGCGAGCAGGGCGCCGAGCTGGTTGAGCGTGCCCTGAAAGGCCTCGTCGAAGCCGAGCACGTCGATGGTGAACCAGGTGTAGCCCTGGCCGACGAGGGGCGTGGCCCGGAAGGCGAAGATGATGATGGCCGCGTAGAGGATGGTCTCCTGGGTCTTGCTGTCCAGGTCGCCGACGACGCGCCAGAGCATGGCCGAGACGACCGCCATCGAGACGACGAAGACGATCTCCTGGCCGTAGGGAACGCCGCTGACCGCCGTGGCCATGACCGCAGCGCCGAAGGCCAGTCCGCCGCCGAGAATGCGCCAGTCGACCGGCCGCGTCTCGGCGCTGTTGATCCGGACCAGGAGCGCGCCGGAAACGGACGTGAGGGGGATGATGAGGCCGGCGAGGAAGACGGTCTCGTAGGAGAACACGCTGGCGAGAAAGACGCCGAGCCCGGCCACGGCGACCATGCCGAGGGACAGCGCCAGCCGGCCCAGCACCTGCACCATGCCGAGGTCGCGGTTGATGTCCGCGAGGTCGCGGGGCGTCCCGTCCGAGTTCACGCGCTCCACGACCTCGGTGCTCATGGCGTCGGCGGCCACGTCCTGCAGGACCACGCCGACCACGCTTAGGAACGAGCCGATGCGATAGAGGTCCTGAGGCGGGGCAAAGGCGAGCCAGCCGCCGGCTGCTCCGGCGAGCGTGAGCAATCCCAGGGCGACCAGCGCGCCGCCGATCAGGACATAGGCCCGGCGCTGCGAGCCCATGACCGGCACGGCATCCACCAGCTCGCCAAACACCATCTTGATGGTCCAGGGCAGCGTGAGCCAGACGCTCAAGGCGGCCAGCTCGGCGGGCGTCAACGACAGGGAGGACTTGATCCAGAAGCTCTCGGCAATGGTGATGATGCCGAGCGCACCATAGGCGAAATAGACCATCAGCAGAGGGAGATACCGCAGGCGGAAGGCCCGGACCGGGGTCAGGAGCGCGGTCTCGAGCTTTTGGCGAAGCCCGGGCCAGCTCGGCCAAGTCGCGTCCGTCATGCGTGATATTCTCCGATCCCGAGAGGGAAAGATATAGACGGCGAGGGCCGGATACCGTCTAGGAAAATCGGCCATTAGCGGCAGGGAGCGGGCGAAGCCTATGGATCATACGGATGGCGGCCTGGCTGTGCCGCTCAAGCGGTCGCTCGGGCTACCCCTCACGGTTCTCTACGGCCTGGGCATCACGATCGGGGCCGGAATCTACGTTCTGGTCGGCACCGCGGCGGCACGTGCGGGTTTCCAGGCTCCGCTCGCGTTTATCCTGGCGGCGCTGGTCATGGCGCCCTCGGGCGCCGCCTTCGCGGAGCTCGCCTCGCGCCTGCCGATGAGCGCGGGGGAGGCGGCCTATGTCAAGGAAGGCTTCGGGTCGGATCGGCTGGCGCTCCTCGTGGGGTGGATGGTGGCCGCAATCGGCGTCGTCTCGGCAGCCGCGATCGGCCGTGGCGCGGCCGGATATATTCGCGAGCTCATGGAGCTACCGCTCGATCTGATCGTGGTGCTGGTGGTGCTCGCCATGGGCGCGGTCGCGGCATGGGGCATCGTAGAGTCGGTGGCGCTGGCGGGCGCGATAACGCTGATCGAAATCGGCGGGCTCTTGATCCTCATCGTCGTCGCGGCGGTGACGGTTCCCGACCTGGGATCGCGCTTGCCCGAGGCATGGCCCGGGTTGACGAATGCGGGCGCGTGGGCCGGCGTGCTCAGTGCGTCGCTGATCGCCTTCTTCGCGTTCACGGGGTTCGAGGGGATCGCGAACATTGCCGAGGAGGTGAAGTCTCCTGGCTGGACAATTCCGCGCGCGATCCTGATCACGCTCGCTCTCACGACGCTGCTCTACGTGCTGGTCGTCTGGGTGACGCTCAACGTCATTCCCCACGACGAGCTCGGAACGGAAGGAGCGCCGCTCAGCCGCGTGTTCGAGCGGATGACCGGCGCCTCGCCGCTCGCCTTCAGCACCATCGCCATACTGGCGACGATCAACGGCGTCGTCTTCTATCTCATCCTGTCCTCGCGAGTGCTCTACGGTCTCGCGCGCCGGGGGCTCCTGCCGGCACGGCTCGGAGAGGTCAACCCGACCACCCGCACGCCGCTGCTGGCGACCGGACTTGTCGTCGCCGTGACGCTGGTGCTCGCGCTGGCGTTCCCCATCGAGGAGCTCGCGGAGATGACGTCGCGGCTGACGCTCCTGGTTTTCGCGCTCGTGAACGCGGCGCTGATCGCGATCAAGCGTCGAGGACTTCCGCCTCCACCGAATGCCTATGTGACGCCGGGATGGGTTCCTGTCGCCGGGCTCTTCACCAGCGTCTGCCTTCTTGCAAGCGAGGCTCTCTCCTGAGCCATCAGGGCGCAGTCGGGGGCACCGGATCGACAGACGTTCGTCAGATTTTCAGAGTTTCAGCGCCGGGCTGGGAGATCTGGATGTCGCCGAACCGGCACGATCCGCGACGGCGCTGGAACACCGAGACGCCGAGCAGCCAGATGCGCACGACGGATTTCGCCGGACCTCCGATGTGGTCGTGATAGTCGGCGTAGAGATCGCGCTCATCGCCGACCCACGTGCCAAGCTCGCTGAAACCGCTGCGCACCGCCATATGCGACTCGATCGGCGTCCAGCGCGGTATCGGGCAGCGGAAGGCCTTGCCGACGGGGAGCCCGCTGCTCCAGAAGTAGGTGAGGTCCTGGCCGTCGTCGTACTCGGCGCCGATCGAGAGATAGTCGTGCGACGTGAGCTGGTCCTCCGGAAGACGCGAGGGCAGCTCCTCCACGATCCAGCGCCAGTTGAGCTTGGTTCCGGGCTTCAGCTCGATCGAGACGGGGCGCTGCAGGATGCCGGCGTTCTTGAGCGGCTCGCAGGCAATCTCGCCGCCGCCGAGATCGTTGAAGATGACCGGCCCGCCGCCGAGCATGTAAAGGTTGTTCCATCCTTCGGGCAGCTTGCGGCTGGTCTCGAGGCGGTCGATCTCGGCGCCGATGACACCTCCGACGTCGCCGTGGGCCAACAGGCTCCGCAGACCGTCGAGCGCGCTCTTTCGCCAGACGAGGGCGAGTCCGTAGATGCGGACCTCCGTCTTCAGATAGGCATCCGTCGGCGTCCAGATCTCGCCGTCCTCGTTCTGGAACTCGGCGAACGAGCGCGCGACCTCGATGGGGCCATCGTGCGCTGCCGTCATTGTCCCGGTGTTGCTCATCGGATTGTATATGGGTCGGGTGCCGCGCGTGCGCGCATGGAAGGCCACTCCGGGCTCGGCCCACAGATCCTGTTCGCGCGACAACCACAGACGGCCGCCGAGCAGAAACGTCGCCTGCTGGCCCTTGGCGAGGGTAAGATCGATATCCTTCCAGGGCAGATCGCTGCTCGTGATCTCGAAGACGCGGACGTCGAGAAGCTCCGGCGACTTCGCTCTTGCAATGAGCGCGTCGAGACGGTCGATAAATTCCGCTCGGTCGAGAAAGCTCGCGGCACCGGCAATGGTTCGCGCGTCGAGCACCGCTGTCGCAAACGGCAGCGTCAGGCCTAGCGCGGTCAGCCTTTTGAGGAGATCCCGTCGGTCAACGGCAGTCGAATGCTGGCAACCGCAGTCCCGATGGTCAGGCAACGTGCACATGATGTCTCTCCCTCAACTGCCTACAGGCTTGATTGTGCTTACGCTCAAGATTCTCAGCTCATAGGCAGCTCAGGTGTCGTTGAACGTCGGCGGCTGGCACCTCCAGCGCTT
>NZ_JADZBI010000019.1 GCF_020852195.1 Hyphomicrobium sp. | reverse complement strand
GAAGCGCGTGACGACCGAGACCTTGCGGGCGGCGAGGACGAGGTCCTGATTGCGCATGAGCTTGGACACGGCCGCGACCATCTCCGGCGTCAGGCCCGGCGCCAGCTTGGCGAGGGTCCTGGTGGTCGCCTTATCCGATAGAAGCCAATCGCGAAACTCGCCGACCGTCATGTGGGAGACCGGAGCGAAGGCCCGCTTATCGTGCCGGTCCATGATCAGCCGGGTCACGTCATCGTCGTCGTAGGGGATGAGCTCCTCGGTCAGGAAGCGCTTGAGGGGAACGTCAGCCAGAGCCATCTTGGCGGCGACATTCTCCTCGGCGCTGGTTGCCGCGACCCCGGCCAGCACGTCGCCGGAGCGCAGCGGCGTGGCCTTCGCCATCAAGGTCTTGAGATCGTCGAACCGGTAGGTCGTCTGCCGCCAGGCCGCCTGGTACATGAGCCGCTCCGTCTCCCGGAAAGCCGGTCCATCATAGGAAAGGTTGGGCAGCAATCAAAGCTCGGTTGTTGTGCGACGTGGCGCATGAAGCGGCACTCAACCGACCGCCAGCATGCACCGTGCTCATGGGGTTCCCATGCGGTGGGTTCCCATGCGGTTCCGGGCTCAGATGCAAGATGGGGGTGTGGTGCCGGCGGCATGATCGGGAGGGAGCTGCCTGCCGGCACCACGAGCATAACGCCACCCGTGCTCTAGGGTCGGGGAGGGGGTGCGGGTGGCGTCAGCTATGCGAACGCGTCGCTCAATCCGGCTCTCCCTCAAGCCGGGTCGTGGCCGGTTAACGCAGGTGCGGCGCGGGGGGTTCCAGTGTGGCTCCGCTGCCGCTGGGTGCCTCCCGAATGGGTAGGGCGTGGAACCCGCCTGCCACTGGGGCGTTCCAGGTCACGCGTGCGACCACCTCCGTTTGCCGTTCTTTGGTGCTACAGCGATGACAATGCTTGTTTTTCCTGGCTGTTGCCCAAACTTCAAGACGCCGCGAGACACGGGGGAGAGAGCAAGTCAGAATACGGGTTCGGATGGCGCGCGACGCTCGGCCATCCGGACTCGCCGATCGACGGGGGCGTGCCGACATGGTCCATGATCGCAAGAAGACGGGTCAGGGATCGATCCGATCGGTCGACGGTGCGGGATAGGTTCCGAGGGATCCAATAACGATGAGCACTCCAAAATCCGTTCAACCGGCTCAGAGTATCGTGCCAGAGAACACCATGGATATCGAGCCAGCGGCAAGCCTCGACGAGGCCATCCAGGGCGCTCTCGGGCGCAAGCTTCGCGAGAGCTACGAAGAGATCGTGAACGAGCAGGTTCCCGAGAAGTTTATCCAGCTTCTCAACGAACTCAAGAATACCGAGCATGGCGACAAGGGGCGCAATAGCTGAGAATGGCAGCGCCGGACTTCGAGCAATCCCTGGTCGGGGCCATACCGCATCTGCGCGCGTTTGCGCGCTCCTTTGCGAACGATCCTGCGCGCGCGGACGATCTCGTGCAGGAGACGCTGGTCAAGGCATGGAACAGCCGCGACTCCTTCACGCCGGGCACCAACTTCCGCGCGTGGCTGTTCACGATCCTGCGCAACGTCTATTTCTCGCAGCACAGGAAGCTCAGGCGCGAGGTGGACGATCCCGACGATCAGTACCAGAACTCGCTGGCCGTGCAGCCGGAGCAGTACGGCTATCTCGACCTCGCCGATTTCCGGGCCGCGCTCGGGCTCTTGCCATCCGATCAGCGCGAGGCGCTGGTGCTCGTGGGGGCTGAAGGGTTCTCCTACGAGGAGGCGGCCGAAATCTGCGGATGTGCAGTCGGTACGATCAAGAGCCGGGTCAACCGCGCGCGCAACCGATTGGTAGAGCTGCTCGGCGACAGCGAGCTGAAAAGCGGTGGCAGCGCCGCGAACCCCACCGCGCACGGCAGCCGGCTCGTCAAGGACACGGCGCGCGGTTGAGGTATCGCATGTGATAGCGCGTTGATATTTATGACATCTTTACCGTATGGAACTTTCAGATCCGGGTCTGCGTTAGATTCGAGGGTCGCGGCCCGGCGGGTTCCCCGTCGCGGGTCTGCTCAGTAGGGAGAAAATCATGTCGCTTGCCGAAACGATCGCGCCTCAACTTCCGTATCTGAGGCGCTTTGCCCGCGCGCTCACCGGAAGCCAGGAGAGCGGCGACGCCTATGTGGTGGCCGTGCTCGAGACGCTGGTCGCCGACCCGCAGAGCTTCCCTGAAGGCAACATGAAGCGGGTCGGCCTCTACAAGTGCTTCCTCAAGGTCTGGAACTCCATCAGCCTCAACCGAGACGACATTGCTCCGAAGACGCAGGCCGATCGCAGCCTGGAGGCCATCACGCCGCGCCCGCGCCAGGCCTTCCTGCTCGCCTCGGTCGAAGGCTTCACGACGCAGCAGATCGCCGAAATCCTTGAATGCTCTACCGACGAGGTGACCCAGCTCATCGAGGAGGCCGGCGAGCAGATCGCCGAGCAGACGGCAACGGACGTTTTGATCATCGAGGACGAGCCGCTGATCTCGATGGATCTCGAGGCGCTGGTCAAGGGCCTGGGGCACCGCGTGTCCGGCATCGCCCGTACGCATCGCGAAGCGGTGGCCGAGGTCAAGAGAAAGACGCCGGGGCTTGTGCTCGCAGACATCCATCTCGCCGACGGCAGCTCCGGCCTCGATGCCGTGAACGAGATCCTGCTCGGCTTCAATCTTCCCGTGATCTTCATCACCGCGTTCCCCGAGCGCCTGCTTACGGGCGAACGGCCGGAGCCGACGTTCCTGATCACCAAGCCGTTCGAGCCGAATACGGTCCGAGCCCTGGTCAGCCAGGCGCTGTTCTTCGGGACCAACGCTCGCGTTCCGGACGCCTCGGCGGCCGGGTTCCAGCGCGGACCGAGGCTTGCCACCTCGACTCCCCCTGCAGGCGCCAGGGCTGCCAGGCCCTGAACGGGATCGGGTCTGATTTCTCGTCAAGAGGGAGCGATCGGCGGGCAGTTCTGCCTCGCCTTCGCTTGCCCATCTAGAAAGTGTGAACGGATTTTTATTGAATCGCACCCAGACGTGATCCACGTTCGTGGATGCCGGTTTAAGCCGCCGTTGGGCAAGTCCATGCCCCGGACACCGGCGGTCGTCTCCGGCTAGCTGGGCTCCAAGCCTTAAAAAGGGTGGATCTGGATGGCGCGTGTGCTGGTTGTCGACGACGAGGCGCTCATCGCGATGATGCTGAGCGATCTTCTCGCCGAGTACGGTCATGAGACTGTCGGGCCGGCCCATTCCGAAGGGCAGGCGCTCGAGCTCGTGGCCTCGACGCCGATCGATGCGGCGATCCTTGACGTGACGCTTGGCGATCACGACTGCTTTGCGGTGGCGGAGGCGCTCGGCAAGCGTGGCATTCCCTTCGCCTTCGCGACCGGGCATGGTGTGCAGTCGATGCCCGATGCCTTTCGCGAGCGCGTGACCGTGTCCAAGCCGTTCGACTTCGAGGTGGTGCGGCGTCTCATCGACGATCTGGTGGCTCCCAAGGCGCATCTTTGATCGGCGCTTGGCCGGACGGGTTTCCGACGCGCTGGGAACTCACGCGTGCGCCGCGTTTTACGTAGGAAGCCATCGGTCTCTGTTCTTTCGATGCAAGGTCCTTCCATGTCTGGTGCCGGAGTGCCGGCTGATCTTCTCGTCGTCGATGCCGTTGCAGAGCGGCACGGTACCTATCGGGATCTGCTCGGGCGGCTCGCCCGCGAGGTGGTCACCGTGGCGCCGGGTGAGGACGCGCGCCAGCTCCTCGGCGCCGACCGATTTGCGGCGGTGCTCGTCAATCTCGACGGCGCGGCGGACAGAGCGCCCGTCGACGTCGCCGGGATCGCTCTGGGGGCTTCGTCCGGCCCACCCGTGATCGTCATCTCGGGACGGATGGCGGAGCTTGGTGCGGGCGGTTGCCCCGTGCCCGGCGCCTTCGCATACGTGCCGGCGCCTCTTGCAGCGGAGCTGCTGCCGGCGAACGTTGCTTGCCTTCTCGAGCTGGCGCGCCTCAGGGCCACCCTGGCCGAGCGTGACGGTCAGATCGAGGCGCTTGGGCGCCAAGTGGCCGAGCTGGGAGTCGCGGCCGCAGACGAGAAACGTACGGCCGATGCCCTCAAGGCCCGCGTGGGAGAGCAGATCCACCGCAGCAAGAATCTGCTCACGATCATGCAGTCCGTCGCGCACCGCACCCTCCAGGGGGATCATCCCCTCTCCGAGGTGCGGGATACGCTTGCGGGCCGCTTCCGTGCGCTTGCGCGGGCGCATCATATGATCGCCATGGCTGACGAAAATGGGACGGAGATCGCCGACATCATGGATGCGGTGCTGGCGGACATCTCCCATCGCGTCACGGCAAACGGGCCTCCGGCGCGGTTGGCCCATTCCGCCGTGCAGACGTTTTCGCTCGCTGTTCACGAGCTTGCGGTCAACGCGGCAAAGCATGGCGCGCTTCGCTCGCCCGACGGATCCGTGGCCGTAGGCTGGACGTTTTTCGAGCATGGCGCGGAGCGGTATCTGGAGGTGGGGTGGACGGAGCGTGGCGGTGCCGCATCCAAGGCGCCGTCCCACTATGGCTTCGGTCTGACGCTCGTGTCCTCGTTCGCCGGCCCCGGAGCGGACAGGCCGTGCATTGCATTCGAGGAGACGGGGTTCATCTGCTGCTTGCGTCTCTTGCAGGACGTGCTTATCGCGGCTTAGGGCGCCTCACCCTAGGACGCGAGCAGGCGCGGCGTCGTGTATTGCTCGAGGTGGCCGCTGGCGTTCCTCACCTCCTGCCAACTTGCGGCGTCAAAGGAGAAGACCGCCAAGGCGCCGGTCGGGAACTCCTGCGCCAGCATGGCCAGCGCCTTGCGGTCTCCCTCGCCCACCAGCTCGAGCGCAAGCGCATGGAGGCCCGGGTTGTGGCCCACGACGAGCACGTGCGGATCGCTATCGTCCACGCGTGCGATCGCGGCCAGGATTGTCTCGGGGGATGCGAGATAGAGCGTCTCGTCGTAGATCACGCGCGGGGCGGGGGGGCCCAGCTCCGCCAGCAGCAAGGCGAGGGTGGCGCGCGTGCGCATGGCGTCTGAGCATAGCACGAGGCTCGGCCTCAGCTTTTCCTGGCGGATGAACTTCGCCAGGGCAGGAATCGCCTTGGCGCCGCGCTTGGCGAGCGGGCGCTCGTGGTCGTCGAGCTCCAGGTTGGCCCAGCTCGACTTGGCATGGCGGAGGAGAGAGAGAGTCAGCATGGGTGCGAGCATGACGAAGCAGGCTCGCACGTCAAGAGACCATGCCCCCCGCGATGTGCGAGTATGAGCCGGATGGCGCATGGCCGCGGGCTAGCCTCCGCCTTGCTGCCGTCGTTCTCGAGCCGTTCTTTTCGGGAGATTTAGTTCGTCTTAAGACAATTGACCTTAGCGGTATCGCGCTGCCCGTTCACTTCGCCCGCATTCGGTGATCTCCTTGATTGCCGTCTGGGCCTCAATGCGGCAGCGCGGTTCTGCGCGGACGCGAGCATCAACGGCGGCAAGACGATGACCAAGCCCAAGGCAGGCAAGAAAACAGGAACGCGTGCGAAGGTTGCCGCGCAGCTCACGACAGGCTCCGGCGCGCCCGACATCGTGGTCAGGACGCTCGAGAACGCCATCGGCGCCCAGGTGCGCGAGTATCGCAAGCATGCGGGGCTCACCGTTTCGGAGCTTGCCTCCGTTGCCGATATCTCGACCGGGATGCTGAGCAAGATCGAGAACGGGCAGATCTCCCCGTCGCTCTCGACGCTGCAGCTCCTCGCCTCGGCGCTCAACCTGCCGCTCACCATGCTGCTCGCGACCTACGATCGCGGGCGCGGCTGTTCCTACGTCAAGAGCGGCGAAGGCGTCGCGATCCGACGCCGCGGCACGAAAGTCGGGCACAACTATCAACTGCTTGGCCAGTCGCTCGGCGGCGAGGTCGCGGTCGAGCCCTATCTGATCACGCTCAACAAGGACGCCGATACCTACACCGAGTTCCGCCATGCGGGCATCGAGTTCATCTACATGCTGAGCGGGAAGGTCAGCTACGCCCACGGCGAGCGCTCCTACCTGCTCGAGCCCGGAGATTCGATCATGTTCGATTCGTCCGAGCTGCACGGACCCGACAAGCTGCTCGAGCTGCCGGCGGTCTATCTTTCCATCATCATCTACGAGCGCCGTTAGTGGGGCGCCCTCACCGCGTCGAGGCGTATTCGGCTGCGCTCTCGAACAGCCAGTGGGCGAAGCTGTCGGCGTAGCTGCGGAACAGCGCGGCCTCGTAGGTCGGTGCGTCGTCCGTCTGCCACAGGATGATTCCGATGTGGCTGGCGTGGGTGATGGCGACGTCGCCCGGCTTGAACGCGCGCGGATGCAGGTCGATCGGAACGCCCTTGGCGAGCACGTCGCGGGCGCGGGGTCCCGAGATGCGCACGACGACGCGCCCGTCCGACTGGTCGACCACGGAGGCAATGCCGGCAAGCTGCTCCTTGAGCTCGGCCTCGAGGTCGCGGCCGTTCTCGCGCTCGGCGACGGCGAGCCACTGGTTGGGGCCGGCCCACACGAAGGTGATGCCGACGCCTGCGACGCGGGCGGCATGGTACGGCAGCTCGGCGCCATAGCCGGCGCGGATGGCCTCGCGCAGCGCCTCCTCCTTGCCGCGGATGGCGGCGAAGCTGGCCATGGTCAGCGTCTCGCGCGCGGACACGGCAAGATCGAGTGTCGCCGGCGGATGCCAGTCCATGAACGCGGACCTCGGAGTTAGTGCCTGATCAGCCACGAACGCGTCCTCCCTCGGGATCCACGAATACCGGCGAGACCACCTCGACCAGCGTGTCGGCGCCGCGCACCGGGTCTACGGCGCGGACGATCTCGCCGATGCGCTCCGGGCCGCGCTTCAACAGGCCGAGCCCGATCCAGTGCCCGTTGGACGGCGAGTAGGCAACGGAGGTCATGTAGCCTTCGTCGTTCTCGGCGGTCGGCGTCGCATTGCGTGCGATGAAATGGGCACCCGAGCGCAGCCGCGCGGAGCGGTCCACGGGGCGGAAGCCGATTAGCGCCGGGCGGTCCGGATCGACCAGCCCCGGACGCTTGCCGAGCACGTGGCCGACGAAGTCCTTCTTGGTCGAGACCATGCCGCCGAGGCCGACGTCGCGCGGCGTCGTGGTGCCGTTGAGCTCGGGGCCGGAGATGTGGCCCTTCTCGATGCGCATCACACCGAGGGCCTCCGTGCCGTAGGCGCAGACGCCGAACTCCGCGCCGGCTTCCATCAGGCGGCGGATGAGGGCGTCTCCGTAGCGGGCCGGGACGCCGATCTCGTAGGCGCGCTCGCCGGAGAACGACAGGCGGAAGAGCCGCGCCTTGATGCCGCCGACGGTGATCTCGCCGATGCCGAGATATGGGAAACCCGCGTCCGAGATGTCGAAGGTCGGATCGACAACCTTCTGCAAGAGCGCGCGCGACTTAGGACCGGCGACGGCGTACTGCGCCCACTGTTCGGTGGCGGAGACGATCTGAACATCCAGCTCCGGCCACAGCCACTGCGCGCAGTATTCCATGTGCTGGACGACCTTGACGGCGTTGGCGGTGGTCGTGGTGATGAAGTAGTGGCTCTCACCGAAGCGGGCGACGGTGCCGTCGTCCATCAGGATACCGTCCTCGCGGAGCATGCCCCCGTAGCGCGCCTTGCCGACAGCGAGCGTCTTCAAGCCGTTCATGTAGATGCGGTCGAGGAAGGTCGCTGCGTCGGGGCCCTGGATGTCGACCTTGCCGAGCGTTGAGACATCGCAGATGCCGACCGCGTTGCGCACGGTCGTCACCTCGCGCGAGACCGTCTCCAGCCAGTCGCGCTCGCCGGGTCGTGGAAAGTAGCTCGGCCGCAGCCACAGGCCGGTCTCGACGAACACGGCGCCTTGCTCCTTGGCCCAGCGGTAGGACGGCGGGAGGCGTGTCGGCTTGAAGCTCTTGGCGCGGTGGTGGCCTGCGAGCGCTCCGAGCGCGACGGGCGTGTAGGGCGGGCGCGCCACCGTGCATCCCGTCTCGGGGATGGAGCGGCCCGTGATCTCGGCCATGATGGCGAGCGCGTTGACGTTGGCGGTGCGGCCCTGGTCGGTCGCCATGCCGAGCGTCGTATAGCGCTTCAGGTGCTCGACGGCGCGGAAGCCCTCTCGCTCGGCCAGCTCGATATCCTTCGCGGTGACGTCGTTCTGCTGGTCGACGAAGGCCTTGCCGTCGGGCTCCGCGACGCGCCAGAGCGGCGTGATGGCGTCACTCTCGGCCGTGGAGGCGGGCACGGGTACTGCGACCGCCTTGTGGCCGCTCTCCGTTGCCGCGGCCGAGCCGGCGGCGATGCCTCCGGCGAGCGACTTGTCCAAGATGAGATCGCCGGCGGCGGCGCCAGCGACCGACATACGCGGAGGCAGCGCGCCGGGAAGGAAGGCGCACAGGCGATCGTCCCAGACTGGCCTGCCGCCGAGGTGGGTGGTGAGCTGGATGTTGGGGTTCCAGCCGCCTGAGACGGCGATGAGGTCGCATGTGAGCTCGACCGTGTCGCCGCCATGGGCGCGGATGCGGGCGCCGGAGACGGTCTGCCGCCCCAGGGCACCTGTGACGACGCCGGAGATCAGGCGCACGCCGGTCGTATCGGCGAGGCGCTGAACCTCTGCTGTCGGCTGTGGGCGGCTGTCGACCAGCGCGACGACCTCGGCGCCGGCGTTCGTGAGGTCGGTCACCGTCGTCGCGCCGTAGTCGTTGTTGGTGAAGACGACGACGCGCCGCCCCGGCACGACGCCGAAGCGGTTGATGTAGGTGCGCACGGCGCCCGCGAGCATGACCCCGGGACGGTCGTTGTTTCCGAACACGAGGGGGCGTTCGGTGGCGCCCGTGGCCAGCACCACCTGCTTGGCGACGAGTCGCCACAGCCGCTGGCGTGGGACGCCCGGCCCCGGGCGCGCGAGATGATCGCTCACGCGCTCGACGGCGCCGTAGGTGCTGCCGTCGTAGCAGCCGAAGGCGGTCGTGCGGCGCAGGACGCGGACCTCGGGGTTGCGATCAAGCTCGGCCTCCACGATCTTGACCCACTCGTGGGACGGGTTGCCGCCGATCTCCGCCACATCGTCGATCGCGCGGCCGCCGAGGGCTGCGTTCTCGTCGACGAGGATGACGCGGGCGCTGGTGCGCGCCGCAGCCTGGGCGGCTGCGAGGCCCGTGGGGCCGGCACCGATGACCAGCACGTCGGCGAAGGCGGTGGCCTTCTCGTAGGTATCGGGATCGCTGTCGTCGGAGGCACGTCCGAGGCCCGCGGCGCGGCGGATCAACGGCTCGTAAAGCTTCTCCCACAGGGCAGCCGGCCACATGAAGGTCTTGTAGTAGAAGCCGGCCACGAAGATCGGCGAGAGAAGCGAGTTGACCGACATCAGGTCGAAGGCAAGCGACGGCCAGCGGTTCTGGCTCGCGGCCGCGAGGCCGTCGAAGAGCTCAGCGACGGTGGCCTTTGTGTTGGGCTCGCGGCGGGCGCCCGCGCGTAGCTCGACGAGCGCGTTCGGTTCCTCCGAGCCGGCGGAGAGGATGCCGCGCGGCCGGTGGTACTTGAACGAGCGGCCGGTCAGACGCACGCCGTTGGCGAGCAGCGCGGAGGCGAGCGTGTCGCCGGGGTGGCCGACATAGGTCTTGCCGTCGAAGGTGAAGTGCAGGGTCAGGCTGCGGTCGATCAGGCCGCCCGTCTCCAGGCGGTTCGGCTGGCGGCCGTTCCCTCTACGATCTGCGGTTGCCATCACGCGCCGTCCTTCGTTTCTGGCTTTCCGGCAAGGGCGACGTCGCGCGCCGGCTCGACCGAGGAAATGGCATGGGTCGCGACATTGCGTGTCACGACCAGCCAGGCGTGGCAGCCCGCGGCGTGATACCAGAGCTCGCGATGGGGTCCCGCCGGGTTCGTGCGCTCGAAGGTATAGGCGATGAACTCGTCCATCGCTGTCGGGCTCGCGAAGTCCGGCCGTCTGACGGTGGCGTCGCCCGAGTAGAGGAACTCGTCGAGGCTCCGTTCGCCGCAGTGGGGGCATGCGATGCGCATCGCGGATCTTTCCTGTCCGTTTCTTGGGTCAGTGCAGGTTGGGTTGTGGGCCCATGCCTTTCTCGTCGATGGCGTGGCCGGTTGCGAAGCGGTCGAGCCGGTAGGCGCGGGCCACGGGGTGCGGCTCGTCGCGTGCGATCAGGTGGGCGAAGCAGTAGCCGGAGGCCGGCGTCGCCTTGAAGCCGCCGTAGCACCAGCCGGCGTTCAGGTAGAGCCCCTCGACCGGCGTCGTGTCGATGATCGGGCTGCCGTCCATGGACATGTCCATGATGCCGCCCCAGTGGCGCAGCAGGCGCACGCGGCCGATGCGCGGCATCAGCGCCATGCCGCCCTCGAGGACGTCCTCGACCACCGGCAGGTTGCCGCGCTGTGCATAGCTGTTGTAGCCGTCAAGGTCGCCGCCGAAGACGAGGCCGCCCTTGTCGGACTGGCTGATGTAGAAATGCCCGGCGCCGAAAGTCACGACGCCGTCGATGAAGGGCTTGATGGATTCGGAGACAAACGCCTGCAGCACATGGCTCTCGATGGGGAGCCTGAGGTCCGCCATCGCGGCGACGCGCGAGGAGCTGCCGGCAACGGCCATGCCGATTTTCTTGGTGCCGATGGTGCCGCGCGAGGTCTCGACGCCCGTGACGCGGCCGCCCTCACGGCGGAAGCCCTTCACCTCGCAGTTCTGGATGATGTCGACGCCGAGTCTGTCGGCTCCGCGCGCGTAGCCCCAGGCCACGGCGTCGTGGCGCACGGTGCCGCCGCGCCGCTGCAGGAGCCCGCCCTGTACCGGGAAGCGCGCGTTCTCGAAGTCGAGGAACGGCACCATGCGCCGCACGGCGGCCTGGTCCAGAAGGTCGGCGTGGACGCTGTGGAGCCGCATGGCGTTGCCACGGCGGGCATAGGCGTCGCGCTGGGCGTCCGAGTGATAGAGGTTCAGGACACCGCGCTGGCTCACCATGGCGTTGTAGTTGAGGTCCTGCTCCAGGCCTTCCCAGAGCTTCATCGACAACTCGTAGAAGGGGATGTTGCCGGGGAGCAGGTAGTTCGAACGCACGATGGTGGTGTTGCGGCCGACGTTGCCGCCTCCGATCCAGCCCTTCTCGACGACGGCGATGCTGAGCGGCCCGTAGTGCTTGGCGAGGTAGTAGGCCGTGGCCAGGCCGTGGCCGCCGCCGCCGACGATCACGACGTCGTATTCCGCCTTCGGCTCGGCATCGCGCCATGCCGGACCCCAGCCCGTGTGGCCGCGCAGCGCCTCGCGCAGGACAGAGAAGATCGAATAGTGCGTACTCGGCATATGGCTGGACGCTCCCCTGGCGATGGTCCCGTTACCCATAGGGGGAAACGGCGTTGTGGGGGATATAAGTCTTACTTATACTATGCGCCTATGCGCGAGCCTTCACCCACGCTGCCATTCGACCTGCGTTCGCTCGAGATCTTCCTGGCGGTTTGCGAGACGGGCGCCATGTCGTCCGCCGCGCGACGGCTGGGCCTCACGCAGCCGGCAGTGTCGCTTGCCATCGGCGATCTCGAGCGCAAGCTCGGGTTCGAGCTGTTCGACCGCACCGTGCGGCCGCTCGCGGTCACGGTCGCGGGCGGGCTTTTGCGCCAGCGGGCGGGCGCGCTGATCGCGGAGGCGCGCCAGATCGCGCCGCTCCTGCGCGAGACCGAGCGCGGAACGGTGCCGTTGATCCGTGTCGGCATCGTCGATTCCTTGTCGCGCGTGCTGACGGCGCCGCTTGCATCGTTTCTCGCGACGCGGGCCGACGAGGTGTCGATCCTGCTCGGGCTCACCGCGTCACATGCAAGCGACCTGCTGACCCGGCGGCTCGATCTCTTCCTCGGCGTGGATGACCTCGAGGATTGGGCTGGGCTCGAGCGCTGGCAGCTCGCCAAGGAGCCGTACATCCTGCTGCTGCCGGCCGGGACGGAGCCGCCGCGCACGGTCGGCGCGCTGCGCAAGCTCGCGCAGTCGCTGCCGCTGATCCGGTTCAGCTCGCGCTCGCAGACCGGGCTCGAGATCGAGGCGCATATCCGCCGGCTCGGCCTCACGCCGCCGCGCGCGTTCGAGTTCGACACGCCCTATGGCGTGACGTCCATGGTTGCCGCGGGGCGTGGATTTGCGATCACGACGCCGCTTTGCATCCGTGAGGCGGCGCTTTCCGGCGCGCGGCTCGTCACGGCGCCGCTGCCAGGCCCGCAGATCTCCCGCAAGCTGACGCTGGTGGCGCGGCACCGCGAGCTGGGCCGCCTGCCACGCGAGCTGGGAGCGATGGCGCGCGGCGTCCTGGTCGAGGTCGGCGCCTCGAACCCGTAAGGAGTGGCTCCTTACTTGATTTCGAGCGCAACGATCCGGTCGCCTTCGATCTTAAAGATGTGGTCCAGGTTGATCGGGCTGCCCGGGAAGTTTCCGGTGACCTTGCACGTGACGAGAACCTGGCCATCCTGATCGGCCACCGCGAGCGGCTCGATCGTGTGGTCGTACTTTCTGCCGGTCTCGGTGCGCCAGGCCTTGATGGCGCCGAGTCCCCGCATAGTGTTTCTCTCGTCACGTATCACCGCATCGGCGGCCAGGCAGAG
>NZ_JADZBI010000018.1 GCF_020852195.1 Hyphomicrobium sp. | reverse complement strand
CCGTTCCCTGGCTTGCTGCTCCTGAAGTTGCTTCTGCTTGGCCGCGTTCTCTCGCGCAGCCTTGGCATCCTGCTCCTGCTGGAGTTTTCTTGCTCTGGCCTGCTCGGCCTCGAGCTGCCTCTGGATCGCTTTCTGCCGCGCTGGGTTTGTCTACTGCTTCTGTTGGCGCGCCCTATCCTTGGCCTGCTGAGCCTCGAGTTGTTTCTGTCGGATCGCGTTCTGTCGGGCCTGGTCAGCCTGCTGTTTCTCCTGGCGCGCTTTCTCTCTGGCCTGTTGGGCTTCGAGCTGCTTCTGCCGGATCGCGTTCTGCTGGGCCTGGTCGGCTTGCTGCTTCTCCTGGCGCGCTTTTTCTCTGGCCTGCTGGACCTCGCGCTGCTTCTGGATCGCGTTCTGTCGCGCCTGATCCGCCTGCTGCTTCTCCTGGCGTGCCCGCTCCTTGGCCTGCTGGGCCTCCTCCCGTTGCTTCTGGGCTGCGGCCTTCGCGGCCGCCGCATCGGGATTGCCGCCTTGCCCGCCGTCACCGCCGCCGCGCCGGCCGTCTCCGCCGCGCTTGCCGTCCTCGCCCTCCGAGCGCTGACCCTTCCGTCTCCTGTCGCTGTCGTCGTCGGACCTCTGCGCCAGCCTGATGGCCGGCTCCTCGCCCGTCGCGGACGGACCCGGCACCGGCACTTCAGAGCGGGCATTGGGAGCGCCGACGACGACGGTGGCGAGCAGGAGGGAGGAGGCGAGCAAGGTGCGGGAAGCGGTCATGGATCACCCGAATGCTGGGCCGTGACCACAAGGTGGCGATCATCGGCCTCGACGAGGGCGCCGTAAGCAGCGCCTTCGCCTCGTCCTAGTGCGGGAACCCGCGCAAAACATGGCGATGAAATGGCAATGTCATCCCGCGCGCGGCTCCGGCACGCGGGGCAGTGGCGGCTGCTCAGTGCAGCATCGCCGCCGGGTTTGTCCGGCTCCGCGGCGGCCGGACGACGGCCGCAATGGTCGAGCCGAATCGCGTCGCGGCCGCGGCCAGCACCGGCGCCTCGGTCCGCCGCGCGAACTCTGCCGCGGCCTCCTCGATCACGCCGGGCTCTCCCCGGTAGCCCGCCTGCATGAGCAGGATGAGCTGCCACTCGTCCTCGGTCACGCGCACGCGGCAGTTGGGGCAGAAGGGCGAGAGATAGCCGAACCCGCCCTTACGCTCGACGCGCATGGCGCGAATGAGCACGGCGATCCGCGATGCGATCTCCGGTCCGTCATCCGCGCCGTATTGCGCCTCGGCGTGGCCGATCGCGCGGTCCCAGCCTTCGGCATGATTGTGCTCGTAGCTCATGCATTGCAGCCGGATGAGATAGAGCCAAGTGCGCTCCATCTCGCCGATGTTGGCCACTTGGATGTCGGTGAGAGCCGGCTCTTTGCTGCACATGGGAAGCTCCGGGGGCCGCTCAGAGCGCGGCTTTGAGCGTGTCGAACCGAGCGACCTGCTCGGCGATGAGATTGTGGTTTTCATCCCGGCGCACGAAGATCTTGAACATCGCGTCGCCGTCGAAATTGAAGAACTGGATCGAGCGCGACTCGCGGCCCATGAACGGGCGCGTGACGAACGCGATCTCCCGGCAGCGCGAGGCACGTATATGTCCGCCGATGGGGCTCGCGCCGTGCAGATTGAAGTAGCCGCGGCCGTAGCTGCCCGGCGGCAGCGGCCCTTCACATTCGAGCACGAGATCGGGGGTGTGCACGATGAACAGGATCGGCCCCCAGCTCGCCACCGCCTCGAGGATCACTTCGAAGCGATCCGCGGACACGATCTTGCGATTCGCCTCCGGCAGCGCATGCACCACATCCAGCGTGCTGACGCAGTAGGTACGCGCAATATCCTCGAGCACGCCGTCCGCGTTGGCAGCGAGCCGCTGCCCGAGCGGCATGAAGACATCCTCGCGCTGGTGTGCCGTCGTAACCATGAGCGCTCTCCGGTTTCCCTTGCTGACACTCTTACGCAGATCGCGATCGAGACGCCGGCATGTCGAGCGAGCGGCTCGCGCGAAAGGGGCGGCAGCGCCCGATCCGGTCTCGGAAGAACAACCGGAAAGCTGCGCCGCCGCCAACTTGGGGGTCCCAGGCAGTGCGGGAGGAGTACTGGGCCCCAAGACGCAAGGACGGACCGCTTAGGCATCGAACAATTGCCGTGACGATCCGCCGGGATCTCGCGAGCGTTCCGCGCGAAGCGGGCCCGCTCGGGCATCCGCGAGACGCTGCGGACTTGCGCACCATAGTAAAGTGGAATTACATAGTCAACAAATAAAAGGCGATCCGAATCCGGCTGCCCCGGACACTCCGGCTGCCGATTCCCAACGTTGTGATCTGGATCCACGATGCCACCTGACGAAAGCAAGCAAGACTCCGCAATGGCTCCATCCGTTGCAAGCAAGGCGCCGTCCGCCGTCCGCTACGCAGTATCCGATCTGCTGCGTGGAGGGCGCGAGGCGATCCTCGAGCACAATGGAGCTGAGTACCACCTGCGTATCACGGCCAACGGCCGGCTCATCCTGACCAAATAGGTGCCGACATGATCGCACTTCTGAGGCGCGTTAGGCGCCTGCTTTGGGTGGCGGGGATCGCGGTGTTCGCGCTGGTCGCGGGCGAGTCCTCACATGGCGAGGCATGGGCGGTCGCGGCATCGCTCATGGGCTGATCGCCCCGCATCCGCGAAGTTGGACAGGCCTCCGGAATACTCTTCCCATGACGTGCTGGCCGCGCTGGGTTAGAAAACCTGCGCGTACGAAAATCAGAATGTCGGAGGGAGGAAACCGTGACCACGAGCGATAAGAAGCCGCCGCGCCCGGAGACCATCGTGCTTCACGCCGGCTGGCGGGCGGATCCCGCGACCGGCGCCGTCGCCGTGCCGATCTACCAGACGACATCGTATCAGTTCCGTGACACGGAGCACGCCGAGAACCTGTTCGCGCTGAAGGAGCTCGGCAACATCTATACGCGGATCATGAACCCGACGACCGATGTGCTGGAGAAGCGCGTCGCGGCGCTCGAGGGCGGTGTCGCCGCGCTCGCCCTCGCCTCGGGGCAGGCCGCATCCGCATTCGCCGTGCAGAACCTCGCACGCGCCGGCGACAACATCGTGAGTTCGACCGACCTCTACGGCGGCACCTGGAACCTGTTCGCCAACACGCTGAAGGACCAGGGGCTCGAGGTGCGCTTCGTCGATCCGGCGGATCCCGAGAACTTCCGCCGCGCCACGGACGAGCGCACGCGCGCCTACTACGCCGAGACCCTGCCCAATCCCAAGCTCACGGTGTTTCCGATCGCCGAGGTTGCCGAGATCGGCCGCCCGCTCGGCATCCCGCTGATCGTCGACAATACCGCGGCGCCGATCCTATGCCGGCCGCTCGATCACGGCGCCGCCATCGGCGTCTACTCGTCGACGAAGTATCTCGGGGGCCACGGCAACTCGATCGGCGGCGTGATCGTCGACGGCGGCAACTTCGATTGGGCCGCGCATCCCGTACGCCAGCCGACGCTGGCGACGCCCGACCCGAGCTACCACGGCGCCGTCTGGAACGAGGCGGTGAAGCCGCTCGGCCCCATCGCCTACATTATCAAGGCGCGCGTGACGCTCTTGCGCGATCTCGGCGCGGCGCTGTCGCCGTTCAACGCCTTCCTGCTCTTGCAAGGCATTGAGACGGTTCCGCTGCGCATCGCCCGCCACTGCGAGAACACGGCCGCCGTGACGGAATGGCTCGTGAAACACCCGGCGGTGACGCGTGTGATCCATCCCTCGCAGCAGACGGGCGAGCAGCGCGCCCGCGCCGAGCGCTATCTGAACGGTGGCTTCGGCGGGCTCGTCGGCTTCGAGCTCAAAGGCGGCCGCGATGCTGGCCGCCGCTTCATCGACGCCCTGAAGCTCTTCTACCACGTCGCCAACATCGGCGACGCGAGGAGCCTCGCCATTCACCCGGCATCGACGACGCACTCGCAGCTCGCGGGCGACGACCTGCTGGCTACCGGAGTGACCGAGGGCTATGTCCGCCTCGCCGTCGGCCTCGAGCACATCGACGACATCCTGGCCGACCTCGACCAGGCCCTCGCCGCCGCGGCGGCGTAGTCAAGAAAAAGGTCCCCGAGCTTGTGGCTCGGGGACCGCTGCACCTTCGGGAGAAGGGTTTGCAGTTAGTCGAACTTGTAGGTGAAGCCACCCATCACCGTGCGGCCGACACCCGGTTTCAAGCCGTCCTCGATGCCGGCGATGTAAAACTCGTCTGTGAGGTTATAGCCGGTCGCCCAGAGCGTCAGGTTGTCCGTGACATTCAAGTTGCCGCGGGCCGAGAGCAGCCACTGGCTCGGGACTTCCTCGTCGTTGTCTTCGTTGGTGAAGTAGGCGCCTTTGTGAGTTGCGGTTATGCTGGCATCCCAAAGCTCCCGATACTGCAGGCCGAGAGTGAGGGTTGCGAAGTGCTTGATCGATTCCGGCGCTTGGTTGCCGGCAACTGATTCCTCGAGCTCGTTCACGCCTTTTTTGATCTCCGCATCGGCGAACGTGTAGATCGCTTCGCCGAAGAAGTTCCACGGACTTCCGGTGATCGGCCGGCTGTCCAGACGAGCGCCAATTTCGAAGCCATCGACCTGCACTTCGTCCAGGCTGGTAAAGACGTTGAGATTGAAGGGAGGAACCGTAAAGGATTCCTTGAACTGATAGTTCTCGATCCGGCTATGGAAGTATGCCGCGTCGAACGTGAACCCGCGCAGGGCCGTCGAGCGAACGCCGATCTGGAAGTTGTCGCCGATCTCCTCGTCGAGCGGGAAGACCTCAGCGTCACGCACATTATGGGGCGTGAGCCCACGATAATAACCGCCGTAGACGGTTGTAAGCGGCAATGCTTCCCAGGCGAAGGAGATGCCTGGCAGCGCGTGATCGTGACTGGAGTCGCCTTCCCCTCTCAGGGTGAGATCATAGCTCTCGAAACGGAGGCCGGGCACTACGGTCAGCGCCGGCGTCACATGAATTGCGGTCTGCACAAAGGCCGCGAAGGCTTCAGCATCCAGGTCGGCCTGCGAAGCGATGCTGCCCCTGTTGCCGAAGGTCAGTATCTCGTTTGTTCCGCCAGCGCGGTTCCTGTTTCTGAATTCCTGTTCCTCATAACGGACGCCCGCCTGCACATCGTGTGTCATGCCTCCGAAAAGCGGGAGGTTCGCGAACTCGATGCGCGAATCCACACCGTAGTTCCGATAGCGGCGGTCGCGTCCTTCCATCAAGAAGTCACCGGTTACGTCGTCAACTTCGTCGACATAGAAGCGCGCGCGCTCGTGGTCCGCGCCGTAGACGCGTGTCGAAAGCGTCGTGTTGCTGTCGATATACAGATTATGGGCAACCTGGAAGCGATAGTGGTCGCCGTTGTAGGTGCTCAATTTGAACAGATCGCCGATATCGTCGTCGATACCCGCCTTATTACGGCCGTTGGCAAAGAAGTCGGCCACCGATCCATCTTCGAAGTTCTGCTCGTCGTACTTGTCGCGCTGTCGGAAGAAACCGCCCGAGATCGTGAGATCCTGGTTGGTGCCGCGGAATCCGATGGCTCCGTAGAAATCGTTGTAGCCGAGTTCCTCGACGTCCCACGCACCGCCCGCATCCATACCGGAATACGAGGCCACGATGCCGACGTTGCCGATGTTCTGCCGCGTATGCACGTGGCGCATATTGTTGATGTCTTTGTCAGAGCCCTCGGTGTAGCCGATGCCCGCCTTGATGACCGTTTCATTGGCCCCGAACGGGCTCAGGTTGCGGAAGTTGACGACGCCGTGGTTGTTGAGCGGGCCGTAGTTCAGTATCGCGCCGCGCATGACCTCGATGCTCTCGATGCGCTCGGTCGGCGGCGTGTAGTGTGTCGAGGAATCGAGATAGGTCGCGAAGTTGATCGGCTGCCCGTCCTCCATGACGAGAACCTTGCGCGAGCGCCGGGGCGCCGATCCGCGGATGCCGATGCCGCTGTGACGGGCCGCGCCATCATCGTCAATCGTGACCACGCCCGGAACGCGAACGAGAGCCTCATGATTGTTGAGGGGGCGCCGTTCATCGAGCTGTTCGGTCGTCACGCGTGTTCCGGCGCCCGTATAGTTTTGCAGATCCTCGGGCAGCGTCGTGCGCGCGTTGATTGGCGAGAGCGGCCCGCTCTCTGCGCGCGCGGCGGCACCACCGCTTGCGGCCGCGCCGTAGGGCGAATTCTCAAGCGCCGGCGCTTCCTCGACGACGGCTGCCGGCGGTGGCTGCGGTGCGGGGGAGGCAGCCTTCTTCGCGGCGGGCGCCTTCTTCTTGGCAGCCGGCGGCGCTTTCTTCTGAATGACCTCGACTTCGGGCAGGTCGCCGTCGGCCGGCTCAGCGGCTTGTTGAGCGGATGCGGAAGTGGCCATGAGCCCGATCGCTCCGGCCATGACCGTAAGCTTCAAGTAGACTTTGAGTGACATGCTGCTTCCTCCCCACTCGTGCCCGCGTGGCAGGCACAACCCCAAGCTCTTGATCCGATCGCCCAGACAAGCGTCTCAGGCAGCGCTATGACGCACTGCAAAGCGATCCCCCCGGCACTGGAAAACTTTTGTTATAAAGTTGCCGCATGTTCTCGGCCCCGATAGCCGGCAGCAATTGGGGATGGTTCCATGCGGTGGCATTGCTCGGGGCAGGTGCCGCCGTAGAACTACTAAAAATATAGCAATTTCAGGAAGTTATCCCTGATTATCAGGTTACAAATGGTAATGATATTGCCACATCATCCCGCATAAGGTGGGCGTTGGTGGCAGGACTTTCCGACCAATGCCATGCCGGTTATTCCGGCCGTATGAGCGTTTCGTTTCCAAGCTTGGTTGAGCTGAAGGCTCCGAGCCCAGGTCGGAGCATCCCACCTGGGCTCGGAGTGGTCGTGTGCAGACCCCCTCGGGTCACGTCTCAGTCGAACTTGAGCGTGAAGCCTCCGTAGATCGTGCGACCGAGGCCAGGCTTCGCGCCATCGGACAGATCGGCGATGTAGAGCTCATCGGTAAGGTTGGTGCCGGCGACAAACAGCGAAAGCTGTTCCGTGACATTCAGGTTGGCGCGCGCCGACAGCAACCACACGTCGTCCACCTTGCCGCCGACCATCTCGCCGCCATCCGTGCAACCCGGATAAACGACCGCGGGCGTCACGTCGTCGTCCACGCAAAGCAGGGGAACCGTGTTCTGCGTATTGGTGAAGAAATCCCCGCGATAGGTCCACGTCATGCTGGCGTCCCACAGTTGCTTGTAGGCCACGCCGATGGTGAGGTTGGCGAAGTGTTCGACTGTGAACGGCAGACGATTGCCGGAGACATCGTCGTCGGGGAGGCCCTCGAAGATCGCGTCTGTGCCGCGATTGATCTTGCCGTTTGTGTAGGTGTACGCGGCTTCGCCGAAGAAATTCCACGGGCCGCCCGTGAAGGGTGCGCTCTCCACGCGTGCGGCAAGCTCGACGCCGTTGATCTCCACTTCGTCGAGTTGCCCGTAGACGCCGTCGCCGATGGCGTCGGAATAGCTCTCCTTGATCTGGTATTCGTCGATGATGCTGTGGAAGTAGGCCACATCGAACGTGAAGCCGCGAATGGCTGTCGAGCGGACGCCGATCTGGAAGTTATCGCCGACTTCCTCGCCGAGCGGGAAAGAATCGGGGTCGACTTCACGCGCGATGTGCGGCGCGAAGCCCCGGTGATATCCGCCGTAGAGAGTCGTGCGATTTAGCGCCTCCCAGGAGAAGGCAAGCATGGGCAGCACGTGATCGTGGTCCGAAGTGACTCTTGGATCGCCACCCGGGAAGGCGTTGCGGGCTGTGATGTCATAGCTTTCAAAACGCACGCCCGGTGTCACGGTGAGGTTCGGCGTCAGGTGGATGGCGCTTTGAATGAATGCGGCAAAGGAATCCGCCTGGAACTTGTCGATCGTGCCGTCGCCTTCTTCCTCGCTAAAATAAGGATCGATCCCATCCGATTCATAGGTTGAGCGGCAATCGCCGGCATTGCCGCCATCCAGCACTTCGCCGACGGCGCCAAAGCTCGTGCAGATCGTCATCTTATGGTGCTCATACCGGATGCCGGCCTGGATATCCTGGCGGATGCCGGCGGCGATTGGTACGTTCGCGAACTCGATGCGGCTCTCGGCACCGAACACCTCGTACTCGCGCTCGCGGCCGCGCATGTAGCCGTCCGGCTCGCCAGGCCCGTCATTTCGGCTCGAGAAGCGGCGGCGGTCGTGGTTGTGGCCGTAAATGCGCGTCGAGAGCGTTGTGTCGTCGTTGATGTACAGGTTGTGAGCGAGCTGCAGGTTGAGGTGCTCGGCGTTGTAGGTGTTGAACTCGAGCCCTTCTTCGTCGAAGATCGCCGAAGGCTTGGCGTGCCCGTTGCGGAAGAAGTCCGCGGCCGTGCCGACGAAGTTGTCCTCGTCGTAGTCGTCCCGCTGTCGATTATAGGATCCCGAGATCGTCAGATCCTGCTGCGTGCCGCGAAAGCCGAGCGCGCCATAGAAATCGTTGTAGCGCAGGCGCTCGATCTCCCAGGCGCCGGCCGCTTCCGACCCCGAGTAGGATGCCACGACTCCGACGTTGCCGAGGTTCTGCCGGGTGTGGACGTGACGATAGTTTCCGATCTCCTTGTCGACATCATCGGTATAGCTGATCGACCCCTTGATCACCGTCTCGTTGGCGCCAAACGGGCTCAGGTTACGGAAGTTGATCACGCCGTGGTTATTCAGCGGACCATACGCGACGACGGTGCCGCGGATCACTTCGATGCTTTCCACCCGGTCCGTGGGCGGCGTGTAGTGCGTCGACGGATCCAGATAGCTCGAGAAGTTGATCGAGGCGCCGTCCTCCATGACGAGGACTTTGCGGGAGCGCCGGAAATTCGAGCCTCGGATGCCGATGCCGGAATGGTGACCAAGGCCGTCGTCGGTGACGGTCACGATGCCCGGCACGCTTGCCAGGGCCTCATGGTTGTTGAACGGGCGCTTTTCTTCGAGATCCGTGGCCGTCACGCGGCTGGCGGCGCCAGGAAAGTCTTGCAGATCGCCCGGAACGATGGTTGTTCCACTGACCGGCGAGAGCGGCCCGCTCTCGGCCCGCTGCGCGGCGCCGCCGCTCGCGGTGGCGCCGTAGGGCGAGTTCTCGAGCGCGGGGGGCTCCTCCGCGTACGTCGGCTGAGCCGGCGGCGGCTGGGGCGCGGGAGAGGCGGCCTTGGCTGCCGGTGCCTTCTTCTTCGCGGCAGGCGCTGCGGCCTTCTTCTTCTGGATGACCTCGACCTCCGGCAGGGCCCCTTCGGCGGGCTCCGCGGCCTGCTGCGCGCTGGCCGGCGACGTCATAAGGGCGACTGCGCCCGCCATTACCGTGAGCTTGAGGTATCTACGTTCCAACATTCAAATCCCCTCCCATCGACGCCTGCCGACACTTCCCGGCAGTTGAAGTCGCTATCCCCCGACAAAACCCGCCAAACTCCCGGCAGTATTGCCGAATCTCCCGTTTCAGGCTGTGGTCTGACGCCTGTTTTGATATAAAGTTTCGTTTTCCAAGCGCTGATGACACTCACTTTTGTCGAAACGCATCGTCTTGTTGTCAGGCGAGCGCAGCAATTGGGGATGCGCACGTGCGGTGGCATTGATCGGGAAAGAGTCCTGAGTAGTTTGCCGGATAATCCCGTATTGAATGCGAATAGATGCAGCTAAACTTGGGAAGTACGGACAGGGAGTTCTTGTCGCCGCCATGCCTTTGCGCAGACTTGCCGGCGGTCCGGGCGGCCGCTGGCGGCCCCGCCGGGATCGTCCATAAGGCCCGTTCTCGGCCGCTCTACCGCCTGCCGGCGGCATCGACGCCGCGCAGAATCGAACGGTTTGTTACCGAGGCTGCTTCCCGTCGCCGTCCATCGTCCCGTCGGACGTGCGAGGGCGTTCTCCCGGCGTTATTCCCTGTTGATTTTCTAGGCACGTGGTATTGGTCTGCTGCTGTGTTGCGAGCACCGCGATCGGGCATTGCCTGTCCGTCGCAGCGATCTGGATATACACAAGAGGCGCCATTCGTCAGGGACGTATCCAGCGTAGTTTCACGGATGACCCTGCAGGGAGCTATCGGATGTATGAGTGGAGCCAGGAAGCAGCGGCGAGAAACCTGCCCGTGGCCTACTTGTTCACGCGACCCCGGATCTCGCTCGGGTTCGCCTACCTCGCTGCCTATGCGCTGCTGGACTGGGTGAGCTACGTCAGTCCGATCGCGCCGATCGGCGTGACGCCCTGGAACCCGGCAACGGGCCTGAGCTTCGCGCTCGTGCTCCTGCTCGGCCGCAACTATGTGCCTTGGCTGTTCATCGCGCCGGTGATCGTCAACGGCTTCGTGCTCGACCTGCCGCTGCCCATGGAGGTTCATCTTCTGGGCGCGCTGATCATCGGCGGCGGCTACGGGGCCGCGGCGAGCTTTCTCACGCTGCCGGGCGTGCGCTTCGACCGGACGCTGTCGGCACGGCGCTCGCTCATGCTGCTGATTGCCGTTGCGGCCGTCAGCACCGGCATCGTGGCCGTCCTCTACGTGAGCCTGCTCACCGCGTTCGGCTTCGTCGCGTCGGAGGACTTCGCGTTGACGACGGCGCAGCTTTGGATCGGCGACATGATCGGAGTGACGGTGGTGACGCCGTTCCTCCTCATCGTCTTTACCCGGCGCCGCATCTTCGTGCCGTCGCTGGAGCTGGCCGCGCTGGTCCTGGTGCTGATCGCCACCCTGGCCGCGGTCTTCGGCTTGTCCGACACGTTTCGCGTGAAGCACTTCTATCTGCTGTTCCTGCCGGTCATGTGGACCGCGGTTCGATTTGGCCTCGAGGGCGTGACCGCGGGCCTCGTGCTGACGCAGATCGGACTCATGGCGGCCACGCAGTACGCGGGCGTTCATCCCAACGAGGTGACGGCCTATCAGGCCCTGATGATCGTGCTGGCGCTCACGGGATTGACGATCGGCGCCGTGGTGAACGAGCAGCTTCGCACCCAGGCCCAGTTGCGCCGCAACCAGGAGGCACTCGAGCGCGCGGCGCGGCTCGATAGCATGGGCGCGTTTGCCGCCGCGCTCGCTCACGAGATCAACCAGCCTCTGACGGCGATCGCCAACTACGCCCGGCTTGCGAAGATGGCGGTCGACAAGCAGCCCGCCGACGCCGACACCGCGCGCAAGGCCGCCGAGCACGCGGTTGCGCAGGTCGATCGCGCGGCCGAGGTCGTGCGCAGGTTGCGCGATTTCATACAACTCGGGCGTAACGAGATGGTCCCGCAGTCGGCGCCGGAGCTGATCCGCGAGGCGATCTCGCATTGCAGGCTCGAGACGCAGGCCAACCACGTGCAGGTAGAAACCCGTATCTCACGTAATCTTCCTTACGTCATCTGCGACGGGCTGCAGATCCAGCAGGTGCTGATCAACTTGATCCGCAATGCCGCAGAGTCCATATCTTCCGGTGGCAGATCGGACGGACGCATCGTCGTCGAGGCGGATCTGGCGGAATCCGGCCGTGTTGTCGTAACCGTGCGCGACAACGGCCCGGGCTTCGATCCGGACATTCTCGCCCGCGCACTGACGCCGTTCACCACGACGAAGGAGGAGGGCTTGGGCCTCGGACTTGCGCTTGCCCGCTCGACCGCCGAAACTCACGGCGGCCAGCTTGTTGTGGAAAGCACTGGCGGCGGTGCCGCTGTTTCCTTTACTCTGCCGACCTCGGTTGCACAGCCGCCCGCACTCGAAACATCGAAAACGGAAGACTGACGAAAAAGGATGCCGAAGTGACCGTAGCTTTGATCGACGACGATTCCGCCGTGCTGCATTCGATGCGGCTTCTGATCGAAAGCCGCGACATCCCCGTCGCCTGTTATGAATCGGCCGAGGCGTTTCTCGAGGATCTGCCGGGCACGAAGCCGACTTGTGTCGTTGCCGACGTGCGCATGCCCGGCATGACTGGCCTCGAGCTGCAGCGCGAGCTCAAGTACCGCAACCACGACGCGCCGCTGATCCTCATCAGCGGGCACGCCGATGTCTCCATGGCCGTGCAGGCCCTGAAGGAGGGAGCGTTCGACTTCTTCGAGAAGCCCTATGACGGCGAGCGTCTCGCCACCAGCGTCTGGGACGCGGTGCAGAAGGGTCGCCGCCAGAGCAGCGAGAACAGCGAGCGCATCGACATCGCCGAGCGCTTGAAGGCGCTCTCGCCGCGCCAGCGCGAGGTTCTGGAGTTTGTCGCCTCCGGCATGTCCAACAAGCAGATCGCGGCCAAGCTCTCGATCAGCCCGCGCACAGTGGAGACCTACCGCGCCTGGGTGATGGAGCGTATGGGCGCCCAGAACGTCGCCGACCTCGTGCGCAAGGTGAGCGCATTCCTGCCTACCGCGCAGAAGTAGCGTGCACGCGCATCTCTCTCTCATGTCTCTTGCGGCTTTGTCGCGGAACCGCTCTGCCTGATCGCGTGTTTGGTGTCACGTAGGTGAACCAATCGTGTGGCCGATCCGGATGGCTCGGCCATGCGCGCGGCAAAAAGAGAGAACGCGGCTATGCGCTATGTGCTGTTGTGGGCACTCGGAGTCCCCATCTCGGGGCTCATCGTCCTGCACTTGCTCGGGTTGATCTGATCTGGCCGGTGGCGGCCGGAGAAAGCCGGTCTGCTTGAGTGCTGACCGGCTTTCTTCGCTCCGCTGTATCCGGCGCCCGCAGGTTCAATGCAGCATATTGCGTTCGGTGACAGTGAGCTT
>NZ_JADZBI010000017.1 GCF_020852195.1 Hyphomicrobium sp. | reverse complement strand
GCTTCCGCGAGGTTCACGTCGCGCGCCGACTTGTTGAAGTAGAAATGCGCCGCGCCGTCGACGCCGAAGGTGCCGCCGCCCATGTAGGCGCGATCGAGGTAGAGCTTGAGGATCTCGTTCTTGGTCAGGCGCGTTTCCAGCCACAGTGCGAGGAAGGCTTCCTTCACCTTGCGTTCGATGGTGCGCTCGTTCGAGAGGAACAGGTTCTTGGCGAGCTGCTGCGACAGCGACGAGCCGCCCTGCACGACGTTGTTGGCGCGCAGGTTCTCGAAAAGCGCGCGCGCCGTGCCCCAGATGTCGATGCCGAAGTGCTCGAAGAAGCGGCGGTCCTCGGTGGCGAGCGTCGCCTTGATGACGGCGTCGGGAATCTCCTCGAGCGGCACAGCGTCGTTGTGCAGGATGCCGCGCTGGCCGATCTCGTTGCCGGCCGCGTCGAGGAACTTGACGCTGTACTTGCCGGTGAGGAAGCGCCCCTCGTCGAAGTCGAGGAACGCGGGCAAGGCGAGCGCATAGAGCACGAACAGCCCGCCGGTCGCGAGCGAAAGCGTCTCCGATCCGGCCTCGTTCAGGATGCGCCGCCAGCCCGTGAGCTTGAAACGCGCGAAGAAGCTCGAGCCGGCATCCCACAGGTCCTTGCAGCGCGACCAGAGTTCCGAGAGCGAGGAATCGAGCCGCGAGTCGAGGCTCATCCAGTCGATGCCCTCGCGCCGGCCGCGCTTGAAGAACCAGTCGCTCAACGTGCCAACCCCGAATGTGTGCGATCGAAAACACGGATACGGCCGGGGCCAGCGCCAGCCGGCCTCGCGGACTCAAATCACCACGGCATTATGGTTATTTATACGCCCGCAGGAAGGCGGGCGAGCGCCTTGTGGACGGACGCGGAGCGTTGCCCGCGGGCGGCCGGCTGGGCAGGCGGAAAAGTTATCCCCGCTGCGCCGTGCCGGGATACTGTGGTCTGTTGAGTAGAATAAAGAACAGATAAGATAAATTATAAGAAATATAAAAATACACAAGAAGATCTTCGATTTTATATTGACAGCGTAACGGTCGATCGATAGTATTTCAGTATGGCTGGAAGAGTGTCGCTACGGCGCTCGACAACAAAGCCCACCCCCCGACAGCTCAGCTTCGAGATCAATGACGGCATGCAGGTCGACGACGACACGTGGGCCGCGGTGCGCCGCGCCTATGCCGATGCGTCGGTGCCGCTGGCCGAGATCGCCAAGCGCTTCGGCGTAACGCCGATGCGCATCGGCGCCCGGGCCAAGCGGGAAGGTTGGGCGGGTCGCGAGGAACGGGCCGGCAAGACCAAGGGCGGCGCGGCCAAGGCAGGGAAGTCGCCGGCACCGGTAACGCCACTGTCGAAGCGAAGTCGTCGGGACGCCTTGCCCACGCGCGGCGCGCAAGCATCCCTCATCGGGCGCCTCTACCGCGCCATCAGTCTGAAGCTCGAGCACATGGAGAAGCGCATGGCGAGCGGAGAGGTCCGTTCGGCCCAGGACGAGGAGCGCGAGAGCCGTGCCCTCGCCACCCTGATCAGCAATTTCGAGAAGGTCACGGAGGCCGTCGCTGGACTCGACGAGAATAGGGACGCCGCCCGCACCGCGGGAGCCGGCGCCGATGCGGAGCGCATGCGCCGCGAGATTGCGGAGCGCCTTGAGCGCCTCGGCAGCGGCGGGACGCCTAAGCCACGATCTCGCAAGCCTCGATCCTGAGACCCTGCGCTTCATCCTGTCGGATTGGCAGGTATGGGCGCGCGACGATCAGCTCCCTCCGGCGACAACGGCCGCGGGCGCCGACTGGCGCGTCTGGCTGATCCTCGGCGGCCGCGGCGCCGGCAAGACGCGCGCCGGTGCCGAATGGGTCCGCGCCAAGGCGCTCGGCATCCCGCCGCTCGGCGCCACGCCGGCGCGCCGCATCGCCCTCGTCGGCGAGACGCTGGCGGACGTGCGCCGCGTGATGGTCGAGGGCGTCTCGGGCCTGATGGCGATCCATCGCGCCGACGAGCGCCCCGAACTGGAGATCTCGAAGGCGCAGCTCGTCTGGCCGAGCGGGGCCATCGCGCAGATGTTCTCGGCCGAGGATCCGGACAGCCTGCGCGGGCCGCAGTTCGACGCCGCCTGGTGCGACGAGCTGGCCAAGTGGCGCCGGCCCGAGGAGACCTGGGACATGCTGCAGTTCGGGATGCGGCTCGGCGCGTCGCCCGCCATCGCGGTGACCACGACGCCGCGTCCGCTGCCGCTGTTGAAGAGCATCATGGACGACCCGGCGACCGTCGTCACGCGCGCCGCCACGTCGGCCAACGCCGCGCATCTTGCGCCGGCGTTCATCGCGGAGATGGAGCGGCGCTACGCCGGCACGGCGCTGGGCCGCCAGGAGTTACTCGGCGAGATCGTCGACGAGCAGTCCGGCAGCCTCTGGCGCCGCGACTGGATCGAGCAGGCGCGCGTCACTGCGTGCCCCGAGCTGACGAGCATCGTCGTCGCCGTCGATCCGCCGGTGACGGCGACGGCCAATTCGGATGCGTGTGGGATCATCATCGCCGGACTTGCCGCCGACGGACGCGCCTACATTACCGCCGACCGCTCGCTGCAAGGGCGCGAGCCGACGGTCTGGGCACGCGCCGCGGTGCGTGCCTACCACGAGTTCATGGCCGACCGCGTCGTCGCCGAGGTGAACCAGGGCGGCGACCTCGTCATCGCCGTGCTGCGCCAGATCGACGAGGCGGTGGCGGTGCGCACCGTGCGGGCGACGCGCGGAAAATGGCTGCGCGCCGAGCCCGTGGCCGCCCTTTACGCCGAGGGCCGCGTGGCGCACGTCGGCGTGCACGAAACGCTCGAGCAGCAGATGCTGGCCTTCGGTGCCGACGGGCTTTCGGCGGGCCGCAGCCCCGACCGCGTCGACGCGCTGGTGTGGGC